>VBMN01000079.1 GCA_005878385.1 Methanobacteriota archaeon
AGATCGACACGAGTCCGAAGAGGCACGCGCTCGCGAGCGAAGCGAGGAAACTCGGGCCGACGCCCTCCATGCTGCCGAACGCCAGGACGCCGATCATGGGGATTGCCAACGAAGCGGCGCTGAACAGCCCCGACGCAAGCCAAAGAAAGGTTCGGATGCGCGCGAGGAAGGTGAGTTCGAGCGGCTCGATGAAATCCGCGGACGTCGCGTGCTCCGCCTGCGTTGCCATGGACCGCGGCGACGCCGCGACGAGGCCATGTAAGTGGCGAACCGGTTATCGCGGGTGAATATCACGCGTCCGTCGGACCGAACTTCAGGACGCAGGAGATGCCGAACACCGCCCCGGACACGATCGACGCGAGGAAGTTGGACGCAGCCTGGGCGAAGGTCCCGGTCCACGCGTATCCGAGGAACGCGAGGGCGAGTGCCGCCGCGCTGAACATTCCTGTCGAGAGCCAGACGAAATGTCGGATGCGAACGGGCAATTCGGCGTCGTATCCACTGTCATGCCACCGATTCCAGAGCTGTGTGACCGCTGCCATCGGAAGGAGAGGTGGGTCCCCGCCTCCTTAGGCGGGGCGGTCAGCTCTACTTGAAACGAGAATCGTTCTTGATTCGCTTGACAAAAAAGGGAATCGAGCGATACGGCTCATTGCGAAAAATAAAGTGGGTGGCTCTGCGGCCACCCAGTTGGGGGGGAGGTAATCGTGACGATCGGCGTGCCGCCGCACCTCTTCGGCGACACCCCGTCCCATCTTACTGGTTCATGTATTCCCGCTTGAACGCCTCCGCCTCTGCGAGGGTGCGTTCTGCGTCCTTCATTTTCTTGAGTTTGTCCGTGACCAACTCCACGCGGGCGTACACGAAATCGCGAATCGCGGCGCGCACCGCCTCCGAGCGGCTTGGGAAGTCGTCGACCTCGACAAGGAAGTCGAGCGCCTTCAGATACCGCGCGGGCAGGCGCAACGTCATCTTTTCCGAATCCGCATCCCGCATGTTCTCCGCCCTGCATCGTAGGTCAAAACGACATCGTTTGACTGACGAGCGTCCGGCGAACAGTTACACCGTATTTAACCGTTGCTGGAACTTTGTCAAACGAAGCATCGTTGCTTCGTGCGTAAGGCCTATCGTCAATCGTCGTGCATTTCTCGTCGCCTCCGCGTTTTCGTCGTGCGAACGAATCGTTTATCGCATGCTCGGACGTTTGCGCGGCGCGATGACGGACTCTGGTCCGGACGTCTTCCTTCTTCCGGGTCCCGTGAAAACGGACCCGCGGGTCCTCCAAGCGATGATGAGGCCCGCGATGAACCATCGCGGTGCGGAATTCAAGGAGATCCTCGCCGAGATCCGCGCGCTCACGCAGTACCTGTTTGGCACGAAGGGCAAGGTGGCGGTCCTCTCCGGGTCCGGGACGGCCGGGCTCGAAGCAGCGGTGACGGGACTCCTTCGGAAAGAAGACCGGGTGCTGAATCTGGTGAACGGAAAATTCAGCCAGCGGTTTCACGAGCTGGCCCAGGTGTATGCGACCGCGACCCCACTCTCGTTCGAGTGGGGCACCGCGGTGAACCCGAAGAAGGTGTCCGGGGCCCTGGAGGCGGGTTCGTTCCGAGCGGTGACCGTCTGTTGGAACGAGACGTCGACCGGGCTCACGAATCCGATCGCTGAGATTGCGAAGGTCGTGAAGGACCACGACGCCTTCCTGATCGTGGACGGGATCACGGCCGTGGCAGGGCTCGAGAATCGGATGGACGCATGGGGCATCGACGCGCTCGTGATGGGCTCGCAGAAGTGTCTCGCGGCGCCCCCGGGCCTCAGCGCCGTCGCCCTCTCGACGGAGGCCTATGACTCGCTTCATTCCGACACCTCCTTCTATACGGATCTCAAGGCCCACGTCGATGCGCTCGCGAAACAGGATACGCCCTACACGCCCGCGGTCCCACTCTTCCTCGCGTTTCGAGAGGCTCTTCGGATGCTCAAGGAAGAAGGTCTCGAGAACCGCATCGCGCGCACGACGCGGCTCGCGGAGGCAGCGCGGGCGACCGTGGACGCCCTCGGCCTCCAACTGTTCCCGGATCCAAAGTTCGCGTCGAACACCGTCACAGCCATCCGGTATCCCGCCGGAGTCGACGACTCTGTGTTTAGGAGGATCCTTCGAGAGAAGCATCGGACGACCGTGGCGGGTGGGCAGGATCACCTGAAAGGCCGGATCTTCCGAATCGGACACATGGGCATCTGCTCGCACGAGGATCTCGAGGCCGGATTCCGATCCATCGAGGCCACGCTCCGAGAGATGGGGCATCCGATCGCCCACGCCGGTGCCGGAACGGGGTCGTGAAGGGCTCGTGAGGCCGTTACACGGTGAATTCGGATCGTCGGCGAGATCAGCGCCAGGTCACGGCGACCTCGTCCGTCCGGTATCGCTGATTGACGATTGTATCCGCCACGGCCATCCGTACGCCCCCGCGGTACATCTGCAGGCCCGTCCACGCGATCATCGCGCCGTTGTCGATGCACAGGTCACCGGGCGGAACGAACATGGCGGCACCCCGGTCCAGCGCCATCCGCCCGACCATCTCCTGCAGCCGCTTGTTCCGTGCGACGCCTCCGCCCAAGAGGACCTCTCCATTGTCGAGGTGGGCCATGGCGCGCTCCGTCACCTCCGTCAGCATCGCGAAGGCGACCTCCTGGATCGAGAAGGCGAGGTCCTCCATCGAAGCGCCCTGCTTCCGGAGGGCGAGGGCCGCGGTGAGCATGCCGCTGAACGCCACGTCCATGCCCTTCACGCTATACGGCAAGGTCAGCAACCGATTCCCGTCGCGCGCGAACTTCTCGAGGATTGGACCGCCGGGGAACGGAAGGCCGCACTCCCGTGCGAATTTGTCGAGCATGTTGCCGATGCCGATGTCGAGCGTCTCTCCGAAGACGCGATATCGCCCTCGGGCGAAGGCGATCACCTGCGTGTTGCCGCCGCTCACGTACAGGAGGACGGGGTCCTTCGCTGCGGTGACGCCGCGGCCAATCTCGAGATGGGCGACGCAGTGATTCACCCCGATGATCGGTCGGTGGAGCGTGAGGGCCAGGGCCCGCGCCGCGGTCGCGACCGTGCGGAGACAGGGCCCGAGGCCCGGGCCCTGCGAGAACGCAACCACGTCGAGGTCTCCGAGGTCGATCGCGGCGAGGTCCGCCGCCTTTCGAATCAGCGGAACGACCGCTTCCGCGTGATGGTTCGCGGCCTCCCGCGGGTGGATGCCCCCCTTCTCCGGCTTCACCATGTCGTAGACGTTCGCGAGGACGCGGCACGTCTCGTCGACGATGCCCACGCCGACCGTGTGGGCGGTCCCTTCGATCCCGAGAGCGAGCAACGGCATCGGTAAGGGACCGCCTGCAAAAGGGTTTGTCCGGTGGAGAGCCCTTTTAGCCGAGTCCGCATTTCGCGCCTCCGCATGGAGAAGAAAGGACGCGGCGCCCTCCTCTATACATACCGCCCGATCCTCGCGAATCCGATGACGGTGGCCCTGCTCCTCCTGGTCCTCGTCGTCACGTTTGGCATCGGGCCAATCGTTGCCGGCCCAGAGGGTCTGTGGCCGCTCGGAGGCGCTTGCTTCGCGCCCCTTGCCGCGGTCCTCCTCGCAATGGCTCTGTTCAAACCTAGCCCGACGCTCGTCTTCGAAGACGGAATCGAAGTGTCGCTGCCGTTGTGGCGACGGCTTCTCGGACGCCCGCGCTACATCCCCTGGTCTGAGGCCCGCGATGTGTATCCGAGGAGCTACGAGGTCGCGGGTTCCTTCCTGTCGCCCTTCGCGTCATCGGCCGGGACCCTTGTGCACACCGGGATCGGCATCGAGACGAAGGAGGGACGCCGAATCCTCATCCGTTTCACGCCAGGGTCGATCCGTGTGTTCCGCGCGGAGTCCCGCGGCTATCTGGAGACGATGATGGTGATCCGCGATCGCTTCGCGCGCCGAGGCGAACGGATGATCACGACCGCCAAGAGCTACTCCGACACCGAGGTGCTGGCCATGCAGAACCGGGCGCGTCAGCCCCTCGTCCGGATCGAGGGCGTGTTCACCGCGTTCTTCCTACCTCCGTCCATCGTGATCGTCCTGCTGATTGCCCTTGCGTGGGCCCGCGTGGACTTGACTAGCTTCACGATCGCAATCGTCCTCGCCGTCGCGTTGTTCCCGCCGGCCATTTCCATGGCCCGGACCCTCCGACAGAGCGAGCGCCGCAACGAAATCTTGTCGGAGCTCGCCAAGTTCCAGGAGCATCTGCGGGAGCGATCGGAGCCCGCGAACGGCGCGAAGCCTGAGTGATTCGCTACCTTTGGCAGCCGCAAGCTGAATCACCAGAGATTCATCGCGACGAGGCATTCGATTCAGCCTCGATCGCGGGTCCTGAATCGAGCAGCCGGATTCCATGCGGGTCCCTGACGTCGTACACACGACCGCGCCATCGGACCGACGTCTGCGACCGCGTGTGCGCGAGGCCCCAAGCCATCACCCACGGGACTGCAAGAGCCGCCATGGCCGCCCGCAGTGGAGACACGTGCCACGCCGTCGCAACAGAAGGGGAGGCCGCAAACAAAGCCCGGCGTCGCAAGGAGGCCTTCCCGACCGCGACGGGAAGCGGCGTCAGGAAAAGGACCGCGGGAACGAGGTAGGATGGCCCCCAGACCGCCGCGAGAATCAGCGATGCAATGCCCAGGAGCACGGACCCATCGAACACGGCAAAGGCGGCCGCGGCATATTGGCGGACGATCGGCAAGTAGAGAGTGGCCATCATCATCTGTCGGAGGCACCACTCGAGGCAGGTCGCGCGGGTCGCTCCCTCGAAGGTGGGAACGAGGGCCGCGGGCATGTACGCGATCTTGAGGCCCGCATCGCGAACGGCCTGCGACAGGACCAAGTCGTCGCTCAGCACGCCCCGCCATCGATCTTCGAGACGCAGGGCGGTCAGATGGTCGCAGCGCACCGCACAGGACCCGCCCCATGCGAACGCGCGGCGCGGGTCGAACAACACGTTCGCACTCACCGCGTTCCACTCGGTGCGGACGAGAGACCAGAACGTCGGTGTGGGCGGAAGATACCAGCGAAACCCCGTGGCCACGCCGACCGTCGAATCGGCGAGTGGCTGCACAAGCTGCCGGAGCCAATCCGGCGCCGGCCGGATGTCCGAATCGGCGAAGACGACGACCTCATCGGCCGGCGCAAGATGCAACAGGCCCGATCGGACGGCGTTCACCTTCCCTGCGAGCTCGCCCGGCTCCGCCACGACCACGGAGACCGGAACGCGCGGACACTCCGCCGCAATCGCGCGCGCCCTGTCCGCCGCGGGATCCGCCAGGTCGTCCGAAACGATTACGAGACGATATTTTGGGTAGGTCTGCCGGAGGATCGCTCGAACGTTCTCGTCGAATCCCGGGTCGATGCCGCGGACGGGAAGAATCACGACCACGGGCGGGAGGAACGCACCGAAGGCCATTCGCATCGCGCGGCGCACATGTCCTCGCAAACGGAACCCTTGCTCGAGAGAGATCACGTTCGGAAGGAGTCCCAAGAGCGCCAGGCCCGTCAGAAACAGCCAGAGAAGGTCGATGGCCAAGTGCTCGTGGAACCCGGCGTGAGCGTTAAAGCTTGACCGGTCGTCGATGAGCTATCGAAGAATCGGCGCCATGGTATGTCCGCAGTGCGGGCAATGCGCGAATTCCATGGCGATGAGCATGCCGCAGCTCGTGCACGCGCGCTGTCCTCCTTGTCCGGGAACGGGTCCTGAGGCGCCCGAAACGATGGCGAGCGCGCCCCCAGTCACCGCGAGGGCCATGCCGACCCCAAACCCGCCGAATCCGAAGAGGCTGAGGGCACCAAACACGACCGTCACGATCCCCCAAGTGACTCCCTGCGACGGCCGTCGAAAGCTCATGGTCGCCCCCACGATTACCAGCACGCCGGACGCGATCCCCATCGTGATGCCGATGAGCCCATAGGCAAAGGGACCGGGATAGCCATAGTATGGCGAGAACAGCGACGGAAGGAACAACAGGACGGTCGTGAGGATCAGGAGACCGCCGACCAAACCGAAGACAAAGGAGAGCGCGATCCGGCTATCGCGAACCATGGCATCCCTCGCCGGGGCATGGCCCTCGAGAAGATGAGTCTTCGCCATTCGTTCGGGACGATGCTCACGCGCCGACGAGGACATCGTCGCCCTCGAGACGGACATCGTACGTCCTCAACCGAGCCGCGGGGTTGATCGTGTTCGCTCCCGTCCGCACGTCGTACTCCCATCCGTGCATCGGACAGGTCACGATCGTGCCCTCCAGTTCTCCCTCGCCCACGGGCCCACCGCGATGCAAGCACACATTGGAGACCGCATAGAATCGTCCGTCCACGTTGAACAGGGCGACCGGATACCCTTGGACGACCACGACTCGTCCGCTCCCGGGCGGAATCTCTCCTGCCTTCGCGACGCGGACGAACACGGTCATCGGATTCGCTGAGCCCTCGCCCTCCTTTGAAGGTTGCGAAAGTTTATCGAGGTTGGACCGCATGGAGAGGCGGGTCTCTCCATGACGCGCGAAGAACAGGCGAAGTTCTTGGCCCAGTGCAAGGAGTTCGTCCTCGGCATGAACCGGCTGGAGCAACGGGTCGTCAAGATCGAAGAGGGCCTGACGAAGGCGGAACAACGCGCCGTATTCAAGGAAGTCTTCGAATGGCTCGGCACGACGACCGAGGTCCCGCTGAACTCATACACGAGGGAATGGGCCCGCGAGCTTCTCGCCGCGATCGCCGCCACGGCGCAGTACGACAAGTATGAGGGATCGCCGGACACGTACATCGCGTGACCTCGATCCTTGATCGTGCAAGGCGAACGATCCGAAAACTCCTCCCGATTCCCGCGGTCGAGGTCCGCGAACCGCGACGGGAATCGGGGCGAGGCGAAACCTTATTCTGGCTCCTGCCATGCGTCCACCCGAGGGATTGCACTCATGGAATTTCGAAACGAACGGACGTGGCAGAACGCCGTTGAACTCGGCAAGACCGAAGAGTTCCATGTCAATTATGAGGCCGCGGTCGACAAGGTCCGAGCGGACTTCGGGAACAAGCATCCGATCATCATCGACGGCAAGGAGGTGTGGTCGGCCGCGACCTTCCCCGACGTGAGCCCGGCGGATACGAGTCTCGTGCTCGGTCTCTTCCAGAAGGGGACCCGATCGCACGCGAAGCAGGCGATCAAGGCCGCGGAGGCGGCGTTCCCGACGTGGTCAGGAACCCCGTATCTCGAACGGGTCCGGACCATCCAACGGGCGGCGGATCGAATCTCCGAACGGAAGTACGCCGAAGCGGCCCTGCTCTCCTTCGAGAACGGGAAAAACCGCTACGAGGCGATGGCGGACGTGGACGAGGCCGCGGACCTCCTGCGGTGGTATGCCGCGGAGATGATGCGGAACCAGGGGTACGAGCACACGATGGGCCAGTTCCTCCCGGGCGAGACGGCCCGCGCGATGCTGAGACCGTATGGCGTATGGGCCGTGGTCGCCCCGTTCAATTTCCCGTTCGCGATCGCGGCAGGCATGTCGGCGGGCGCGCTGATCACGGGGAACACGGTCGTGTTCAAACCTGCGAGCGACACGCCATACATGGGCCTCAAATTGTGCGAACTTCTCCACGAGGCCGGCCTGCCTCCGGGCGTCTTCAACTACGTGACCGGACCAGGCGCCACGGTGGGCCAAGAACTCGTCGACAACGAGGGCGTGGACGGCTTCGTGTTCACCGGGTCGCGGGCCGTCGGTCTCGCCGCGTTCAAGAAATTCACCCGGACGCACCCCAAGCCGATCATCACCGAGATGGGCGGCAAGAACCCGACGATCGTCACGGCGACCGCGGACCTGGAGAAGGCGGCCATCGGCGTGATGCGGGCCGCGTTCGGATACGGGGGCCAGAAGTGCTCCGCCTGCTCGCGTGTCCTCGTCGATCGCACCGTGAAGGACGCGTTCCTTGAGCGCCTCGTGTCGGAGACGGAGAAGATCAAGATCGGAGATCCGACTCACCGCGATGTGTACCTCGGGCCCGTGATCAACGACGCCGCGGTCGCGACCTATGAGAAGGCAATCGCGGAGATACGAGGGTCGAAAGGGAAAGTCGTGTTCGGTGGCAAGTCCGATCCGAAGATGGGACACTTCGTCGATCCCGCAATCGTGGACGGCCTCCCCAGGGACCACCGAATCAACAAAGAGGAATTGTTCGTTCCCATTCTCTCCGTCATCGAGGTCGAGGGACTCGACGATGCGATTCAGGTCGCGAACGACGTCGACTATGGGCTCACGGCGGGGATCTTCTCCCGAGAACCGAGCGAGGTTCGGCGTTTCTTCTCCGAGGTCGAGGCCGGTGTCCTCTACGCAAACCGGGCGGCGGGGGCGACGACCGGGGCCGTCGTCGGAGTGCAGCCTTTCGGGGGCTGGAAGATGTCCGGGACCTCCGGCAAGTCCGCGGGCGGTCACTACTATCTCCTGCAATTCATGAGAGAGCAGAGCCAGTCCGAATACGCGGCCTGAGTCGACCATGCGAATCCGTTCGTCGAACGAGCTTCGAACTGCGCGCCCGAGAGTCCTTATATACGCTGGGCGAATCCCGTCACTCCGTAGCACGGGAGACCTTTCCCGGCTGCGCGCGGGAGGGTGGATCGATTATGGCACAGACAGCACCGACCGCTCCGATGGAGCCTCCGAGTGAGCCCGGACTTCGAAGAAAACAGCGGCGCTTGATCGCCTACATTCTGGTCGCGATCATCGTGGTGGCGATCCTCGCCGCCACCGCATACGTGTTGCTTTCGGCGCGAGCGCCTCCGACAGTACGCGCCCTTCGGATCGGGCTCTCTGGGCAAACCGCGAAGAGCCTCAATCCGAACGTGTTCACGCTGACCCTGGAGTTCGTCGTCGTGTACAACGTGTACAGCACGTTGGCCACGCGCGATGGGGCCTATCACGTGGTCGGGGACCTCGCGAACAAGTGGGAGGTCGCGTCGGACAACGTCACGTGGACCTTCCATCTCGTCCACAATGCATACTTCACAGATCCGGCGAATCCCACGGACCGCAGCCATCCCGTCACTGCGGACGACGTCGTCTTCTCGTACAACATGGTGAACGTCCACAACGGGAGCGTCCTGAACAGCTACGTGAGTGAGGTCGACAGCGTCACGAAGATCGATACCTACACCGTCCAGATCGTAACGACGGAGCCGTTTGCGGCCATCGATTCCATGTTGACCGCGGTCACGATTTTCCCCAAGTACCTATGGGAGAGCATCACGGACCCCATCGCGAACGCTCCGCCGGTGATCGTCGGCTCGGGGCCCCTGTACTTTGACACGAACAGCAACCTCGCGAGCGGTCCCATCATCCTGCATCGGAACCCGAACTACTACGGGGACACGCAATACTGCAACGTCGTCCGGCCGGACGAGATCCGGTTCATCTTCTTCTCGAGCGCCGGCGCAATGGCGAGCAGCTTCACGTCGGGCTCGGACGACCTCGATGTGATCTACAACATCCCGGCCCCCGTGTTTCTCGGCGGGCTGACTCCGGGACAAGGTCAGGCCATTGAGAAGAAGGCGGTCGCCGGTGGATTCGTCGGTGAGATCGTGCTGAACCAGATCACCCCGGCGATTCGAAACAAGTATCCGGATTACATGAACGGGACGAGCAGCCCGCTTCTCCTCGACCCCACAGTCCGGAAGGCCGTCGCGATGAGCATTGACAAAGCCTCCATCGTCAAGTATGCGTATCTGGGCCTGGCCACCGTCGCGGACACCCTCGTCCCCGCAAGCAACCCGTGGCACTACACGATTCCGGCCGCCGATCGATTCCCGTTCAACACTGCGGCTGCCCGCAAACTGCTCAATGACGCCGGTTGGAACTTCACCGCCACCGGTCTCCCCGCGACTCCGACGACGACGCCGTTGTACCGCGTGGGCGGGACGGAGCCGCTGCGCTTCCGCTTCTACACGCCTGACTCGCACCCCGAGTTCGCGGTGGCCTCCGCGAACATCACGACATGGCTACGCCAGGCGGGGATCGAGACGGTCGACCATTCCGGAAGCGCGGCACCGGGGTATGAGGTGCGACCCCTGAACACCATGAACGACGTCTGGAAATCCTCCGATTTCGACATGTGGCTGTGGGACTGGGTCTTCAGCCCGATCTCCGACCCGTCGACTGATGTTCTCTCCGTGCAAACGACGGATTCGATCCCGGACACGAGTGACAGTTGGTACTCGAACGCGACGTACGATGACCTGTACAATCAGTCTCTTGTGACGATCGACCCGGTGGCCCGTCGTGCGATCACGGATGAGATGCAACGCATGCTCTACGACAATGCCGCGTACATCTTGCCCTACTACGCGCAAGACCTCTATGCCGCGACCAGTTCGAAGGGCTACGGGTATGGCTGGGAGAACTGGGGCGATTGGACCCAGCAGCCCGGATTGGTGCCGGACAGCGACAGTGCGGCCTTGTGGTTCCGCATCTACCCGAGTGAGAATCCACCGCCGACCATCTCCTCGTTCCCGTCGATCAGTCACGCGCCCGGGAGTGCCGCCACGATCAGCGTGACGGCGACGGACCCGAACGATGCGACCCTGACCTACACCTGGGACTTCGGCGACGGCAGCGCGACGCAGACCACGTCGAGCGGTACGGCCACGCACACCTACGCGACGAGCGGCAATTACACCGTGAGCGTGCGGGTGAAGGACGCGGAATGGCCGACCTGCGCGACGACCATCGCCGCGATCCAGCCGGGGGCGGTCGCCCCCTTGGCAGCGGACTTCGGCGCAGAGAGGACGGTTCAATTCGTCCCCGCTCCCGCGAGCGATGTGATCGTGTTCCTGGTGCCGGGGGCGATCGTGGTCGCTATCTCCCTGCTCCTGATTGCTGCCGAACTCGGGCCGCGGAGGAACGCATCGAACTCGAAGACACCCCGCGAGGAAAAGCCGCGAACGCGAGGCGCCCGTCCGCCCTGAGGCAAACCGGGGACCGAGATCGCGCATGTCGGAGAGTGGATCTCGACGAGCAAACTCCTGAGGATCGTAGCGCGACGCCTGATCAATGCCGGCATCACGATCTTCGGGATCATCTGCCTGAACTATCTCCTGATCCGGCTGATGCCGGGGGACCCATCCCTCTCCATCATCCCCCGGGACCCGAAGTTCCGCGGTCTCCGGGACTACATGATCTCGTTCTTCGGGCTCGACCGGCCCCAGTGGGAGCAGTTCGTGATCTACCTCCAGCGGCTGTTCACGCTCGACTGGGGTGTATCATACCAAGACCATCGACCGGTCGCGGACATCCTGTTCCACGACCTCGGCTGGACGCTCCTCCTGGTCGGCACGTCGACGATCATCACCATTCTGATCGGCATCGCGGTGGGGGCGTACTCCGCTGTTCGCCGGGGCAAAGCGTTCGACTTCGTGTCGACCGGCATCGGAATCTTCCTGTACGGCATGCCGATCTTCTGGCTCGGCCTCGTCCTCCAGAGCGCGTTCCGGAAGAACTCCGTGTTCCAGACTTGGATCCCGGGGTGGCCCGCGCTTCCGACGTCAGGGTACTACGACGATCGCCTGATCCCTTGGAACTGGGATATCGTTCACCTCGCGGACGCGGGACTCCACCTGTTGCTTCCCGCCTTGACCCTGTCGCTGGGGACTCTCGCGGGAATCTCCCTCGTGATGCGGAATTCCCTCATCGACGTCATGACGGAGGACTTCGTGACGACGGCACGGGCAAAGGGGCTCAGTCCCCGCCAGGTGTTGCGGCGTCACATCTTGCCGAACGGCTTGCCGCCAATGGTGTCCCTGATCGCCCTCGACATCGCCTTCATCCTGGGCGGGGCGTACCAAGTCGAGGTCATCTTCCGATACCAAGGCATCGGATTCCGAACGATCGAAGCGATCGGTAGCCTCGATTATCCGCTCCTGCAGTTCATCATCGTGATCGGGGGGGTGGCCGTGGTCCTCGCGAACCTCCTCTCCGATTTCCTGCTTCTGTGGCTCGATCCGCGCATCAAGATCTCCTAGGTGGGAACATGGGAACCGTGGATGTGGTGAAGGTCCCCGGCGCGATCTCGCCGTTTCGCGCCCGCGCAACCGTGGTCAGCCGACGGATGCAGGACATCGGCCTTCAGGTGTTCCACAACAAGACCGCGATGGCGGGTCTGATCATCCTCCTGTTCTTCACGTTCCTCGCGGTCGCGGCGCCTCTCATTGCGCCCTACAGTCCATTGACAGCCGTCCCCGACGTCGGCCCTCTCACGCTTCCGGGCGGCGTCCATCCGTTCGGGACGAACCAGTTCGGCTACGACATTTACTCGCAGGTGATCTGGGGCACGCAAATCTCCCTCCTCGTCGGAGTGCTCGCGGCAGGCGTCGCGAGCGTGATCGGGACCGCGGTCGGCCTGATCTCCGGATTCGTCGGCGGCTGGATCGACGAGGTGATCATGCGCTTCAACGACGTCGTCCTGTCGATCCCGTGGCTCGTCCTCATGATCGTCGTCGCGGCACGCCTCAACTACCTCGACCTGGCCGGGATCATCCTCGTGATCGGCCTCACGGGATGGTCGGTCACGGCGCGCGTGGTCCGAAGCCAGGTGCTCAGCCTGAAGGAGCGCATGTTCGTCGAGCGAGGCCGGATGATCGGCTCGTCGAACGCCCATATCCTCCTCCGTCACATCTTCCCGAACGCCTTCCCCCTGATCTTCGCGAACACGATCCTGACGGTCGCGATCTCGATCCTCTCCGAGAGCGTCCTCGCCTTCCTCAATCTGTCCGTGAAGAGCAACGTGAGCTGGGGCCGCATCATCGCGGAGGCATACCAGCACGACGCCCTCACAATCGGAATGGCGGCGTGGATCATCGTCCCTGGGCTGTGCATCGTCTTCCTCGTGTTCGGTTTCTACCTGTTCGGATACGCGCTCGACGAAATCCTGAACCCGCGGCTCCGGAGGCGGTGAGGTGCCCACCCTCCTCGAGGTCCGCGACCTGACGATCGAGTTCCGGACAAAGGCAGGCATCGTGCACGCGGTCGAGGGCGCGTCTTTCAACGTGGAGCGCGGCGAGGCGATGGGCCTCGCCGGCGAAAGCGGCTGCGGGAAGACCACGACGGCCCTCGCTCTCATGCGCCTCCTGCCGTACAACGGTCGGATTGTGCGTGGATCCATCTCCTTCGAAGGTCGCGACCTGGTTCCGGTCCCGGAGGATTCCATGCGGGCGATCCGATGGAAGGAGATGTCGATCGTGTTCCAGGGGGCCATGAACTCTCTGAATCCGGTGCAGCGAGTCGGCCGTCAGATCGCGGAACCGATCATGCTCCACGAGGAAGCCGAACCCGAGGCCTCGTTCAAGCGCGCAGGGGATCTGCTCGAACTCGTCGGCATCTCGCGGAACCGGCTCAACGACTACCCGCACGAGTTCTCCGGCGGTATGCGACAGCGCGTCATGATCGCGATGGCTCTCGCGTGCAATCCGAAGCTCGTGATCGCGGACGAGCCGGTCACCGCCCTCGATGTGATGATCCAAGCTCAAATCCTCGACCTGCTCGAACGACTCCGCCGCGAGCTGCATTTGGCGATGATCCTAATCTCGCACGACCTGTCCGTCCTCGCAGACACGTGTGAGCAGGTCACGATCATGTACGCCGGCAAGACGATGGAATCCGGGAAGACGATGGACCTGTTCACGGATCCGAAGCATCCGTACACGCAGGGCCTCGTGGGCGCCTTCCCGGACATCCGAGGACCGAGGAACATGCCCGAAGCGATTCCGGGCGACGTCCCGAGCCTCATTTCGCCGCCGAGCGGCTGCGTCTTCCATCCCCGGTGCAAGTTTGCGTTCGATCGGTGCACGAAGGCGGAGCCCGCCCTGACCGAATTGTCCGTGGGACGCCGCGCAGCATGTTTCCTGTACCCGCAGGTCACCGAGGTGCCCCCACGACCGATCGCGATCACCGAAGTCTGATTCGCATCCGCAACCTGAAGGTCTGGTTCCCTTTGCGAAAGGGACTCCTCCGGGAACTCGCGGGCGGCAAGCCCTTGTGGGTGCGCGCCGTCGACGGCGTGGATCTGGATATCCGGCGAGGCGAAGTGTTCTGCCTCGTCGGGGAAAGCGGATGCGGGAAGACCTCGACCGGGAAGGCGATCCTGAAACTCGTCGAGGCCACGGACGGAGACATCCTCCTCGAGATGCCGGAAGGCGAGGCACGCGCGTACGAGGACGTCCGTCAGCGGCCGGACGACCCGGAGGCGCGGAAGACCCTCGATGGTCTCCGCCGCAAGTATTCCGTCACATGGAAGGAGAGTCTCCCATGGACCGTAGAGCAGGCGCTCAAGTCGGCGGGGGCGTTCCTCGCGGCGGTGTTCCTCGCGATCGTCGCGCCGTCCCTCCTCCTCGCAGCGGTGGTGGAACCGTTCGGCGACCCGTGGTCCACGATCGGCCTGTGCGTTTCGATTGGCCTGATTCTGGGCCTCATCGGATCATTACCCCCGACACGCCTGTCGCGGCGGACCCGGGTGATCTTGACCTTGCTGGCACTCGGGTCGATCATCGTCGCCCCGATCTCGGCGTTGTCCCTTCATCGTGCTCTGGTCGGAGACGTCTCGCGTTTCGACGTCGGCGCGGCGCTCGCCACCCCATGGACCCAGGAATTGGCCGCGATGCTGGTCGGCTTCGCGTTCGGTGCGATCGCCGCGGGCGGAAGCTCCTCCCTCCTGCTCGATTGGCGATCACGGTCCGAAGGGATGGCCGGCATCCACATGCGGTCGATCCGGAGGCGGCTCCAACTCATCTTCCAAGATCCGTATGAGTCGCTGAACCCGAAGCAATCCGTCTATGAGATCGTCTCCGAGCCTCTCGCGGTGAACCGAATCTCGACGAATCCCGGGGAGACGTCCGCGCTCGTGAGAGAGGCCCTGACCGACGTGGGTCTCCGACCCCCGGAGGAGTTCCTGTTCCGATTCCCCCACGAACTGAGCGGAGGACAGAGGCAGCGCGTCTCGATCGCGGCGGCGCTCGTCCTGCAGCCGGACTTCATCGTCGCGGACGAACCGGTCTCGATGCTCGACGTGTCGATCCGGACCGAGATCCTCCAGGTGATGATGGAACTCCGCACGCGCCGCGGGATCACGTACCTGTTCATCACGCACGACCTGTCATTGGCCTGGGTCCTCGCGGACCGGATCGCGGTGATGTACCTCGGCAAGATCGTCGAGATGGGCACCACGGAACAGGTGATCGGTCACCCGATGCATCCGTATACGAAGGCCCTGATCTCCGTCGTCCCGAGCCCGGATCCGCGCCACAAGGTCGAGCGGATCATCCTGAAAGGAGAACGACCCGATCCCTCGGACATCCCTCCGGGATGCCGTTTCCATCCCCGGTGTCCGTTCGCATTCGAACGGTGCGGATGGACCGCGGAGGAGGTCGCCGACCAGCTCCGGTCACTGAAGGCAGGCGGAATGCTGGCGACCGCGAGCGGCGTGGATCTCTCCGATGCGGGAAACGTTCGTCTCTCGATGGGGGGCGGCGGGCCCGACGCACTGGTGCGGGAACTCAACGCCCTCGTTTCCGAGCGGCGCGAGACCCTCCTCCCGCTGAAGGGAATCGCCGCGGTCCATGCGACGAACGGTTTCGTCGAACTGTCCTTGCACGCGTCGTCGGAACCCCCTCTCCTGGAGATCGAGCCGGGGAACTCCGTCGCTTGCCACCTCGTCTCTCCCCCGGCGACCGTCTCGGAATCCCTCACGGCCTGAGACGGCTCATCCGCTCGAGGAGGCGATGGAATCGGGAGACGCGACCGCTCCCGACGAGCCGCGATGGGACCGGTGTCATCGCGGGCCACGGCGCGACCGTGAGCCGCCATCGAGCCAGGATGTAGGCGCATGGTACGAACGTCACGACCCCGAGGAACAGGCCGAGGCTGAGCAGACCCGTCGACGTCGTCAAGAGGCCCGCCACGGGTTCCAGGACGACAAGGGCGAGCGTGTACGCGAACGCTCCCATGGAGAGGACGGTGGCGCGCTGACCGGGTTCGAGCCGACGGTTCAGGTACGCGGTCGTGAGCGCCGGTTGCAGGCTCCAGACGACATAGATCGGAACCTGGAACAGGACCGCTCCGGGAAACAGTCCGGCGCCATACATGCCGAAGAACGCCGCGGAGGCCATGGCCACCATGAGGGCGATCGTCCCGAATTCGCCGAGGACCCGCGAGATGCCGCCCGCGAAGGCGGACCAGATCGCCGCGACGACCAAGAATCCGGCGATCGATACCGCGATCTGCGCGTCGGAGAGGCCGAGGAACCGGAGGTACAGGGGCCGGTAGATCGCCATCACGTACAGCGTGACACCGAGGAAGACCTCGAGGCCGATCAGGAGGGCGACCCCTTCGCGGCGTCGGACGACCCGAAGGCCTTGACGTAGTTGCTCGGTGTACGTCGGCTCCGTCGTCCGCTCGACGGCGGGTTCGAGGAACGTGAGGGCCACGAGGACCGCGATCAGATTCAGCCCGGCGCCGACGAACAGGGTGAGACGCAGGTCGTGCGAGGCTTGGACGAAGAGGCCTCCCGCGAAGGCGCCTGCGGCATTCGACAGAAGTTGGATCATCGTGTTTCGCCCGATGTATCGGGGGAACTCGGATTCGTGTCGGATCGCGAGGAGGGTCTCATACAGGTAGGAGGAGGTCCCGATCGAGAACGCGGCCCCGAGGGACCAGACCACGTTCGCGACGACGAACCCGGCGAAGGTCGTCGCCAGACCGTAACCGAGGATCCCGGCCGACCGAAACACCTCGCTCAGCACGATCGTCGGCTTGCGTCCGTACCGATCCGCGATCACGCCGACAGGCAACTGGAACACGAGGAGGCCGATCCAGAAGGCGACGTCGACCAGCGTGAACTCGAAGTCCGAGGCCAGGTTCCCGCGGATCCAGAGGGCCCAAAACGGAATCCAGATCGCGAACGACGACGCCACCTGGTACGCGTGGAAACGGCGGATCTTCGCGACGACCTCCGGTGGGAGCATGCCTTCGCGGCGACCGAAACCCGAGGGGATATTAGTTCGTGCGGACGGATGCGTCCGCGGGCCTCGCGCCATGGAGTCAAGAATCGAGGGAAGTCCGGGCTGGCGCGGCCACAATGCTTACCTAGCGGGGCCCGGTTTGCCTCTGTGGAGAGCGCATGGAGAAGCTCGTCATCACGGTGGCTCCGACGGGCTCGGTCCCGCGGAAGAAAGACTCGCCGCACGTGCCCATGACGCCGGACGAGATCGCGGAGACCGCCTACCTGTCGGAACAGGCCGGCGCGTCGATCATCCATGTTCACTGTCGGGACGAGAACGAACGGCCCACCTCTCGGTTTGAAATCTTCAAGGAGACCGTGGACAAGATCCGGAAGCGGACGAACTTGATCGTCATGACCTCGACGAGTGGGATCGCCGGGACCACGGATGCCGATCGCGCGGCGCCTCTGAAGTCGAAACCGGAGATGGGGAGCCTGACGACCGGGACGCTGAACTTCGCGGGCCGCACCCCCTCGGTCGTCTACGTGAACTCGGTCGAGACGATCCAATACCTGGCGAAGGCGATGCTCGACCTGCGCATCAAACCGGAGATCGAAGCCTTCGACGTCGGGTTCATCCAGCAAGGGAGGAAACTAATCGATTTGGGCCTCGTCAAGGAACCCGCGCACTTCCAGCTCGTGATGGGCGTCGACGGTGGCGTTCCCGCGACGCCGGACAATCTCCTTCACCTGCGAAACCAACTCCCTCCGACCGCGACCTACGTGGTCGCGGGGATGTCGCGGATGCAGCTCCCCATGACGACGATGGCCATCCTCCTGGGCGGACATGTGCGGGTCGGACTGGAGGACAACCTCTATCTGAAGAAGGGAGTCCTCGCCCGAAATGAGGAACTGGTCGCGAGGGCCCGGCACCTCGCTGAAGACCTGCAGAGAGAGGTCGCGACACCCGACGAGGCCCGCAAGATCATGGGCCTGTCCGCGGTCGCTTGATCAAACCAGGGTCGGTAGGATTTCGTCGAACGCCGCGAAGGTGTGTGCGACAGCCTCGACGTCGTGAGCCGTCGAGAGATAGAAGGGCTTCTCTGGCTTCACAAAAACCCCCCGCTCCAGGAGGGCGAAATCGAGTTTCCGTCGACTCTCCTGGTTGGCCCCCAATGTGTCGCGGTAGTTTCGGATCGGCGCTTCAGTGAACAGGATCGAAAAGACAGAGCCGCATCCAAGGACCTTCGCCATGACTTGTGCCTCGCGAATCCTCTTTTCGATTTCCAACATCGTGTGGCGGCTCGTCGCCAGGAGCTTAGCCATCACTCCGTCGCGGCGCAATTCCTCCAAAGTAGCGAGGCCCGCCGCCATCGCTGTGGGATATCCCGCGAAGGTGCTGCTGTGAAAGAACCGGTCTGCGGACGGATCGGCCAGGTCGAGGATGTCTTCGCGTCCAAGGAAGGCGCCGCACGGGAGTCCACCCCCGATGACTTTGCCCAGACACGTGAGGTCCGGCGTCACTCTATACGTATGCTGCGCTCCTCCGAGGCCCGTCCGGAATCCACTCATCACCTCGTCGAAGATCAACGGGATGTCGTGCTCCGTGGTGATCTCACGAAGGCCCTTCAGAAACTCGGGGTCAGGCTCGATGAAGGATCGCTCGACCGGTTCCACGATGACACAGGAGAGCCGTTCCGCGTGGGCCCGAATCCGCGATTCGACCGCGGGAAGATCGTTGAAGGGCAAGACGAGAGTGTCCTTCAGGACGTGCTCCGGAGTCCCAAGAGACCCTGAAGCGGGAACAAGCTTCGCGGCCTCCTCCTCGGAAGGAGCGTGGGAGACCAGGAACTCATCGATCCCTCCATGGTAGTGACCTTGGAATTTCGCGATCATTGGACGCTTCCGATAGGCCCGCGCGATTCGGACCGCATGGATGGTCGCCTCCGTGCCGGACACGGTAAAGCGAAGCTTGCCGTCCGGCCGGAAGATCCGCAGCAGATACTCGGCGTAGGCCGCCTCGAGCTCATGCGGCGTCCCGAACATCGTCGTCCCCGCCGAGAGGAGGCTGTCCCGGATCGCCTTCATCACGCGCGGATGTCCATGGCCGAGGATCAGCGGCCCGAAGGAGAGACAATAGTCGACGTATTCGTTCCCGTCGAGGTCCCATAGGCGAGAGCCCTTCGCGGTCTTCATCGCGATCGGGTACGGATCGAAGTACTTCACGTTCGCCGTGACGCCGCCGGGGATCCATCTCCTCGCACGATCGGCATACGCCTTCGACGCCTTCGTCCGAATCCGAAAGTTCGGAGGTTTCGCGGAGGTCTTCGCCATCCTGACTCCCTTCGCCATCGACCCGCCGTCGATATAGTCTTCGTCGAGTTCGCCCGCGGCTTCAAATCGACGCGAGCATTCCGGACGGACTGTGCCCGTCGTGCAAGGCGCCGCGAAGACGACCCGGTTCTTCGACCGAATCGCTCCCTGGTACGACCGCATCAACGCACAAATCTACAAGCGACCATGGTTGGAGCGCGTCCGATCCGAGATTCAGGGCATGCGGGTCCTCGATGTGGGCGTGGGGACCGGTTACACGACAGGAAACTTGGCCACTTCGGTGGGAATGGATCTCTCCCGCGAAATGCTGAAGCGCGCTCGATACCGGGGCCACCTGATTCGCGCGGACCTGATGCACCCGCCGTTCCGGGCGGAGACCTTCGACACACTCGTGTTCGCGGGCTCTTTCTACTATCTGCCGAGTCCGTACGAGGGTACCAAGATCGTAGCGGATCTGCTCCGACCTGGAGGTCGCGTCCTCATCCTCTCGCCCGCGACCCAGCTGCTCGCCCCCTTCGTGAGGGTCTATCGTCCCGGCGACTATCGTCGATTCATGGAGGGTGCGCGCCTGCGCATCGTGCACTACGAGCGGCTCAATTGGGCGGCTTGTTTGGTCATCGCGGAGAAGCCGAATGCCTGAATCGATCCCCTGCGAGAGCCCCAAACGGTTAAACGCATCTCAGTTACTTGGGGGAATGGAGAGAGGAAGATGGCAGAGCCAGTAACGGGAAAATTCTTGATGAGCACCGTGCACGTGTCGGACCATGATCGGGCGAGGAAGTTCTACTCGGAGACGTTGGGCTTCAAACTCGTCGACAAGAACGAAGCGTTGAAACTCTCCGTGTATGACGCCGGCGGAATCACGTTCGGGGCGCACGTGCCTTGGGAAGGCGACACGGGCCGCGGGATCGGAGGGGTGACCGGTCTCATCTTCCAGACGGACAACATCGACCGCACGTTCGAGACTTTGAAAGAGCGCGGCGTTCGAATCGGAGAGGAGCCGTCCAAGCGAGACGCCTTGAACGTCTTCATGGGAACGTTCTACGATCCGGACGACAACGAATTCGTCGTCTGGCAGCCGATCGCTTGAACAGCCACTGTGGAGTCGACGTCGAGAACCCAGCGGTAACTTCGCTCTCGAGAGATTCAGTGCGGCGGCGGTGAGCCCTCTTTCTTATGGATCGGGCAGGGCCTCCCGGCTTTGCAGAACCGGCACTTCTCCGGCTTCATCACCGGAAGCGGTTTGATCATCCGACCGTACTTGCGGCGCGGCACGCCATCGCCCTCAGATCGCTTCCACGATCGACATCGCGGCCTGCTTCTGCTTCATGCTCTCCGCGACCTCTTCGAAGGCGTTGAGGTGTCGCGCGACGTCGGCGTGGGTGTGGGCGACCGAGGTCGTCCATTGTTCATCGGCGCCCGTCGCCATCGGGATCACGCCCCGATTCAGCATCGCCGTGTAGTAGCCCCACCATCGGCCCACATCGACCTCCTCGAAGGACCGCCAATCCCGGACAATGTCGCGCGCGAAGTGGACCGTCCCGCTGATTCCCCCGGACTGGACTTTCATCGGGAGGCGATGGTCCGCGATCACATCCGCGTAGCCTTTCGCCAGCTCGTTGCCAATCCCCTGCGCGTGCCGCACGCCCGGGCGGGTTAGGATCTTCGTCAGGGTCACGAGCCCCGCCGAAATGCTGAGCGGATTCGCATTGAACGTCCCGGCGTGCGAGATCTGGCCCGGGACCACCTGCTCCAAGATGGAGGACTTGCCGCCGACGGCGGCTAGGGGGAACCCGCCTCCAATCGCCTTGCCAAGGACCTTCAGATCTGGCGTCACGTGGAACGCTTCCTCCGCTCCGCTGTACCACTTGCCGCACGTCTTCACTTCGTCGAAGATCAGGATCGCACCGATCTCGTCCGCGACGGCACGCAAGCCCTCCAGGAAGCCGGGTTCCGGTTGCACGTAACCCATGTTCATCGGCACGGGTTCAAGGATGATCCCGGCCACATCGTCCCGATGGACCAGCGCGAGGGACTCCGTGGCATCGATGTCGTTGAAGGGAGCCACGATCGCGGTCTCGACCAGTTCCTTGAGAAGGCCTTTCGACGACAGCACGACGTTCGGATGCTTCGGGTCCCCCGACACCTCCTTCCGCGGCTTAATCGAGACCATCAGGGCGTCGTGGGATCCGTGGTAACATCCCTCGAACTTGAGGATCCTCCGGCGGCCGGTCACCGCCCGTGCGAGGCGGACCGCGAACAGGGTCGCGTCAAGACCCGTCATCGAGAACTTCAAACGGTCCACGTGGAAACGGTGGCAGATGTGCTCCGCGAGCCGACCCGCATCGACCGATTCGTATCCGAAGATGGTGCCGTTCGACACGCGCTCCCGCATCGCCTTCGCGAGGACCGGATGGCTGTGGCCCGCGACGAGCGCACCGAAAGCCATGTTGAAGTCCACGTACTCGTTCCCGTCGACGTCCCAGATCTTCGAGCCCTTGGCCTTGCGGACGTACAAGGGATACGGATCGACGAGCCGGTAGTTGCTGTTCACACCGAAAGGAATGCGTCGTTTCGCGGCTTGCCAGGCCCGCTCGGACTTCTTCGTCCGACGACGATACGCCTGGAGTTCTTCCTCCCATGTGTGCATGATATCTTAATGTGCGGGCTCGAACGCTCGCATACTATAAACGGTTCGTGGTCAACAAAACATGTGAACGATGCAGAATCCTTCCCGGAGGAGGCCCACATGTTGTTAAGGGAGTTCTCGTCCTTTCGGCTCGGATGCCTTTCGACATCCTCATTCGAAACGGTCGGGTCCTAGATGGAACGGGAGCGACCGCACGAGTCGCAGATGTCGGAATTCGCGGTACCGTGGTGGCGAGCGTTGGTCGTATCCGGGATTCCGAAACCGAACGAACCATCGATGCGGATGGCAAGTATGTCGCGCCGGGTTTCATCGACATCCACACGCACAGCGACGTGGGAATTCTCGTCGAACCGACGGCGGAATGCGCGGTGCGACAGGGCGTGACGACGCACGTGATCGGAAATTGTGGTGATTCGCCCGCTCCAGTTAGCGACGAATACCGCGAACTCGCGATGCATCGGTTCGAATACTATTCGAATGCACGGGACTGGAAATGGTCCACATACGGGGAGTACCTCCGCTTCATGGAGCAACAGGGCGTGGGAATCAACATCGCCGGCCTCGTCGGCCACGGGGCGATTCGTTTGGCCGTGATGGGATTCGAGGAACGACCTCCCACCGGGGCCGAGCTGGACTCGATGAAGGGTCACGTGGATGAGGCGATGCGATCCGGAGCGTTCGGAATGAGCACAGGGCTCGTGTACCCCCCGGGCTGCTTCGCCGCCACGGACGAAATCGTTGCCCTAGCAGGTGGCGTCGTCCGCCATGGCGGATTCTACGCGAGTCACATCCGCGGGGAGCGCGAGACGATCGTGGACGCGGTGAAGGAGTGCATCGCCATCGGCGAGCAGACCGGATGTCGGGTCCAGATCAGCCACAATAATCCGAAATATGGGGGCCTGGGGAAGGGGCCCGAGATCCAGAAACTGTGGGAATCCGCGCGAGCGCGCGGTGTGGACGTCCTCGCCGACAACGACGCACACACGGATTTCGGTCCGCCTCTGAGCCACGCCCTCCCGCAGTGGTCGCAGAAACTCAGCACGAACGAGCTCCTCGCCATCCTCCAGGATCCAGAGAAACGGCAAGAACTGAAAGCGGAAATCATGGCCGATCGGAATCCGGGGGCGGGGTATGTCGGCTTGCTTGTTCACGAACGCTTCGATCGAATCTGGATCCTTCGGTCACCCGGCGATCCGTCGAAGGAGGGACTCACGATTGCCGCACTCGCATCGCACCGCGGCATAGATCCGTGGTCCGTGTACTTCGACCTGATCGTGGAAGATCAGAATCGAGCTGTCGGCCTCTTCGACTACATGGACCTGGAGGAAATCAAGGCCACGTTACGCCACCCGCTCGTCATGATCTGTTCGGATGGCTGGGTGGCTCCCAAAGAGGAGCGAACCTCGCCGACCGCACCCTACCAGCCCTGTACTTTCGGCGAGTTCCCGGGAATCCTCCAACGTTTCGTGGTCGAAGAACCCGTCCTCACGCTCGAAAACGCCGTTTACAAAATGACAGGGATGCCGGCGGCACGTCTGGGCCTCAGCGATCGCGGTTTGGTCCGACCGGGATTCGCCGCGGACCTCGTCGTGTTCGATCTGCCCCGGGTCCGGGACCGTGCCACGAACCTGTGGCCGCACACATACCCGTTCGAAAACTATCCGCACGATTTCCCGGAAGGAATCGACTGGGTCCTCGTGAACGGACGGCTCGCGGTGGAGGATGGCCTTCCGACGGGGAGCTTGACGGGACAGGTCTTACGGCATCCAGGCCACTCGGAGAAGCCTGTCAGACCTCGGACTTCCGGGCGAACAGTACGATCGCGGCAAGGAAGAGGACGACGATCCAGATCACGCCGGCGGCGATCACCGGAGCCGGTCCCAGGAACCCGCTCGACGGGATGACAAAGAACGTCGATCCCGTGGAGGGGAGGGCGAGAGAGATGAGCATCTGAAACAACGTATTCGGGTCGAACAAATAGAGAAGGGAAAGTGTCTCGTAGAAGGACCGTGACGTGGGATTTCGCCCGCTCGAAAAAAGAAGGAGGAATGCCAGGAAGTTGAAGAGCACGTTGAATACGAGCCACACGACGACGCCGAACACGACCGCGGTCCCCACACTTTTCGCGAGGGTGGAGAAGATGAGCATCAGGAGCACATAGATCGCGACGAGGAACAGGCTCGCGAGCATGAACGCGACGGCCAGGGAGAGCGCGGGAGCGCGTCCGGAGGCCAGTGTCACGACGCCGAGGCCGGCGAAGAGAACCACGATGACCGGCAGTGTGATCGACAGGAACGCTCCGAGGAACTTTCCGACGAGAATCCCCTCGCGGCGAACCCGGCGGGACAACAAGAGTTCGAGCGACCCCTGGACCCGTTCGCGGGCGATTGCGTCGAACGAGACCGCGATCGCGACGATGGGCAGGAGCAGTGGCATCAAGCTGATCGACAAGAACACGAGGACGGCATCCGCGCCACTCGAGAAGATGGGACCGCTGGATTCGAATCCGCGAACCGGGAAGGTCTGATTTTGCCCGCGGAACGCGAGCCGCACCGTGTGCTCGCCCGGCGTGACGTCGATCCGGAAGTATCCGTTCGCATCCGGATGGCCAAGGAGGGTGTCGTTCAGATAGACGTCCGCCCCAGTGGCGGGGATTCCGTCGAGAGCCAGCACGTGCAGGTAGAAGAGGTCCTGCGACGAAGTCGGCGTGGAGAATCCAGATTGCCCCTGGACAAGAGTGAAGGTCTGGTTCACCAAATCGCGACCAAAATAGACACCCCCGGGTCCCGGACCGGCCGTCTGCGTTGGCCGGATCTGGAAAGAGGCGTTGCTCTGGGGAAGACCCGTCCCGAGTTCGAAGGAGGCGAACCCGGCCGCACTTGTCGTGCTGGAGTTCAGTAAATGCTCGGTGACCCCCGAAATGTTGTATTCGAGCGAATAGAACCCGAGCTCTTGACCGCCGACCGGTACCCCGTATTGGTCAGCGAACCAGCCGATGGCCCAGTAATGGGACACGCCACTCACGTTCACGATCGCGGGATGGGCGAACACCTGGGGGCGATTCTGAAACACGCCCGGCTGGGGCTGTGAAAGTCCGTATGCGGCCCCGAGGACGGCGAGGGCGAACAGGGCCGCGAGGATGATGAGCCGCGGGCTCCGCAGGTGCGACCGGACCTCCATCCACGCGATCCTTCCCATGCCCACGAACGGATTCGCCATCACGAGGGGGCGCCCCCGAGAAGCGACAGGAAGGCGTCCTCGAGCGTCGGTTCGAACGGGCGAATCGCCCGGATTCGAACGTGGTCCGTCACGAGGACGCGGGTGATCTCGTCGGCGACGTCGGCGCCCGGTTCCGCCTCGACCAGGATGCCGGCGGGCGTCGACCACACCATGCGCACTTTCGGGATCTGCCGGAGCAGCTGCACGGTCGACGCGGAGGGCGGGTCGCAGTCGACCTCCACGCGGGCGGGCGCGACCGCCCCGACCCGCTGCCGGATCGCTTCGACGCGGTCCACCGCGACCATGCGGCCTTTCTGAATAATCCCGATCGTGCTGCAGGTCTGTTCGACCTCGGACAGGATGTGGGACGACAGAAAGACCGTCTTCCCCTTCTGCCGAAGGCCGTGGATCAGGTCCCGGAAAAATCGAATCCCTTGCGGATCGAGCCCTCCCGCGGGCTCGTCGAGCAGGAGGATGTCCGGATCGTGGATGAGGGCGCTCGCCATGAGCAGACGCTTCTTCATGCCGTGCGAGTACGTTTTCACCTTCTGCCCGGCCGCCTCTTCAAGACCGACCGTCGCGAGGAGGGACTTGGCGCGCTCGCGGGCGCCGGATCCCGTGATGTCTTGCAGCCTCGCCCAATATAGGAGGTTGTCCTGCCCCGTCATCAGCGGATATCCGCCCGCATTCTCTGGCATGTAGCCGATCAGGGAGCGGACGGCCATCGGGTCCTCCCGGATGTCGTGTCCTCCGACTTCCGCGCTCCCGGCCGTCGGCGAGAGGATCGTCGCGAGGATCCGGATCGTCGTGGTCTTGCCCGCACCGTTTGGACCGAGGAACCCGAACGCGTCGCCGCGGGCAATCTCGAGGTCGACCCCGAGAAGGGCATCCAAGGGTTTGCGGAAGGCGGCGTAGCGCTTCTTCAGGCCTTGCACACGGATGGCCGCACTCGCCAAGTCATCCCTTGCCACGCGGTCCCGAAGGCCCGCATCGGAGAAAACACGAATCCGCGCTAAGAGCTTTCCGTCCGGGATGAAGTCGGAAGCCCTTTATGCCGCGCACCGATGGCGAAACGAATGGTGGTCCAGCGGAGGCAGACGCGCATCTCGGAGCGGCGAATCCGCGCGAGCGTCTTCCGAGTCCTCGCGGGCAATCGACTCTGTTCGATCGCGACGGTGGCCCGCGGGAACCACGCGCACATCAACACCGCATTCTTTGCCTACTCGCCGGGCGTGGAGTTGTATTTCCTGTCGGACCCCGAATCGCTTCACTGTCGCAATCTCCAGGCGAACCCGTCGATGGCCATGACGATCTTCGACTCATCCCAGAACTGGGATGCTCCAGGGCGAGGAATTCAACTGTTCGGGAAGGGCCACCGGACCCAGGGCCGTCAGGCGGATCGCGCGGAGCGTATCTACGGAAGCCGGTTCCCTGCATTCGGTCGATGGCTCAAAGCAACGCACCCCGCTGAACGACGTCAGGCGGCACGCTTGCGTTCGTACGACCTCTTCCGGTTCCTTCCCACACAGGTAAAAATCCTCGACGAGGCGGAATTCGGAGCCGCGACATTCATCATTGCCGCCGTGCGTCGCCGCCGGGAAGGAGCGGGACCGCGATCACGCGCCGAACTCTCCTGGCAAGTGACCGAGGTCCTCGTCCCAGCGAAGGCGAACTAGCGCCCTGAAGCCGAGAACCGTGGACATCGATGAGGTGGCCTGGCTTCCGATCGAGGCGAAGGAGGATGGGCTCGACCGGATTCGAACCGGTGACCTTCGCCATGTCAAGGCGATGTCATAACCACTAGACCACGAGCCCAGCGACCGCGCCTAACCTCCGATGCGGTTTAAGCCTTTCTTCCGGGCCCGTCCATCGGCGTCCACCAGGCGGACATCACGGCGCCAAACCCAGACGTCTGTTTCGTCACTTCGTCAGTGCGGCCACAATCGCGTGGCAGAAGGCCGGGAGGTCGTCTGGGAAACGCGACGTGATCAAGTTCCCATCGACAACGCATTCCTGGTCCACCCAATCCG
>VBMN01000089.1 GCA_005878385.1 Methanobacteriota archaeon
GCGACGATCGGATAGAAGAGCGCGAAGAGTGCGACCCCGAGGACGACGAGGCTCAGGATCAGCAGATTCATCGTCGGCATCTTGCGGGAAAACTCGAAACGAAAGAGGGCGAGGACCATGGCAAGGACGACCAGGAGGACGATCGTGAGCACGTAGACATTCCCCGCGACCCCGGCGGTGTCGGGGTACGGGAAACTCGGGAAGCTGTATGGGACGATCGTGGTCACGCTCCAAGCACCGCGCGTGTACTGTTCCGTTGTGAGGGAGACCCAGCTGAACGACTGGATGTCCTGAACCGCGCCCGAGGTCCGGCTAATGGACCAAAACGGAAGGGCGAGTGATACGAGGACAAACAGAATCGCAAGGCCGAGGGCAAAGCCCGACGACTCGATTTGGAGCAACATCTGGAGCTTCGTGCGCAAGCGTGTTGCGGGAGCCATCCGTCTCCGCAACGAGGGAGGTGGATAAAAAGGGTCGTCCGCGGGCGTCGGAGATCAGCGATAGAGGATGTTCTCTTCACGCCGGCCGCGCTCGACTCCCTTCTTGAACTTCTTGTCGAATTCCTCGTAGAACTTGATCGTGTCCGCGTCGATACTCGGCCGGACGACCTTGATCGCTTCCTGGAAGTGGACCATCGTGACCTTCTTCGCGTGCTTCGTCTCCCGAAGGGCGATCATCGCAGACTCGCGACATAGGCCCTCGATGTCCGCGCCGGAATAGCCATCGAGGTCCACCGCGAGCTCTTCCAGGTCCACGCCTTCGAGGGGCATCGTCTTCGTGTGCACCTTGAGGATCGCCAGGCGGGCGTCCTTGTTCGGCGTCGGGACAAGCAAGATGCGATCGAACCTGCCCGTCCGGAGCATCGCGGGATCGAGTCGGTCCGGTCGGTTCGTCGCGCCGATGACACAGACCCCTTCGAGTGTCTCGAGTCCATCCATCGAGGTCAGGAGCTGGTTCACGACCCGTTCGCTGACCCCGCTGTCCGTATCGAACCCGCGGACATGCGCCACGGCGTCCAGTTCGTCCAAGAAGACGATGCAGGGCGCAACTTGCTTCGCCTTCTTGAAAATCATCCGCACCGCCTTCTCAGACTCCCCGACCCATTTCGACATGACCTCGGGGCCCTTGATGGAAATGAAGTTCGCCTCGGACTCCGTGGCGACGGCCTTCGCCAGCAGCGTCTTGCCGGACCCCGGCGGGCCATACAGTAGGATTCCGCGCGGCGGGCGTATGCCCATTCGCTTGAACGCCTCTGGGTCCTTCAAGGGCATCTCGACGGCTTCCCGGAGTTTCATCTTCACGTCTTCGAGGCCCCCCACGTCGGCCCAATTCACCCGTGGCACCTCCACGAGGACCTCGCGCATCGCGCTCGGTTCAACCTCCTTCAGTGCCTGCTTGAAGTCGTCGGCGGTGACGCGCATCTTCTCGAGCGTCTCCGCGGGAATCGGCTTGTCCAAGTCGATGTCAGGAAGATAACGCCGGAGGGCCTTCATCGCGGCTTCGCGTGCCAGAGCCGCCAAATCCGCGCCGACAAAACCGTGGGAGACGTCCGCCAGTTCGGACAAGAGACTGTCCCGCTCCTCCTCGGCACCTTCGATCGGCATCCCACGCGTGTGAATCTGGAGGACTTCCTTGCGCCCCATGCGGTCGGGCACACCGATTTCGATCTCGCGATCGAAACGTCCGGGCCGGCGCAGGGCCGGATCGATCGCCTCGTCGCGGTTCGTCGCCCCGATCACAATGACCTGGCCACGGCCCGAGAGGCCGTCCATCAGCGTGAGGAGTTGCGCGACCACGCGTCGCTCGACCTCGCCCGTCACCTCTTCCCTCTTCGGTGCAATCGAGTCGAGTTCATCGATGAACAGGACGCTGGGCGCATTCTTCTGCGCCTCTTCGAACTTCTCGCGAAGCCGTTCTTCACTCTGGCCGTAGTACTTGGACATGATTTCCGGGCCTTGGATCGAATAGAAGTTCGCGCCCGCCTCGTTCGCGACGGCCTTCGCGATCAACGTCTTGCCTGTCCCCGGCGGGCCGTACAAGAGCACGCCCTTCGGCGGGTCGATGCCGAGGCGTTCGAACAGTTCCGCATGCTTGAGAGGAAGCTCGATCATCTCGCGGACCTTCATGAGTTCCTCCTTGAGCCCGCCGATGTCTTCGTACGTCACGGTCGGCGTGAGGACCTCGCCCTCGCGGACGGGTTCCTCTTTCATCTCGATGATCGTGTCATCTTGGATCTGGACGACTCCCTTCGGGGCGGTACTGATCACCATGAAGGGGAGCGCTCCACCCATCAAGGCGATGCCCGGAACGATGACCACATCGCCCTTGTTCAGAGGGCGCTTGAGCAGACCGCGCTTCACGAAGTTTTCAATGCCCTGACCGAAGGAGATCTTGTGCCCTTCGCTGATGATGGGCGCGATGGTGATCCGCTCCGCGGGCAGGACCTCGGCCTTTCGCACTTCGATCTTGTCGCCGAGGCTTACTCCGACATTCCGCCGGACGAGCCCGTCGATCCGGATGATGCCCTTTCCTTCGTCTTCTTGCATCACGCGGAACAGCTTCGCCGCGGTGGACTTCTTCCCGATAATCTGGATGATCTCGCCGACGTCCACGCCGAGCGCCACGCGCGTCTTCGTATCGACCCGGGCGCGGCCTAGACCCACGTCCGATTGAGGTGCCTCGGCCACTTTGAGGACAATCCGATCAGGCACAATGCTTCGAACTCCCCCGGCTTATATCAAGGTTCCGGGACGATAATCGGTACCAAGTTGTGAGACGCTCAGGAAGGGGTCCTGCGCTCCCGGACTTCGCTGGACTGATGGACCCTCAGCTCGCGCGCTTCGACGACGTCGATCTTGCAATGAGGACCGATCGTCACTTCCTCGCCTTTCACGAAGGCCGCGGTCGTCGCCTCGAGTTCGAGATCCGTTCCTTCAATTCGATCCGCGGACAAGTCGCCGCGGACCCGGAAAAAACCTCCGGTGGCCTTCACCCGGATGTCTTCCGCTTCGATCGTCGTAATCCGCGAGTTCCCACCGAGGTCGATCATCACATCCTCCGCTTTCAGCCCGCCGTCGATCCGGACCAACCCGCTCGAATGGAAGTCTTCCGCCTTGACGGGGCCGTCGACACGGACCGATCCGCTCGAATGGAAGTCCTCCACGGATACGGACCCCTTCACTTGAAGTGCGCCACTGACCGAAATGTCCTCCGCCTCGATGTCCCCCTCGACCTGCAGAGAACCGCTCGACTCGACGTCTTCCGCGGTGAGCTTGCCCGCGATGCGGGCCGACCCCGAACAATGAAATTCCTCAACGTGGACATCTCCCTCGAAAACGCAGGACCCAGAAATCCGGGCGACCTCCGCCTCGAGCGAACCTTGGACTTTCGCGCCACCCGCGGCAACGAACTCGACGGTCCGCACTGGGTTGCCACTCACGACGCCGCTGCCGACGATCTTGATCGTCTCGTCGCTGAGCTTGGTGCCGATGCCGGAAAAGTCCATCGCGCGCATCGCTTCACCGACCGCGCGGACTGCGTCGCCCGCGGCTCGGGACGCCTCCGCCGTGGCTTGAGCGACCACGTTCCCGATCGTGGTGCCGAGATCCGCGTTCGGTAGGTCGGCCTCGCCCAATTCCTCGGGCTCTTCCGGTTCCGACTCGTAGCGGCCTTTGATCTCGAGATAGGTCTTTTCGTTGATCTCGCCACGTGCGAGCCGCTCCTCGAGTTTGCGCAAGATGTCCTTCCGTTTCATAGCTTCCACCGGATAGGGCTCCCGACCGCGAAATACGTTTCCCTTTGGTCGAACATCCCGAAGCCCTTTGACGAAACGGGGATCGCGACTTGTGCTTGCGCGCTCTTCGGCTTTGCGTTGCGCGGGTCCAGCCCGAGGCGAAGTAATGTCTCGCGAGGCCCAGCGTTCTTGTTCCCGAACATGACGAGTCGATGGGGACTTTTGCATTTATACAAGCCTCGCGGATATTAATGACATCCTCCGCCACAGTCCCGACATCCTCTCCCGGCCGGGAGATGTCGAACGATGTGAGGGGGAAGAACTTTGAAGTACGCCGAAACGACTCGCCGACCGGGATGCCAGAGCTTCTGGAACTGATTCGCGTCGCGGCCTCGGAGACACGACGCCAGATCTTGCGGTTGCTTCCGCAAGGCTTCGATCATCCGGAGGACCTGGCGAAAAAACTCAAGATCCGACGGACCTCCGTCGACAAGCAGCTTGCGGAGCTGTTTCAATGGGGCCTCGTGGATCGGGCGGCGATCTTTCCGCCGAATGGACGACCACGAATCGTCTACCAGGTCACACAGCGCGGTAAAGACCTCGTCGATCTCTTGGAGCGCGTCGTGAAGGAATACACGGTCGGCTTCAAGTCCGACTTCGCACGCGAACTCGAGTCGCTCGAGGCGAAACTCGCAGCCGGCGAGATTGCGGAGGAGATGTACTTCAAACGCCGCAAAGAACTCGAGACGCGCTACGAGCTAGCGCTTTGATCGCCTCTCAGCGCGTCGGGCGCGCGCGATCGCTTCGTCGATTGACAGATCCCCGCGGGCGACGGCTCCAGCAAGGTCCGTTGAGATCGTGACAAGGCCGCCGCTGTCAATGCGAGACCGCCGCTGGATTTCCCGCACCTCACCGGGAGTCGGCCGGACCTCGAACGGAGGCTCGACCCGGCGGCCGGGTGTTCGAGCGATTGCGATGGCCGCATCGACGTCGGGTTGTGGCGTGCGCCGTGTCGTCCCTGCTTCGTCAACAATCTCGACGCGAATCCGGTCCCGCGCGACGGCATTGAGAATCCGGTTGCGATTTGTCGGATCGCCGTGGCCGATTCGGACTCGCGCATCGTTCGCCGGGAAGGTCCGAATCGCTTGACGCACATGGAACGCCACCGCCTCGGGGCTCCCCGCGACTCGCGTGTCGATGACATCACCGTCCCCGAGGATTGCGACGCCCGGTTCGCGACCTGGATCGATGCCGATCAGCAGCTCGGTCCAGGACGATTTCCCCTTGACGATCTGTATGGCCTTCGCGATCGAGGAGTCGATGTCGTCGACCGCGACGGCGTGTCGATGCCGAACCCGGCCCGCCTCGGCGGGCGAGGTCAGGACCGCACCGACCGTGTCTGGAATCCGCCGTGAGAATGAGAGGCTCACGAAGGGGAGGTCGCGCGCCTTCAGAGATGCGACGAGATCGTGGTAGAGACGAAAATCCTCCGTGAGGAGGCCGAGGACCTTCCGCATGGCCGTCGACGGAAACCCGAGGCGCCCTGATAATGCTTGGCCGATCCCGGCATTACCAGAAATGATTCACACCTCTGATTACCGAGCCGGAACCGATTCATACCGACCTCCCGCATCGTGACCGAGAGGAGATTCATATCCTGCAAGATCAGGTCGCTGGGAATCAGGTCGGGTCGGAACTGGACGCCAAAGGTCTGCTCCTGCGGGATGCACTGGCCATTGTCACCGTCGTGGGGGCCCTCGTGGCCTTCTACGGCATGATCAAATTGGTGTCCTATCTGGCGGGAATCCCGTCGCCTTAAGGCGAGCGGAACCGATCAAAGGGGCCCCGAGGGCTGCCTTCGTCACCGCGAAGCTGCCGGAGCTGCTCGAGGAGCCGGCGTTCTTCGGAAGATAACCGGGTCGGGGTCATCACGGTCACTCGCACGAGTTGATCTCCGCGCCCGTGTCCCTGGAACCGCGGGAGCCCTTTGCCGCGAAGGCGCAGAGTCGTGTGCGTCTGGACTCCGGCGGGAATCCGGAGTCGGCTCGCACCGTCCATCGTGGGCACCTCGACCTCGGTGCCGAGCGCGGCATCGGCGAAGGAGATCGGCAGCTCGAAGACCAGGTCGTCCCCGTCGCGGGCGAATCGATGGTGCGGGCGGACATGGATGGCGACGTAGAGATCCCCGGGTGGTGCGCCCGCGTCCCCCGCGAGGCCACGACCCGGAATCCGAAGCTGGACGCCATCCGGGACGCCTTCCGGTATCTCGACCGCGATCGTCCGCTTTTCCTCGATCCGACCTTGACCGGAGCACCGCCGGCAAGGGCGTTCCGGCCACTGACCTCGGCCATTGCATTTCGGGCACGTCGTGATCGTGATGAACTGACTGTAGCCTTGGCGCTGGGAGGAACTCATCTGACCCCGACCGCCGCACGTCGGGCACGTGACAAGACGCTCCCCCTCCGCCCCCGTCCCCCGGCACGCGGGACAGGTCATCGGATACTGGACGGTGACCTCTTTGCGCCCCCCGCGAGCAACGTCTTCGAGTGCGACCTCGAGGTCCACGCGGGCGTCCCGACCCGGAGCCGGTCCACGCCTTCGTCCGACCGTCCCGCCTCCGAAGAAATCCTCGAACAGGGTGCCACCGAGACCGCCGGAGCGGCCGAAGACCGATTGAAGGAAATCCGCCCCGAAGATGTCCTCGACGTCGTCGGCGTGGGTGAACCGAGACCAATCGAAGCCCTGGCCGCCCCACACTTGTTGCTTGAGGCCGTCCGCCCCGAATTGATCATAGATCTTCCGCTTCTCATCGTCCGCGAGGACTTCGTACGCCTCGGAGAGCTGCTTGAACTTCTCCTCCGCGACCTTCGGATTGTCCTTGTTCAGGTCCGGATGGTATTTCTTGGCGAGCCGACGATAGGCGCGCTTGATCTCGTCCTTCGACGCCCCGCGAGGGACGCCAAGGACGCCGTAGTAGTCTGCCTCGGCCATACCGCGCTCGCCCGACCGGAGACCCCGGTCACTTCTTGTCGACGTCCTCGAAGTCCGCGTCCACGACGCCCGGGTCCGGTGAGCCGCCCGAGTCGCCGGAACCCGGAGGAGGCGCCTCCGCCGGTCCGCCCTTGCCGTACATCTCGACGCCGATCCGCTGCGCCTCCTTGTTCAGCTCCTCAATCGCGTTCCGAAGGAGCGAGACGTCGTCCGTCGTCAGGACCTTTCGAAGGGCCTCGAGTTTCTCCTCGACGGACTTGCGGGTGGATTCGGAAATCGCCGACCCGTGCTCCTTGAGGAGTTTCTCCGTCGCATACACGAGCTGGTCGGCTCCGTTGCGGAGGTCGACGAGCTCCCGCCGACGGCGGTCTTCCTCGGCATGGGTCTCCGCATCGCGGATCGCCTGGTCGATCTTTCCGTGCTCCATCCGCTGCGGGGCCATGATCGTCAGCTTCTCGGTCTTCCCGGTCGCCTGGTCCTTCGCCGTGACGCTGAGGATCCCGTTCGCGTCGATGTCGAAGGTCACCTCAATCTTCGGCACTCCCCGCGGGGCCGGAGGCATGCCCGTCAGGTAGAAGCGGCCCAGGCTCACGTTGTCCGCCGCCATCGCCCGTTCTCCCTGCAAGACGTGAACCTCGACGCTCGGCTGGTTGTCCGCCGCCGTCGTGAAGATCTCACTCTTTCGGGTCGGGATCGTCGCGTTTCGCTCGATGAGCTTCGTGAAGACGCCGCCGAGGGTCTCCACGCCGAGGCTCAAGGGCGTCACGTCCAGAAGGAGGATGTCCTTCACCTCGCCGCTGAGGACGGCTCCCTGGATCGCCGCCCCGAGCGCGACGCACTGCATCGGGTCGACGCCCCGCTCCGCGGGTCGGCCCAGGATCTTCTCGAACCGCTCCCGGACGACCGGCATGCGGGTCGGCCCGCCGACCAGGATCACGTGCCCCACGTCGGAGAACTGCCACTTGCCGTCCTTGAAGGCCTGGCGGATCGGACCCTCGAGTCGTTCGAGGACCGGCTCAATCAGCTGCTCGAGCTTCGAGCGGGTCAACTTCTTCTCCAAATGGAGTGGCTGTCCGCCTTTCTGGGTGATGAACGGCAGGTTGAGCGTCGTCTCGACCGTGCTGGACAGCTCGATCTTCGCCTTCTCGGCGGCATCGCGGAGCCGCTGCATCGCCTGTCGGTCGCCGGACAGATCGACCCCGTGCTCGCGTTTGAACTCCGTCACAAGCCACTGGATCAAGGCGTTATCCATGTCCATCCCGCCGAGCTGCGTGTCGCCCGACGTGGAGACGACTTCGAAGACGCCCTCGCCCATCTCCATCAGGGTCACGTCGAACGTGCCCCCGCCGAGATCGATCCGGACCTTGTAGTCCGTCCCCATCTTCCGCTTGATCTGCATGATCGTCTTTTCCGGGTTCAGCACCGCTTGGCGCTTCGCCGGTTCCCCCACGAGGATCCCGTCTTTCGTGAAGGCCACGACCGACGGAAACATCTTCCCGCCATAGGCGCTGCCTTCTGCGCTCGGGACGATCTTGGGCGTTCCCCCTTCCATGTAGCCCGCCTCAGAGTTGGTGGTTCCGAGGTCGATTCCGATGATCTTAGCCATTGGTATCACCTTGGTTTCTCACGACGATCACTTGCGCGGGTCGCAGGATCCGGTCGTGAAGCCGGTATCCTTTCCGCAGTACCTCCTTTACAATTCCGTCCTTTGAATCTCTTTCGGAAACCTGCTGGACGGCGTCCATCAGGTATGGGTCGAAGGGCAGGCCGACGGCCGGAATCTCTTGCAGGCCGGCCTCGCGGAGCGCCTTCGTCAGGTTGTCCCGGACCATGCGGACGCCCTTGCCGGCCTCCCCCTGCAGCGCCTCGACCGCCGCGTCCATCTCGTCGAGGACCGGCAAGAGTCGGGCGAGGAGGGCCTCGTGGGCGAACTTGACGACAATCTCCGCGTCGCGTTCCGCCCGCTTCCGATAGTTCTCGAACTCTGCCTGCAGGTATTTCATCTTCGTCAGGAGTTCCTCCCTTTCTCGGCCGACATCCTCTGCCTCGTCCGATTTCTGCACGGTCGGAATCTTCTCAGTCAGATGACTCACCTCGCTTGATCCGAATCTGATGCCCCCGTCTCCGAGGCAGGGTCACATCGAGGACGCCGTTCCGATACGTCGCCGTGACCGCCTCGGGTTC
>VBMN01000090.1 GCA_005878385.1 Methanobacteriota archaeon
AGTTCGTAGATCAGGAGCTGATGCGTGACGACCTTCGAGTGGAACAGGTCCTCCCGCTCACGCATCGCGAAATTCGAGAGTTCTCCTGCCAGCGCGCGTGCCACGTCGCCTCCCCGGACGAAGTCCACGACTTCCTCGCTCGCGAGAAGTGCCTTCAGCTCTCGGTCCCGCAGCCTCATCCGACGGTATCGGCCGAACAGGAAGGCGATCCGTCGGAGCCGCGGGTTCCGGACGAGATTTCGCATCAGTTGCAGTTTCATATCGGGGGGAAGGCGCGTCTCCTCTCCCGGTCCGGCCGACCAAGCCGCGACGAGCTCCACGGCGCCCTCCAAATCTTCCCTCGCATCCCGAAGAACCTCTCGGAGCCGTTCGGTCGACGCATCCGTTGCGGTCGCTTGCCCCTGAGGAGCCTCGTTCTCCGACGAGCGATCGCTTGGCGTTTCCGGCTCGACGGTGGCGGTGTTCAGGAGAAGCTCGAGGACGAGCTCGGTGGCCAGCGCGGTCTCGGAGGACTTCAGCCTGGTCCATGCGCGGAGCTTCTCGTGTTCTCGCAACCCGAGGGCGCGACCCATGAGATCGCGGTGACCGCGGCATTCCGGGGCCACCTGCTCGACCGGCCGCAGCTTCACGAAATACTTGTAGAAGGAACAGAACAAATCGAACGCGAGGTCGAACGTCTCGGGTTTGGCCGAGGCCGCCAGGAGGAGGCGGAGGCCCGGAGCCCGCGGCAGCACATCCTCGAACGCCTCCCGATCGAACGGGTCGTTCACCAAGACGCTGCGAGACAAGGTGGGTCCAGAGGGTCCGAAGACCGCGGCCATGCCTATCCGTTCTCCAGGTAGTCGCGTTTCACCTGGGCCTCGTAGCGGTCCGTCTCCGCGAGCAGGAAATCGATTTGGGAGGTCTCGGCCTTTCGCCGCTGCATGCGGTCTCGGAAGGATTGCAGTTCCGCCCTCGCCGTCCGCAACTTGCTGAGGAACTCGACCGCGGCCATCGTCCGTTCCCGCTCTTCCTCCAGGCCTTGCAGATTCTTCAGCGCGACCTGGAGGGCGTCCGCGATCTCCCGGGCCCGCTTCTCCTGCGGATTCGCGATGTCGAGGACGAACCCGCGGACCATCGGCTCGCTCGCCGGGTCGTCCCACAGGATGTTCGAGAGGACGGCCAGGTCGTCCTCGACGGCGTAGGCCCGCCCCTGGAGCCACGCCTTCGCGCGGACGATCGTCAGGCTCTCCTTGTACCGCCGGTCGGAGAGGGACAAGCCTTCCCCACCGATGCGCCGGCGGATCTTCGCGACGGATTCCAGGAGGGGACGGTCCAGTTCGACCGCGGTCACGGCCTCGCGGGCATCGTGGATCTCCTCCAGGGTGAGTCGCGTCTTCAGGTCGAGAGCGCGGGCGTCCGTCATCATCTCCAGAAGGTGGCCGTCCTCCGCGATGTACTTCACCTGGTACCGAAGGAGGAAACGGTCGTACAGGGCGGACAGCGCCTCTTCTTGCGGAAGTTCGGCGGAGGCGCCCATCAGGGTCTCCAGCGGACATTGCAGAATCTCGCCGTCGTTATAGAAGAGCCGTTCGTTAATCAAGGCGAGGAGACTGTTCAGGATCGAGCTGTTCGCCTTCCAGATCTCGTCGAGGAACGCGAAGTTGGCCTCCGGCAGGTAGCCGCGGGTGAGCCGCGAAAATCGGTCCTTCTTCAGCGCCGAGATGGACACCGGGCCGAACAATTCGTCCGGGAGGGTGAAGCGCGTCATCAGTCGTTCGAAGTATTTCGCGCCCTCGATGGCGCTCGCGAGCATGCGGATCATCATGCTCTTCGCCGCGCCCTTCGGACCCACGAGGAGAAGGTGCTGCCGCGACAGGAGGGCCAGGATCAGCCCTTCGAGCTCCTCGTGGCGTTCGAACAGATGCCCCTCCATCTCCGTCTGGAGGCTCTGGAACTTGGACGGCTGGACCATCGGTGGGTCGCGAAGGTGCCGCGAGGGTCAAATCCCTTTCGTTCGGAATTGCCCGAGGACCGCCTCATTCGAGGGACACGTGGGCGAGCATCGCTTCCATGTCCCGTTGCTCACCCGAGCGATCGAGACGATTGAGGATCTCGAAATATCGTTCCCGGTCGTTCGTCTTGACGTAGAGAAGCGAGAGTAGCACCTTGCGATCGAGCGTGAAGGCGCGGGCCGGTCGGTGGTCCTCGATCACGTAGGCGCTATGACCCGTTTCTTCGAACGCCGAAAAACAACTCTCCACCGCGAGCATGAGATTCGGATTCCGCGCGATCGGCTCGCGGACCTTCCCGCGATTCACGAGGGAGACGTACACGGCGTACCGATTCACGAGGGAACTGGGCATCGGCGATCCTGGGCCCGGGAGGGTGCGGTCACGACAGCCCGAATTCTTGGAGCGGCGTCGTGGGCGTCTTCCCGAGCCGGATCAGTTCCGGCAGTTCGGGATTGCCGTTCTCCCAGACGAGCAGCATCGACCGCTCGGGGGCCCACAGATTGTGCGAGATGTCCGCGGGCATCGCGCAGCAGTCCCCCGGTTTCATGTGCATGTACGCCCGCAGGACGCCCGTGTCCCGGTCTCGGATCTCCATCGAGATCTGGCCGTTCAAGAGCAGGAACCACTCCACGCGATCATTGCCGTGCGTGATCGGGAGGATGTACTCCTCCGTTGTCGGACAGAACAGGCTGTACTCGACCGCGGACACGATCTCGGGGTTCCACGTCACGTCATTGCGGGCGAGGTAGTCGTAGAGGTTCAGCAGGCCGAACCGTTCCTTGTACTCCGGTTTGATCTTCATCTCGCCGTCCTTGCCTTGGAGGCCCTTGAACGCCTCGTTCACCGGATGCGTCGCATCCGTCCGCGGTTCCTTGATCATCGTCTTCGTCACGATACGTTTGCGGAAGATCGCGGGGTGCGGACCGCCGCGCTTGCGGCCGAATGGGCTCCCCGTCTCCCGCGGCGCGGCCCACGGATTGAAGTCCGGGGGCACCCAGTCCTCTAGGATCGCCTTGAACGTCGCGCTGATCTTCTCGTTGGGGAGCATCTCGCTGTACGCCTTGCCGCTCTTCTGCCAGGCGTCGTTGTATTTCCCCAGGAACATGTCGACGCCGTTATCGTAATGGTTGAACGTCCCGAAGACCTGGTCGAACTTCACCATGCCGTAGAAGAAGTTCCAGCCGATGTCCCGCTGGACCGCCCGCAGGAACTCCCCGACCGGCATGTGGTACTCGCCGCCCGGATAGTGGATGACCGTGAAGTACGCGTTCCGCTCGAACGTGTAGCCTCCGAGTCGGAAGCTCCTGTAGCCCAGTTCGTTCGCCTTCAGCGCTTCGACGAGGTGTTGCGTCTCCGTGACCATGCTCACGCCTCCGTGAGGCAGATGTCTTCCCACGCGTACGTGAGCCACTCGCTGTGCTTCGTCTGCAGCAGCGCGAGCGACTTCTTCGGCGCCCGCATCCGATACGCGACGCCGGCCGGGAGCGACGCGAGGCTGCCGTCCCGGAGGACGATGGAGCCCATGTCGGTCCCGGTGACGGCCTTGTGCGGGCCCGGTGGGATCGCCTCTCGCGGCTCCTTGTACTCGATCGTCATCTCGCCTTCGACGAGGACCACGTACTCATCGTGGGGCATCGACCACCAGGTCTTGTCCTCGCCCTCCGCCCGGAAGCACGCGAGCACGTAGGGCCCGTTCTTCCCGATCACGACCCGGTCGTAGGCCTTGGGCCACGTCGCCCCAATCTCGAAGATGTTCGACATCGCGTAGTTCAGCGGCTTGTCGTTGATCAGCAGGAGGTTGCCTTTCGTGTACTTCTGCATGCTCCCCGTCTGGACCATCAAGATTCTCCGCCTCGGTCATGGCTGGGAGCGGTCTTGAACGTTGGCCCTTGGGCCACTCTCTGGAATATTTCGCGTCGACCCTGTTACTCTTTATTTATCGTCGATGCGCTCGCGGCGATTCGTGGCAGCGGTCGGCGGCGGGACCCGCGTCGTGGTCACGCCGAAAAACCTCCGCGGATATCGCGGGCTCAGCCTGGACGGATACGGCGCCTTGCTCGAGGGCGGTCCCGACACGATGCCCCGCGTCCTCCGAGGACTATTCGCCGATCGCGGGAAGCCGGTCGATCGCGTCGCCGAAGACCTCTGGCGAAAGGCGCTCCATTCCCAGTACGCGGCCGATCCCTTCGTCGCATTTCGCGAAGTGCACCGGAGGGTCTTCCACGACATGTTCGCGCGGTTCGGCATCCAGGGCGATGTGGAGGACTGCATCGATCAGGCGTTCGATGAGTACCGCCTTGCGAAGGCATATCCCGAAGTGCGCTCGGTCCTTCGAGAACTCGAGGCGGAGGTCGCGATGGCGATCGTCTCGAACATGGACACGATGGTGCTCTTGGACGCGCTCCACCGCAACGGGCTCGCTTTCACGTTCATCGTGACGTCGGAGGAAGAGCAGCGGTACAAGCCCTCGACGTCGATCTTCCAACGGGCGATTCGATACCTTGGTCTCCCCGCGGCGAACATCCTGCACATCGGAGATTCGTATCTCGAGGATGTGGTGGGGCCGACTTCCGTCGGCATGGGCTCCGTCCTCATGCGGAGGAGCGGCGTCTCCGGAGATGCGGCTCCCAAGTCGACTCCGATCGTCTCCGATCTGCACGAGGCTCGTGAGTTCGTCCGCCGTTCCTGGGAATAGATCTACCAGGCCGCTTCGAGGATGTCCAATGCGTCACGGGCGGTCACCGGGCGCGGATTCGCTCGGACCGATTTGCTTTCCAAGGCTTCTTCCGCCATCGACGGGAGGTCCGCTCTTGGAATTCCGAGATCGCGAAGACGCCCCGGGAGCCCGAGGCTTCGGATGAATCCCGCCGTGGCCTCGCAGACGTTCTCTCCGAGAGCCGTGTCTCCCTTGTCCGAGACGCGGACACCGAGGAGAGGCGCCAACTCGCGGTACGCTCGTCCGGCGATCGGAAGGTTGAACCGCATCGCGTAGGGCAAGATGATTCCGTTCAGGACTCCGTGCGGTGCGTTGGTCCGTCCGCCGAGGACATGACAGAGGCCATGATGGACGCCCATACCGGCGTTCGCGAGGACGAGTCCCGCCTCCATCGAACCCTCGAACATCCGGTACCGGTACAGCAGATTCTTCGGCTCCTTCACAGATCGCGGCAGGTACTCGAGGATCCGGCCGGCGGCCCGCAAGGCCATGGCTCGCTCCGCTTCACCAGCCTCCCGCGAGTACAGTCCTTCGACGCAATGCGCAAGGGCATTCACTCCAGTCGAGGCGGACAAGTCGGACGGCGTGTCGAGGGCGAGCTCGGGATCGTAGAGCGCGAGTCGCGGACGGATTGGCTCACTGCGGATGACGCTCTTGCGACCGCGTTCGAGATCCGTTGTGCCGAAGACGGGCGTCACCTCGGACCCCGCATACGTGGTGGGTACCGCGGCGACGAAGCAAGCCGGTCCCGGGCTGGAACCGCGTAGCTCCTGGAGTCGGAACGACGCGGCCTTGGCCGTACCGATCGGGCTTCCACCCCCGAGTCCCACGAGCGCATCAGCCCTCAAGGCCCGCGCCTCTTGCGCGACTTCCTGCGCGGTCTGTTCGGGCACATGAGGCCGGGATCGAGAATAGGTTCCCACGAGTCCGTCACCGAGGGCTCCACGGACGCGCGCGCCGACAGGCCCGTCCGCGAGGTGGGGCCCCGTCACCAGATACGGGCGGGTCCCGCCCAGCTCTCGGAGAAGGTGCCTCAGATCGTTGACGACGCCGGGGCCAAGGACGATCAGGGTGTCTCCTTCCTTCCGCCTCACCAGCGGCATGGAATCCGAGGGCGTGGGCAACGGTTCACTTTCCCATTTCGTGACCGTCCTTCGTCAGGGAACGGCCCACACACAGGATGGACCGCGAACCGCCATAAGGCCTCTCCTCGGCGCCCGGTCCCGCGGGCCGTCCAATGAGAAACGCTGGCCGTTCAATGTTAAATACAAATCACCCGATGCCCGACGCCATGTGGGAGAGGGTCAGGAAACCGAAGTGGCTCACGCCGAAGGTCCTCGCAATCGTCTCGATCCTGTCGTTGCTTGTTTTCGTCTTCTCCGCCTCCCGGGCCCTCGCGGCGACGACCTATCATGTGAAGGTCGGCGGCGAGACCATGGGTCCTCCACTCGCCCCGGGCGGGATGGTGTGGTACAACGGCTACGATCCCGCCTCGATCGTGATCCATCCGGGCGACACGATCACCTGGGACGCGGTCGGAGGGGTCCACACGGTCACCTCCGTGGCCCTCGCGACGAACGGCAGTTTCCTCTTCGATTCGAGTCCGACCTTCACCCCGGCCGATGCGCTCGCGGACATGGGACCGGGGAGGCTACTCGCACCCGGCTCGGTCTATGACCTCGACACGACCGGCCTCGCCTTCGGGACCTACACCGTCTTCTGCAAGATCCATCCGGGCATGCAAGGCAACGTGACGATCACCCCCGGCGCTGCGGCGGCGCCGATCGTGACGGCCATCGCCGGTTGGGGTGATCATGAATACGCCGTGCAGGCCTTCGCACCGGAGAACCTGACCGTCCCCCGAGGGACCATCATCCGCTGGACGCTGATGAACCCGACCGAACCGCACACGATCACCGGAAAGAACGCGACGAACGTGATCGCCTGGGACTCCAGCCCGAACTTCAATCCGCCCGGTCCGCCACCCGTGATGATCCCGAACACGCCCAGCGCGAGCTTCTCGTACACGTTCGGCAGCGCGGGGACCTTCGTCTACTTCTGCAAGGTCCACGCCTACCAAATCGGGCAGTCATGGGCCGGCATGGTCGGAATTGTCCACGTCGTCCCGCTCACGTCGCTCGACGCCGTGAATACGGCCGTCGGCGGAGCGTCCGCGGTCGGTTACGGCGCACTCGGCATCGCCATCCTTGCGCTCCTCGTCGCGGTGTACGGTGTCGTCCGAGGAAAAGGCCCGAGAGGATCGCCTCCGAACCCGTAGCCGCTTCGACGCCCGTGCGGGCGCGGATTGAAGAGCGTATCTGCCGATTCGCACTCCGTGGACGACCGACGTGAAGCGGAGGTCCGCTTCCCTCCCGCGAGCGGCTCCGGCGAGGTGCGAGGGATCCTGCACCGTCCGCATGGACCCACGCTCGCGGGACTCGTCGTGACGCACGGCCGATCGAACGACATGCGGAATCCGTTTGTGCGACGCATCGCGGAGGCCGCGTCGGGGATCGGACTCACCGCACTGCGAATGAACTTCCGGTACGTGGACGAGAAAGGCCGCGCCTCGAGGGATCTCCGCCGGGAGGAAGACGAGCTCCGCGGGGCCGTGCGATTCGTCCGGAAGGACATTGGCAATCGTCCGATCTTCATCGCGGGCAAGTCGATGGGAGCTCGGGTCTGCGCACGCGCATCTTCGGACCCGGATGTGGCAGGCGTGATCGCCCTGGGCTATCCGCTGCATCCGCAATTTCGGCCTGAGGTCCGAAATCCTCCGGAGTGGCCGCTGATCGTGAAGCCCGTCCTGGTGGTCCAAGGGGACCAAGACCCGTTCTGCGACCTCGCTCGCCTTCGAGACGAGTTGACGCATCTGTCGCAACCGTACGAACTCGTCGTGATCCAAAATGCGGGCCACTCGTTCGAGTCGCGCGGGGTGAAGCGCGACACATTCCCTGAGGTGTGGGCGGCGGTCGACGGATGGATGCGCGCCAGTCTCTCCTCTGAGAATCAGTAACTCCGCTGAGCGCCCGAATGCGCGGGTCGGAACTCCGCATAAAGACCGCGGGAAGAGTCTTGCGGGTCTGCCTATGCCTCCCCGCCTGCGTACCACTCCTCCAAGGTGTAATCCCGATGCAAGCCTACTGCGTCTCGAAACGCCCGCCGCGTGCCCTGTACCTGGGGCTCGCGATTGCGCTCGGAATGGTCGCTGTGAGTACCGTCGTCCTGAGTCAGATGGGCGGCGGCCTCCTTCGCGACGGAACGTATCTTCGACTCCTGGGCTACTCGCCCTCGAATCGGGGCGCCTCCCTGACCGCGCTCGGCGCGGTGGATGCGGGCGCGTCTCGGGGCGTCCTCTCCGCCTCGAGCGCCCCCGGCCCGACGCCGGCGCCGCCTCGCGCGGAGGTGGCCCAAGGCCCCTCGGACGCCCCCGCGAACGCGACTCCCGCTCCCGCGGCCTCCTCGGACCGGAATCCGGATCTCGTCCACGCGGACGTTCCCGCTCTGCGAGAGTTGAACGAGAC
>VBMN01000080.1 GCA_005878385.1 Methanobacteriota archaeon
CGCCTTCGACTCGAAGTGCGGGATGCCGGTGTCGTCGTCCGCCGAGGCAACGCTCGCCAAAACGACGTGGGGGATCTTGGCGATCTTCGCCGCGTCGATCGCGTTCGTCCCCTGTTGCACCTCTCTCTCCGGGTGGACGGAGAAGTCGGGTTCAAAAGGGGTCGTGACGATGAAGAACCCGTCCGCGTTCCGAAGGAGCGGAGCGAGACTCGTTCGGTCTGTCAGGTCTCCTTGAACTCCTTCGATGCCGGCCGTCGCGAGGTCCTTGAATTTCGATGTGCTCCGCGTGAGGCCGATCACTCGATGTCCTCGCTTCATAAGCTCCCGCGCGACCGACCCGCCTTGCTGCCCGGTCGCTCCCGCGACCAGGATCGTTTTGGTCTCAGCCATTTCATCTCGCCTCGAGGGCCTAGAACGTCCGCGGTACTTGTAGGTTGGACCCTATGAGGAAGAGTCACGGTGCGCTCGTGAAGTCGAGCACGTCTGCCTCCGTCACGACGAACAGTGTTTTTTCGGAGACGCTCGGGTGGGGATTTGAACCCCAGATAACCCGCTTAGGAGGCGGGTGCGCTGTCCGTGCTACGCGACCCGAGCACGGCTAGAGGCAGGGATTGCTCAGTCTTAGACTTTCTAGATTGGCAGAGTCGTATTTGTCGGAGTGTTTGTCGTTCTGGCTTAGAAGGAGATGATTCCCACGCGAAGACCCACCAGGTTAGCGGCATGAGCGGTTGCCCGTGTGTCGACATGAGGTCAACGGCCTTGCTCAAGGAATCAACAAACCCTGGGTTCCAGATGTGAGCCGCGGGAGTTTCTTGCAGCATCGGAATGGCGAGCGTCGTCCCTGCCTACGTGCCTCTCAGTTACCCGGTAATCATCCGGTTAGGCTGTCCGGTTTTTGATGCCATTCCGGGCATTAGAGGGCAGCGGATACCGACTGTTCGATCAACATGTATCGACATGACCGCTTTCGTAGAACGACCTCAATCGCTTTCATGCTTGTCGTGCTGGCCGTGATTGTCCTGCCCGTTGCTCTCGCAGAGAGCTTCGACAATCCACCCCAAGGAAACATCAATTGGAAGGTGTACGACTACAATGCGTCCGGTCAAGCATTCCGTTCTCGTCAGCCATACAGAGTCGCGAATGGAGAGGACGGAGGAATCGCGTTCGATTTCCTTTACACACCTGATACTGCACTCGAGATTACTGGACACCCCTCCTATCGCGGGGATCTCCTCGGTGACATGACAGGCAAGACGATTACTGCCACAGTCGGCGTGACCGTTACGTCCGGCGGGCCCATGTTTACTTACTACGGTGAGGGGACTCCGAGCAATTCTTGCGGTACCCCGGCCAACGTTCGGCTTTTCTTCCAAACGCAAACACCCGGTCCTTTTGTCGAGACCGACTACTGGTGGTCGAATCCTGCGGACGCTGATCTCCAACTAATGGCCTCAGGCTCAGATATGCAAATCAAGAACCCGATGCAAGGTGAGTTTTGGTCCGACTACTACGGTCACTTTGGAACATATGCCTATGCGGACGCGTTCAACGCAGCCGTGAAGAACGTCAAAGCGATCGGCCTCTCATTCGGAGGAGGCTGTTTCTTTGAAAACGGGGTCGGTATTGAACCAGGCACGGGGAGTGCGTACTTCCGGTTGATGGACTTCAGCGCGGATCCGCCCGGGGTGGTTGATCTGAGCGCAGAGGTCGTCCCGACCTTCATCCTGGCACCTTTCGTTGTGCCAACGCTGATAGAGTTGCCGTGATCCTGACGCCGCTGACTGTGCTCCACAGGCGGCCAGGTGCGCGCTCAGCCGTCGTCCGAGAGGACCGCGAAAGCATCCCCAGGCGAAGGTCGGCGGGATTGGTACCGCGCTAGAGTTCCTCTGGCGCCTTTTCACGGGGAGCGGCCGACTCTTCTTTCCGCGTCCGCTTAGTCGCCTTCGTGGCCGTCGCCTTCTTCCGGGGCTTCGACTCCGCAGGGATCTGCGGTTCTGAATCAGCCTTGGTTTCTTCCGCCTTCGGCTGAGGGGCCGCCTCGGGCTTCGTCTCCTTCTTCTCGTACTCTTCGAGGAACCTGATTGTTTTCAGGTCGGTCAGCTCGCGCAAGTCCGCGACGACCCGAAACTTCGAGACGAACCACTTCTCGTCCGTCTTGCAGACGTCTGGAAGTTGTATCTCCGCCGCGCCATCTTTCAAATGAATCTTGAACTGCTCGCCGAGCCCGTAGTCCATTTCAATGACGGCCCGCACCCTTTCGTCTGGGGTTTTGGCTTTGCGCACCGGCTTGACCACGTACTTCAACGTCTTTCCTGCGAGAGGATTGTTGAAATCCACGCGGACCCGACCTGCGCTCACCGCGGTGACGATCCCGCGCTTCCCGCTGATCGAGACCTCCATCCCCACCTCGGGATCGATCTCCTGCCGGAGGAATTCCCGTTCGGTCTTGAGTTCGACGAGCCGAGGATCGCGAACACCCGCGCCCTTCTCCGGCGGAATGATCACTTCTTTCGTCTCGCCGGTCTTCGCTCCGATGAGGGCCGCATCGAGGCCTTCGAAAAGCCGGCCTTTCCCGACGACGACCGGCGTCTCGATGTAGACTTTCTTCTCCTCGAACTTACCCTCCTTCTTTGCGACTTCGTCATGCGTCGTGTCGAAGAGGGTCTGCGTTCCGTTCGGGTTCACCGTCCAAGCGTCATACTCGAGCCAGACGATGTCTCCCATCTCGATCGTGTCCGAGGCCACTAGCTCACCGCAGGATGTCCTGGGAAAAGCCCCTCTCGTCGCTGGACGTCCATATCGAGTTCCAGGCGGTTGCAGAAGCGGGCGATGTAGTCCCGCGGGCTCTGCGGCAGCAGCTTCAGCCCCAGCTCTCGCACGAGGGTGCGGTACGTCCGGCCAATCGACTTGCGATCGACGCTCGATTTCGAGGCGATCTCGTCGAGGGTTCGCGGGACACCGCACTGCCGGCACGAGGCATACAGGGTCGCGGCGACGACCTCGTCGATCGAGCGACCGCGGACGAGGTTCTTCGTCGAGGCCCGTCGGTAGAGGACCGCGGCGCTCTCCCTCACGTGGCGGGGCAGACCCATCTTGGAGGCCATCGTGTTGATCTCCGTCAGGCCCTGGGCCAGGGATCGCTCGCCACTCTTCGAGGTGCGGATCCGGTGCTGCCACTTTCGAAGGCGGTAGATCTGGGCCCGCGACTTGTGCGGAATCTGGCGCCCGTAGGCGTCCTTGTTCCGCCAGCCGATCGAGGTGGAGAGGCCTTTGTCGTGGGCCATGATCGTGCTCGGCGGTCCGGCTCGCTCCCGGGACTCCCGCTGCTCCGAGTCGAAGGCCCGCCACTCCGGGCCCTCGTCGATGATCATGTCATCCAGGACGAGCCCGCAGTCTTCGCAGACGATTTCGGCGCGCGAATAGTCCCGGACGAGGTGGTCTCCGCGGCACTCCGGACATGCCGTTGTAATCTCGACCTCACGCACTCTAGCAGTCCTCCCCCAAGAAGAACACAATGCATACGAAACAGGAATTATATTAACCCTTCCTCGCGGCCAGAGCCTATTTTCGTGTCCCCTTTCTGGGGTGACTTTTTCGGGCGACAACGGGTCGGAAAGGGAGGTCGATGCCGCCCGCCCGACTCGCGTAGCCGTCACGATGGAACTTCGAAGAACTCCCCGTTTCGGAGCATGCGCCATCGCCCCGGGAGGGTCGGTAGGACCTCGGAACAGACGAGGCGGAGGCCCTCCGTCGCGGTCTCGTGGAGCGTGTAATACGGGACGCAGGTCCGGGCATCCCGGTGGGCGATCAGGCGATTCCCGTCCAGCATGAGGAACGTGTACGACTCGACCTTCCGCGGGAACTCCGCATCAATCGCGGCCTTTGCCTTCGCGACCGCTTGCTTGAACTCGGGAAGGGGCCTGGCCTCCGTCCCGAGCGAGTCGAGGAAACGGTCGTAGATGAACTGCGTGTCAATCTTCCCTTCTCGGAGCCCGAATCCTTCGATCTCGCCGTTATGGGCAAAGAAGGTCACACGTCCGTCGACTTCGCGGCGGAAGGGGTGGGAGTATTGCTCTTGGATCGTGTCTTTCTTGGACGCGTATCGGAGGTGGGCGACGAGCAGCAGGGGAGGGCTGCAAACGCGCGCGAGGCGCCTCACGGCCTCCTCATACTTCGGGTCTGCCGTGGCCTTCCCCGGACCGCGGACGTAGAATTCGCCTTCCGCACCGATGCACGCGATCCCCCAGCCATCCGGATGGCCCGACTTGGGATTCGGCTGGGGGCACCCGAAATCCCGAAAATTCCGGCCGGTGTCGGCGAGCTGGCGGAACGCCATGAGCGTGTCCACGGGGACCGGTTTGCGGCTGACCAGCCCGAGCATGCGGCACATGTCAGCCCAGCTTGTACCCGATCTTGCGGAGAAGCGCGATCCGATCTTCCCGGTCCTTCTTTCCCTCGACGCCCTTCGTCCGCTCCCCGTCCACGACGCCGAGGACGCCCCGACCCCGCGGGGTCTTCGCGACCACGACGTCCACGGGATTCGCGGTCGCCGCGAAAATCGTCACGACCTCGGGCACGTCCCGGAGGGCCCGCAACACGTTGATCGGATATGCATCCCGAAGGAATACGACGAAGAAATGGCCCGCCCCCACCGCCAGGGCGTTCTTCGCCGCGAGCGATTTGAGGTCCTCCGCGTTGCCCTCCACCCGGACCAGGCAAGGACCTGAGGCCTCGCAGAACGCGACTCCGAAGTGGATCCCGGGCACGGCTCCCACGAGGGCCTCGTGGATGTCCTCTGCCGTCTTGATGAAGTGCGTTTGACCGAGGATTACATTCAGGTCGCCCGGGTTCTCGATTCGAACGAGGTCCGTGTCCACCGGCATCGTCGATGTATCCGCCCTCGCGAATTAAAGTCTTGTTGCGACTCGCTTGGCGTACGCTACGTGCATGCGCAAGGGAGACAGGTTTCGGTCCCCGTCCAGTGCCATGGCACGGTTGAAGGGTCTGTGGACGATCCTTGGCGAGGTGGAGGAACCGGTCGAGCGAGAGGACCTCGCCCTCGTGGCGACCACGATCCAGGTGCATTTCGCGAACGTGAAGGCGAGGGAACGCGCGATCGTCGAGTTCATGGCGGTCCGATTCCGTTGGCCTGCGTCCCGGACCCGCCGGAGGCTCTCCTCCTTGGTCGATCTCGGCGTCCTGCGGTGCTCGCGGGACTTGGCGGACAACTGGACGAAGGTTTTCGAGGTCGTGGATCGTCCGCACGTGCCCGCGACACTCGCCCTCGAACTGGGAGCGTGATTGTCAACCGGGCCCGGTCGTCGCCTTCGTGACTCGTTCGAGGAACCCGGCCGCTCGAAGCGGGCTGTACGAGAGCATCAAGAAGTCGGAGGCGACGAGGACGAAGATCTCTTTGGGCACGTGCCGCATCGATCGGTGACGCACCGCGACGACGGAGCCGTCCGGATGGGACTCGAACGGAAACCCCATCCGCTGACTGGAGGCGATGAGACGTCGCACCGCACTCGCTCGCCCGTCGACCAAGGTCCGGTGGAGCGCAGAACCCTCCGGTTCGACGAACGCGTAGGCGACGACTTCCGGCGGCTCACGAACTCCGGGCACGGAGTCCTCGTGTAGGGCGAACCCAAAGGCAAAGCCCGCGCGACCGGTCCGGCGAACTCGGGAGAACCGGAATCCGACGAACCGGCGGTTCGAGATCCGCCGCCGGCGGAAATTCTCCATGGGCCACTGGAGCGGGCGCCGGATCCGTTCGAACGTCGCGGCGATTTCCGCGGTCCGGTCCTCGTCCAATGCGACTCGGATTCCGTCGTAGAGGATAAGGCCTCTGCACCGTCGGACTTCTCCCGCTCAGTGGGACGAATTCCCTGCGTTAGGGTGCCAATCCAAACGGACAGAGAGCCGCGTGTGGCGATTACGGTTAACTACATATTGGCTCCTCGCCTAGCCTGCGCTGGAACCCGGGGCTTTTCACCATGGCCAAGGAAACGAACCACCGTCTGCCGAACACGGTCCGACCGGAAAAGTACACGATTGAGTTGCGGCCCGACCTGAACCGATTCACCTTCCAAGGGGAGGAATCCGTCGCGATCCGGATCCTCCGGCCCGCGAAGACGATCGTCCTCCATGCGTCGCAGCTCGAAGTCACGAAGGCGGACCTCCGATTACAGGGCGGACGCAGGATGCCCGCGGCGAAAATTGAACATGTGAAGGAAGTCCAGCGCCTCCAGCTCACGTTTGAGACGTCGATTCCGCAGGGCGATGCCACATTGCACCTGGTCTTCAGCGGCGTCCTCAATGACGAACTCGCGGGCTTCTACCGGAGCAAGTACACGATGGCGGACGGAAAAGAAGGGTACATGGCCGCCACCCAGTTCGAGTCCACGGACGCCCGCCGGGCGTTCCCCTGCTGGGATGAACCCGCCGCGAAGGCGACATTCCAGGTCTCCTTGGTCGCTCCCGATGGGATGGCTGCCGTCTCAAACACTCCGATCGCTGAGGAGAAAGATCTCGGAGACGGCACCCGGCTCGTCCGCTTCGCCGAAACCCCACGCATGGCCACCTACCTCCTCGCCTTCGTCGTCGGGCCCCTCGAAGCCCTCGGCGGGCAAAGTCGGAAAGGAACGAAAGTCGGTGTGCGGGCCCTTCCCGACCGGATCGCCCATGGCCGCTGGGGTCTGGAGGAATCGATCCGGGTCCTCGACTACTTGAACGAATACTATGGAGTGCCCTATCCGCTGGAGAAGCTCGATCACATCGCGCTCCAGGACTTCGCGGCCGGCGCCATGGAGAACTGGGGAGCGATCACGTATCGAGAACGGATCCTGCTCTTCGACCCCGCGACGTCGTCGGCGCAGACGCGCCAGAATATCGTCGACGTAATCGCCCATGAGACGGCCCATATGTGGTTCGGCGACCTCGTCACGATGGAGTGGTGGGGCGACCTGTGGCTCAATGAGAGCTTCGCGACTTGGATGGGCACGAAGACCGTGAACGCGCTCCACCCGGAATGGAAGATGTGGACCCAGTGCTTCGGCCTGGACACGATCAGCGGACTCACCCTCGATGGGCTCCGCAGCTCCCATCCGATCGAAGTGACGGTGAAGGACCCCGCGGAAATCCGGGAGATCTTCGATGACATCAGCTACAGCAAAGGGGCCTCGATCCTTCGGATGCTGGAGCAGTTCCTCGGCGAGGCGTCGTTCCGTCGCGGGCTCCGGAATTACCTGAAGGAGCACAGCTACGGGAACGCGCGCACGGAGGACCTGTGGCGCGCCCTCGAGGCGGTGTCCGGGCAGCCTGTACGAGCCCTGATGGGCACGTGGACGAGACAGACGGGTTTTCCTCTCCTCGACGTGCAGGTGACCCGAAAGAATGGAGAGGCTCGGATCGCCCTCTCCCAATCCCGCTTCCTGTACGGCCACATCCTGGGGACGGCCAAGGACCGGACGCGGTGGAAGGTTCCCGTCCAGGTGGCCCGCGCGGGACAACGGAAGCCCACGCGTTTCCTCATGGAGAAGGCGAACGCGTCACTCTCCTTGGGGCGTTCGCGCCGACAACCGGACGACGACTGGATCAAGGTGAACGCCGGACAGTCGGGCTTCTTCCGGGTGAACTACCCCGCCGACGAATGGGTTCGCCTCCGCCGGGCGGTGGCCGCGAAGCAGCTCGACACGGCGGACCGAATCGGCCTCCAGAACGACGCCTATGACCTGACGCGGGCGGGATACCTCCCCGCGACGACGTTCCTCGAGCTCACGTCCGAGTACCGCGAGGAAGACGACGTCACGGCGTGGCGGATGATCGTGGAATCGTTGCACGATTTTGAGACGCTGATTGCGGACGAACCGTACCTCCCGCGGCTCGATGCCTATGGACGGGACCTCCTCCGGACGGCCGGGAAACGGAGCGGGTGGGATCCAAAGCCGGGTGAGGGCCACCTCGACTCCCTCAAGCGTACGACCCTACTGGGCCGCCTCGGACACTACGAGGACCGCGGCGTGCTCGACGAGGCTTCGAAGCGATTCGCGCGATTCCTGAAGGATCCGGCGAGCCTGCATCCGGACCTACGAGCCCTCGTGTTCGGCCTCGTCGCCCAGAACGCGGACAAGTCGACGTACGACACGCTGTGGGACCTGGAACAGAAGGCCGCGCTCCAGGAGGAGAAGGTCCGTCTCCTCCTCGCCCTCACGAAACCGCGCGATGCAGAGCTCCTCCGAGAGACCCTCCGCCGGTCTCTCACAGATGCGGTCCGTTCCCAAGATGCCGTCTTGGTGATCACGAATGTGGCGACGAGCCGACCAAGCCTCGGACGGGACCTCGCCTGGTCCTTCGTGACGAAGAACTGGGACGAGCTGTATCGGCGGTATGCCGAGGCCGGGGGTCTCCTCCGTCGACTCGTGGAGATTGCGCAGACGTTCACAACACCCCAGGCGGCGAAGGACGTGGAGCGATTCTTCGGGACCCGAAAAGCCCCGGAGGTCCACAGGGTGTTGCAGCAGTCCGTGGAGAAGATTCGGGTGAACGCCGCGTGGCGCAAGCGGAACGGGAAGGACCTCGCCCGGTGGTTCGCCGCTTCGAACCGTTGAAGCTCCAAGGCAAGGTTTTTCTTGAACGCGGACGATGGCAAGAAGCACATGCCCGTCGTCCGAGCGAACCGCAAGGTGAAGCCGGGGAAGCATGCGATCCTGGACGTGTTCCCCGGTTTGGACCAATCCGCTGCCTTCCGCTCGATCTTTCCGGACGGGCTGCGAGAAGAGGTCCTCCGGGATTGCCGAATCGATGTCGTGCCCGAAGACATGTACATGTACATCGACGACGACGCGGGGAACGTGGTCGCGGGTCTCGGATACCTGAAGACGGGCGATGAGAAGATCGTGTACCTCGATGTGCTCCACGAGCTCACCCATATCCGCCAGTGGCATGCCGGGAAGGAGCTCTGGGATCGCCGATACAACTACGTCGACCGGCCGACGGAGATCGAGGCCTATCAGGTCGCCGTCGACGAAGCCCGCCGCCTCGGGATGACGGATCGGGAGATCGCCGAGTACCTCCGGGTGGAGTGGACGAGCCGCGAGGAACACGAGCGATTGTGCCACCACCTCGGCGTCCGGAGTCCGGAGTCTCGGGCCGTCTGAGCAAAGACCTCAAATCGGGCGATTCCGTTCCGCGCGCCGGGGACCATGGCGACGATCACAATCGCGGATTTCCAGAAGGTCGAGATGCGCGTCGGGATGATCGTCGACGTCCAGGATTTTCCGCAGGCGCGGAATCCCTCGTACAAGCTACGGGTCGACTTCGGTCCGTTCGGCATCAAAGCCTCTTCGGCGGCGGTTCAACCTTGGTACGGCAAAGCGGAGTTGCTGGGCCGACGCGTGGTCGCGGTGACGAACTTCCCGCCCCGCCAAATCGGGCCGTTCATGTCCGAGGTCCTGTGTCTCGGGGCGGTCAAATCGGACGGCCGAGTCGTCTTGCTCCGTCCGGACCTCGAGGGGGAACTCGGTGCTCGGATCGCCTGAGAGCGGAAGAGAATTCCTCGTACGGGCATGCGGAATTCTCGTCCACGCTAATTCGGTCCTTGTGCAGGAGGCCGCCGGCCGAGACGGCCCCGCCCAGGCACTTCCAGGCGGACATCTCGAATTTGGAGAGACCCTCGCGGCCTGCCTGTCTCGCGAATTCTTCGAGGAAAGCGGTTTGAACGTCGAAGCCGAGAAGCTCGCCTACGTCCACGAGAACTTCTACACCCTCAGGGAGATTGCCACCCACGAGATCGGTTTCTACTTCCTCGTCGATCTCAACTCCGAGTTCCCGACGCCGGGTCCCGGGGGCTACATCCCGAGCCAGGAATCCCATATTCGGATCCGCCTCCTCCCACTTGCTGGATTGGCCTCATCCTCCCTCATGCCCTCCTTTCTACGAGAGCAATTACCGCGGGACGCCGCCGACCGGTTTGCGCATCCGACGCGTCACCTGGTGTCGCGGGAGGAATGACCATCGCGCTCCGCATCCGGCGACTACGTCTCGCCGACTACGATGCGATGATCCACCTGTTTCGGGTGTGCGGGCTGAGCCCCCGGACGAAAGGTCGGGAGAGCCGAACCGCAATGGCCGCTCAGCTCCGGACGCCACGCAATCGATACCTGGGAGCGTTTGATGGAGCACGCCTGGTCGGAACCGTCTTCGGAACCCATGACAGCCGCAAGGGATGGATCAATCGCCTCGCGGTCGATCCGGCATACCGCCGTCGCCGGATTGCGTCTCAGCTCGTGAGGCTGTGCGAACGCGGCCTGCGGGCGCAAGGGATTGAGATCTTCGCGGCGTTGATCGAGCCCGACAACTCCGCCTCCGAGGCGGTCTTCCGAGGGCTCGGTTACGAAATCCATCCCATGTTGTACGCGCGCCGCAAGCTCCACGCGGGCGTCTAGGGGATGACCTTGAGCTCCTTGCCGATTTTTTCGTAGGCGCCCAGCGCCTCGTCGAGGTCCTGCCGTTTCAGGCCCGCATTCACAATGTTCCGGATCCGGGCGCGGTCCTTCGCGACCATGGGGTAGACGATCGGCAAGGCGAACACGCCTTCCTCGAACAGTCGCTCGCTGAATCGCTTCGCGATCGAGGATTCGCCGAGCATGACCGGGGTAATTGGGGTCGCACTCCTGCCGATGTCGAACCCCATCGAGACGAGCCTCTTCTTGAAATATTTCGTGTTCGACCAGAGTTTCTTCACGTGACGCGGCTCGGTCTCGAGGACATCAATGGCCGCGGTGCAGGCAGCCGCGACGGCCGGCGGGTGGGAGCCGCTGAGCAGCCACGTCCTCGACTTGTTCAAGGCGAAATTCCTCAGGTCGTTCGATCCTGCGACGTATCCGCCGACGACGCCGAGTGCCTTCGAGAACGTCCCGAGCTCCACCTGAATCTTGTCCTCCACGTGGAAGTGGGACGCGACGCCGCGTCCCCCGTCCCCGAGGACGCCTTCCCCGTGCGCGTCGTCGATATACACCATGGCCCCGAACGCTTCGCTCAGGTTCGCGATCTGGTCGACCGGCGCGATGTCCCCGTCCATCGAGAACACCCCATCGCTGACGACGAGGATCTTCTTTGCAAATTGATCCGCTTCCTTCAGGGCCCGTTCGAGGTCGCCCATGTCGGAGTGGCGGTAGATGATCCGCTGCGCCTTCGTGAGCCGCACCCCGTCGATGATGCTTCCATGGTTCAGCTCATCCGTCAGGACCGCGTCGCCTTCGCCCGCGAGCTGGGAGATGAGGCCCGCGTTTCCCGCGAATCCGCTCACGTAGAAGAGCGCGGCCTCGCGGTGCTTGAACCGCGCAATCCGACGTTCGAGTTCCTCGTGCAGGTCCATGTTTCCCGCGATCGGCCGGACGCTTCCGCTGCCGGCCCCGTGGGTCTTGACGGCCTCCCTCGCGGCGCGCTTCACCTTCGGATGGTTCGAGAGGTTCAGGTAGTTGTTCGAGCAGAGCATGATCACGCTCTTGCCGTCCACCATGCTCCGCGGCGCGGACGGGCCTTGGAGGACTCGCAGCTTCCAATCGAGGCTCTGTGCGACGAGGCTTTCGTACTCCGCTCGCATCCAAGACGTCGGGTCCCTATTCGCCATCGTCATCCCTCCATAGGGAAGGCAACCTTCCCACAATCGCCGCTTCGCATCACGTCCATCGCCTCGCCATACTTGTCCAGAGGAAACTTGTGCGTGAGGATTGGCCGCAGGTTCAGGTTGCCGCTCCGAAGGAGGCCGCCCATCTGATACCACGTCTTGTACATGAGGCGGCCGTGGATGCCGTACATCGAGACGCCCTTCGTGACCATTTCCGAGAGGTCGAAGGTTACGGGCCTCGCGTACAGCCCGAGGACGTGGATCCCGCCGGCGGGCCGTACGATCGAAAGGGCCTGCGGGAGGGCCTGCTCACTCCCGGAGAACTCGAGGACTTCATCGACGCCCTCGCCGGAGGTCAGGTCCATCACTTCGTCCACGAGGCCCTTGTCCGATCGAAGGACGACGTGGGCCCCGACCGTCTTCGCCAGTTTCATCCGGTATTCGTTCCGATGGCCGATGGCAAGGACGCGACCCGCTCCCATGGCCCGGCACACGGCGACCGCCATGAGGCCAATCGGGCCCAGGCCGAAGATCGCGACCGTCTTCCCGGGGACGTTCGCGTTCGTCGTCGTGTAGACGGCGTTTCCGAGTGGATCCTGCATCGTGGCGAGCTCCGGAGGGAGGTCCGGATCGTTCACGATGACGTTCGAGGAGGGCACCTTCAGGTATTCGGCGAAGGCCCCGTCACGGTCGATCCCGATGATCGACACGGACTTGCAGACGTGCGCGTTTCCCGTGCGGCACATGTAGCAGGTGCCGTCGGCGATGTGACCCTCGGCGCTCACGTAGTCGCCGCGCTTCAGGCCCGCGACGCCGGATCCCACTTTCTCGATGTACCCGGAGAACTCGTGACCTTGGATGAGCGGAACCTTGATCCGGGCCTGCGCCCAGGCGTCCCAATCGTAGATGTGCACATCGGTCCCGCAGATCGATGCGACCTTCACGCGGATCAGGACCTCCGTCGGGCCGACCGACGGGATCGGGACCGTTCGAATTTCCGTGCTCTTCGGCGCGGCCTTCGATTTCACCGCCGCTTTCATCGTCGACGTCATCCCGAAATCCCTCGGACGGGTCCGCTCATGGACCCTGGGTATTTCAACTTTCTATCATTCCTCTGTTTCCGCTGCGAATCCGATTTCCTCGTGGTCGTTAACCTGAGTCACCGCTGAATCGGATGCAACTTCGACGTGCGGTAGCCAACGATCACAAAAACGTAGTCGCGGGCCCGAAACTCCTCGTCGAGATTGGGATCTCCGGTGTCGACGCGAAGGACCGGCGTCGCGGCGAGCTTGCTCGGGGTCGCGACCACGATCACGTTCTGAGTTCCGATTCGCCGGAGGACGGCCGGACTCACCTGGAGGTTCCCGCGTCCGAGGATGAAGCCCTGCCCGCCCACCGGGCTCACCACAAGCCGTGCCTTCGAGGTTCGGTCGAGGAGGCGGAGGATCTCCGCCTCATTCAGATCCTTCGCGATTGTCTTCCCGCCGACCACGGCGTCGATCCCGAGCAAGGTCTTCTCGATCCCGAGCGGGGATGCGAATCCCTGGATGGTGGAGCCGGGTCCCAGCAAGAACAGCGTGTCCGGATTCGCCTCGAACAATTCGGAGAAGTGCGTCGTCAGTTCCGCGCGGACGGCCTCCTCGCTCAACTCCTCGACCATGAGCTTCCCGGCGGAGACGAGCTGCGGCTCAACCAGCGTTTTCGCGGTGGCGAAGAGTCGGACTCGCCATTCTCCTTTCCGATACGCTTCTTCGTCCAAGTCGAGAATTTCCGCGACACCGATTCGTAGCTCGCCGCGCAAGAAGGCAACGAGGATCTCCGCTGCTGCTTCAGGCGACACCGCGAACAAGCCGGAGTGCATCTTCACGCCTGCGGGGATTCCGACGATCGGGATGCGATCCTTCGCGGCATCGGCCACGTCTCGCGCGGTCCCGTCACCGCCGCAAAACAGGAGCAGTTCGGCACCGAATGCGATGCATTCGTCGACGGTGCGCTTGGTGTCCTCCACGGTGCTCGGTTGCCCGGGAACGTGGACCACCTCGATGCGGTCGGCTGAGATGCCCGCACTCCTCAACGGGCCCGCGCCCATGTCCCCTCCGGCGGTGACCCAGTGGAAGGCAAAGGCCGCCTCGTCCTTGGACAAGCGAACTAACGCTCTTGCAAACCCACGCGCACGCTCCGGCGCCGTGGGCTTCGCCCCAGCCGCGAGCGCCTGCTCGGCGACACCGTCCGTCCCCTTGAATCCGACCCGACCGCCCAAGCCGGCGATCGGGTTCACAACGAAGCCGATCCGTCGCACGAGGGCAAGACGGGGACCGATGTATTTCGCCTTTCTGTGGAAAATCAGGTTTTCTGTGAGCGCTTCTTGCGACCGGGAGCGCGCCGCCACGCGCGTCCCAGTTCCGCGGGCGGGGAGACGACGGCGAGATGGGCCAGGTAGCCGAACGCGGCGAGCGGGAGCATCGGCCAGAGGATGGGGGCGAGGCCGACCGCAGTGGACAGACCGGCCGCGATCCCGAGTTGAATAATTCGGAGCTCATTGCGTGTCACCGATTCCAGATTCGTCGGATTCGTCCGCAAGTGAATCCAGACTGCGGGTACCGTGAGCGCGAACCCTAGGAAGAATGCCGGGTTGGTCGTGACCCCCAGGATGCCGTACAGGAGTGCGGCCGTCGCGGCCATCACGCCGGCGTAGCGTTTCGAGTTGGGAAACCCAACGACGACGACCGTGGTCCGCTTCGGCGGCACCGCGGCCGCGTCCATCGGCGCATCGAGATAGTGGTGCATCATTAACATCCCCATGCAGACGAGCGCGTGGGCCGAGAGCGCCACAATCGCCACGAGGGAGATGGATTTTGCCTGGATCCCATACGCGCCGAGTCCGGAGAGGAGGACGCCCGGAAAGCCACCGAGCCACTCCCCCGCGAACGGCCGATATGCGGTCGCGATGGGCGGGACCGTGTAGGCGATGCCGAGGGCGTAGCCGGTGAGGATCAAGATGGCGAGCCACGCGGCGCGTGCGACGACCACCCAGGCGGTCAAGGCCGCAATCGCGACGCTGGACACCGCAAAGATCAGCCAAAGGCCTCGTTCATCGAGCAGTCCGAAGTTCCGGACGCGACTGCCGCCCGAAAGGGCTCGCGGTCCGTCGACCTGGTCCGTCCCGCTTCGCCAATCATAGATCTCGTTGATCGCGTGCGTTTCCCATCCTTGGATGAGGCCGCCGAGGGCGAGGGCGACCACGAACCATCGAGTGTCGAATCCACCGACGTCGCTGACGGCGATTGCGGTACCGAGGACGACCGCGGTGTAGGACCACAGCAACACGGGGATGAGACGGAACTCCAGGAACCACCCTTTCGCGGTCCGGAGCAGGGTGCGTCCTCCCCGCACGAGCGCCACCATTTTGACTATTTCGATAGTAATATTAGAACGTTCGTGAATCGGGTGTTCGATGCGTGTCCCGCAACCTACTTTATCGCCAAACGGATGGGGGCGCCACTCCATGGACCGGCGGTTGTGGTACCTCATCGCGGGAACCCGCGGCGGGATCAACCGCGCTCGGATTCTGTGGATCCTCCACGATCGACCGCACAACGCGAACGACCTCGCGACGCAACTCGCTTTGGACTACAAGACAGTTCGCCATCACCTCGACGTGCTCCACGAGAACGACTTCGTGATGACGCTCGGGGACGAGGGCTACGGCACCCTGTACTCGCTCTCCCCGCGGCTCCAGGTCCATTTCGAGGACTTTCTCGAAATCTGGCATCGAATTGGACCTCGCTTGGGGGAAAAGTAGATATGGTCTGGGCCGACGTTTCGCAGGTGTAGCATGGCGCTCGGGACCTTGTGGACGATCGACCTGGTGCTCGCAACGGCGAGCATCATCGTCTTGGTCGTCCTCCTCTACCTGTATCGTTCCAATTTCCGGACCCTTCGATCCCCTCTGTCCCTTGGGTTGATCCTCTTTGCGGGGTTATTCCTGCTGGAGAACCTCGCGGCGATGTACTTCTACTTCGTCTGGAACGAGAGTCTGAGCGGCACCGGCTACGCGTCGTCCGTCGCGATGCCGATGCTCCTCCTCAACGCCGTCGAGCTGGTCGCCTTCTCGACCTTGCTGCTCGTGTCGTGGCGCTGACAGCCGCGGGCGCTGCGGTCAAATACGGCTCCCTCCTTTGCGGTGAGCGGTGCCGTGGTCCTGAACTACCGTCCCATGGGGAAAACCGAGCTCGAGGTCTCGGAAATCGGATTTGGCATGTGGACGCTTGCCTCGGGTCTTTGGGGTGCGTTCTCCGACGAGCAGGCGATGGATCTGTTGCGGAAGGCATACGACGCGGGGATCAATTACTACGATGTGGCCCCGACGGACGGAAACGGCCGCGGGGAACGCTTGCTGGGAGAAGTGTTCAAGGATCGCCGCGAGCTCGTGATCATCTCGAGCAAGGTGGGACGTGCCGAGGGCCGGCCTGATTTTTCACCGGCGTCCATCCGCGGATCCTTAGAGAAGACCTTGGATCGGCTCGCGTCTTCCTACGTCGATGTCCTCCAGCTGCACTACCCGGATGCGGCCACCGTCGGGAACGCGGCGGTCTGGCAGACTCTCGAGGATCTCCGGTCGCAGGGGAAGATTCGTTACTACGGTATCGCGCTCGGTCCAGGGCCCGGAGGCCTCGAAGAGGGCCGGGCCGCCATGCGCAAGTACGATCTCGGCTGCATTCAGACGTATTACAATATCCTGGAAGAGGAACCCGGGCGGAAGTTCTTCCCGGTCGCGCTCGAGATCAATCAGGGGATGGTGATTCGTGCGCCCCATGCGGGTGGCGTCCTCGAGCCCGATCCAGAGTCGGTCCGATTCCCAGCAGACGGCGATCTCCAAGTGAAAGATGCCTCATGGGTCGAACGCGCGCGGAAACAAGCGGCGAACTTGCGATGGATCTACGAAGGCAAAGGGATGACCCTCTCCCAGGCGGCGCTGAAGTTCATCCTCTCGGAGGAGACCGTGGCCTCCGTGGTGCCGAACATCTATCGCGAAGAGCACCTCGCGGAATATACCGCCGTCTCCGATTTCGAATCCTTTTCCCAGGGGGAATTGGGCGAGATCGCGGAGCAATTCCGCCGCGGTTTCGGAGTCTGAGGTTTCGGATGATCCTCGGATACGTGGATGTGGAAGACCGAATCTACGACCTGAACTTCGCCACCCTCCGACTTCGGGTCCGTTTGGAAGCGGGAGAGGGAAAGTCAGAGACCCGAGTGGCGTTCTCCCAGGTCGCGGGGACCGGTGCGAAAGCCTATCGAGTGCTCGGCGAGACCGACGCCACCGCGGAGGTGTCCATGGACCACGACGGCCATCGAATACCGCTATTGCGCCCGGTGGAAGGCCATCTGTACCGCCACGAGGCGGGCCTCCTGTTCTTCGCCACGCCCGCGCGTCGGGATCCGGATGATCCGGGATTTTTCCTCGTGAAATTGCGTGCCATGCCGAGCGCCGTCCAGTACTTCTTTGACGACCAACAAGGACGGGAGATGATCTCCATTCCCCAGGATGAGATCTTGCGAGCGGAGAAGGAGGGCGATGGAATCACGATCTACGTGACGGCAGCCAACGTGGCGTTGCCGAAAGAGAAGATCGCGTACGCCGTCCAGCTGAGACCCGAGGCGCGAGTCGCACCCCTGGTGACAAATCCGTTGTCTCGTCCTGGACGATGACGAAACCCTTATTACGCGACCGCAGGTTCGCCCGTTGAGGTCCGACATGTCCTACGACGTCGGAGGATTGGGTCTGGCCGGGGACAAGAAGTCCGGCAAGCGGAAGATGTACATGTATGTCGGGGTCGCGGTCATCGTGATCGTGATCATCGTCGTCGCCGTCTGGTATGCGTATTACCGCTGATCTGGTACCCAGGTAGGGCGACCCACGGGATACCGGTAGTAGTTCCCCCGTCGGGCGGCTATCACGTGCGATAGGCGGTCCGGAAGCCTCATACCCCCTCGGCTTGAGGTCTATCCATCATGAAGGTCCGACTCGATCCCGCTTCGAAGCGAATCCTCGTCGCCCTTCTCGCGAGTCCCAAGACGCCGGGGGAGGTGAGCCGGATCTATGGCATTCCGGTGGCCACCGTCTGGGACAAGATTCGACGGCTCCAGGAACTGGGCCTCGTGCACATGGTCCTCACGTTCGTCGACTCCGCCGGGGAGATGCGACGGTACTTCGAGGCCACGTTGCCCATCGACACATCCGAGGAAGACGTCGTCGTCGAACTGTAACGTCCCCCCGACGCGGGCCGTTTTCCCTCGTATTAATGCGACGGAGGGGATAATTCTTAAATAGTGCCGGCCGTATGCTTCGGCTGTCGTTTTTGACACCCTTTTGAACGGGAGTGTACGAATGTCAGCGATTTCCAGGGAAGTTGAGACCGGCACGACCACGCTGGGCTTGGTCTGCAAGGACGGAGTCGTCCTCGCGGCCGATCGCCGGGCGACCGCCGGGACCTTGATTGCCCACAAGCGAACGAAGAAGGTGTACCGACTCGACGAGAACCTCGGGCTCACGACGGCCGGACTCGTCGGAGACCTGCAGGTCCTCGCTCGATACATCACCGCGGAGGTCGAGTTGTACAAGCTGAAGCGCGGCATCTCGATGCCGGTCGAGGCCTGCGCGACCCTCACCGCGAACATCCTGAGCGGGTCCCGATTCTATCCGTACTGGGTCCAGCTCGTGATTGGCGGCTGGGACCGCACGGGAGGCCACGTCTACTCGCTCGATGCGGCCGGCGGGTCCCTGCCCGACAAATTCGTGTCCAGCGGTTCCGGGAGCCCGTACGTGTACGGGGTCCTCGAAGACCACTGGAAGGACGACATGACGCTCGAAGAGGGAGCGAACCTCGCGATCCGGGCCGTGACCGCCGCCATGAAGCGCGACGCGGTCTCGGGCGAAGGGATCGATGTGGCCCTCATTTCGAAAGACGGCTTCAAGATGTTCGACGACAAAGAAGTCGAGAAGCGCAAAGCGAGTATGAAACTGGCCTGAGTCCGTCGCGACCTCGGGCCAAAGTGATGTCCGATGACCATCGAGGACATTCTGAACGACGCGCGAAGCGTCGTGAAGAAAGTGGTCCCTGACCACGTGGAAATCACGCAGGTCGACTTCGAAGGCCCCACGATCGTGATCTACACGAAGAACATGGAGGTCTTCGCAGAGTCGAACGACCTCGTGCGACAGATTGCCCAGCAGCTGCGGCGCCGCATCGTCGTTCGGCCGGATCCTTCCCTGCTCGCTTCCCAGGAGGACGCGGAGAAGGTGATCCGCGAGGTGATCCCCGCGGAGGCCCAGATCACCGGGATCTACTTCGAGACGGAGACGGGCGAGGTCACGATCGAAGCCCTGTCCCCCGGGATGGTGATCGGGCGCCACGGCTCCGTCCTGAACGAGATCAAGAAGAAGATCGGGTGGGCCCCGAAGGTCGTACGGACTCCGCCCATCCCGTCGAAGACCGTCGAGGAGATCCGCCAATACCTTCGCACGATCAATGATGAACGACAAACCTTCCTGAAGCAGGTCGGCCGCCGACTCGCACGGGAGGTGCCTCAGGGGGAGAACTACGTCCGGATCACGGCCCTCGGGGGATTCCGGCAGGTCGGCCGGTCCGCGGCGCTCCTCAGCACGCGCGAGTCGAAAGTCCTCATCGACTGCGGTGTCCTCATCTCAGAGGACAACGGGTCGCCGTACCTGAACGCGCCGGAGGTCCTGCCGCTCAGTTCGCTCGACGCGGTCGTCATCACCCACGCCCACCTGGACCATTCCGGCCTCGTGCCCGCCCTCTTCAAGTACGGATACGAGGGCCCGATCTACACCACGCCTCCGACCCGGGACCTGATGTCCCTCTTGCAACTCGACTTCATCAAGGTCGCGATGGGCGAGGCCCGCAAGTCCGCGTACGATTCGAGCAACATCCGGAAGGCTGTGGCCAGCACGATCCCGCTGAAGTACGGAGAGACGACGGACATCGCACCGGACGTGCGCCTCACGTTCCAGAACGCGGGACACATCCTCGGCTCCGCGGTCGCCCACTTCCACATCGGCGACGGCCTCTACAACGTCGCCATGTCGGGCGACATCAAGTTCGAGAAGACCTGGCTCTTCAATCCCGCCGTGAACAAGTTCCCGCGGCTCGAGACCCTCGTCCTCGAATCCACGTATGGAGGGTACCATGACGTCCAGCCCTCCCGCCATGAGGCGGCGCAGCAACTGAAGGACGTCCTCCGTCGCGTCCTGACCCGAGGCGGGAAGGTCCTGATCCCCGTGTTCGCCGTGGGCCGATCCCAGGAGGTGATGCTCGTCCTGGAGGATGCGATGCGGAATCGCCAGATTCCGGAGGTGCCGATCTATCTGGACGGCATGATCTGGGAAGCGACGGCGATCCATACGGCTTATCCGGAGTATCTGAACAGCCAACTCCGGACCCAAATCTTCCAGACCGGGGAGAACCCGTTCCTCAGCCCCATGTTCAAGCGGGTCGAGACCTCGGACATGCGGGCGAACATCGTGGACGATGTGGAACCGTGCATCGTCCTCGCGACCTCGGGCATGATGTCCGGTGGGCCGGTCTTGGAGTACTTCAAGGGCTGGGCCGACAACCCGCTTCACGCCCTCCTCTTCGTCGGCTTCCAGTCGGAGGGCTCCCTCGGCCGACGAATCCAGCGGGAAGCGAGGGAGATCACCCTCACGGATCGCGGGCAGCCCCTCACGTTGCCGATCAAGCTGGACATCGAGACGATCGACGGCTTCTCTGGCCACTCGGACCGACTCCAGTTGTTGAACTACGTCGGGACGATGGAACCGCGGCCGGAGCGCGTGATCGTGAACCACGGCGAGGAGTACAAATGCTCCGATCTGGCGTCGGGCCTCTACAAGAAATTCGGGCTCGAGGCGCGGGCGCCGATGAACCTCGAAACGATTCGTCTCAAATAGACTCGTCTTGGATCGACGGACACGCAGACCGCGGCGCTAGTCGACCATCCAATCCATCCAGGCTTGCAGGGCATCCCGGGCGGCTTCTATGTCGACGACCCGTTCCTCGTCTCCGTCGCTGATGCTGAACCGCTCGAGGATGATGCGGTCCCCTTCCTGGCGGAATTGCAGGCGGAGGCACGGCACCTGGAAGGGGCCCTCGTGCTCGAGCGACCACGGTTCGAAGGCCACGGCCAAACGCTCGCCGTCCGCCTGGACGTTGTACCCGAGGGTCTTCCCAAGGCCGGACAGGAAGGTCGTCGCGGGCGCCGAGATTTCCGCCTCAGACATACAGGCCGAGGAAGGACGGGCAGGCCCTTGAACACTAGGAACAGGACTCCCGTCGAATGTGCGCGGGACAAACCTTTTGTGCGCTCCCGCGTTCGGCGGCCGTGCGCTCCGCTTTCTATGAAAAAGTGAAGGATCTCATGGAGCCGGAGGCATTCGACCAACAGGTCGAGACGGTGATTCAGGAATGGGGCGCCCTACTCGACCGAGATGCCGCGGCGATGATCGTCGTCGAACGCCACGGACGGAGCGTCGCGTCGTTCGCGCGGATCGCGGAGCTCGAAGAGGGCATGGAGGCGAACCTGCGGGCGACGGTCACCGGCATCACGCCGATCCGGTCATTCACCCGCCAGGATGGGACCCCGGGTCGGGTCGTGAACCTCGAGCTGCGGGATGACAGCGGCTTTTGTCGCTTTGTCCTCTGGGACGAGGACGTCGGCCTCACCGAGCGGGGGAAGGTCGTCGTCGGATCGACCGTCCGAGCGCTCGACTGCTACGTGAAACGGACGAACTTCGGGCTCGATGTGGGCCGGGGAAAATTCGGGACCCTCGTCGTGGAGGCCGTCTGAGTGGAATCCGCTCCCTCCGAGTGGGCGTACGCGAACAACGCTCGGATTACCGCCTTCTTCCTGTTGCTCGCAATCCTCCTGATCGGGATCGGATTCCTTGCCGCGGTCGGCTTCGGGCCGGACGCGGCCCTTGCCGGCGGAGCACTGCTCGCGCTCGCCGTCTTCGTCCTCGTGTTCTCCATCCTCGTCTTCGTGCCCCGGCTCGTCCAGCGCGGAGCCGTGAGTTTCAGCGTCTACTCGCGTCGTTCCATCGACGAAGCGGAGCATGCCGTGCGAGCCGTCATCGAGGCGTCGGGGCTCAAGGCCCGGGTGGAACGTCCGCGATCCCGGGGCCGGTCGCCTCCGCGCATCGTGATTGCCGAGGGGATCCCTGCGCGGTTTCGGATCGAGGCGACTCGGCATGCCGCCGCCTCGGATCCGGGTGAATGGACCGAGATTATCGAGTCTCTTCCAAAGCGGGAAGAGGCAGAAGCTCACGCTCTGCGAGTGAAGATCGCCGAGCGTCTTTCTGCGGTGACGTCGCGGGAGGAATGAGGGGACTTTACATCCCCATGCCGGGCGGCATGCCGCCCATTCCGCCCATGCCCCCCATGCCGCCGCCGTGCCCGTGTTCCCCGCCACCGGGGGGCGGGGGAGGCGACTTCTTGGAGGCGATCACGTCGTCAATTCGAAGGATCATGCCCGCGACCTCGGCGGCGGAATCGATCTCCTGGATCTTCACGCGGAGCGGCTCGATCACGTTGGCCTTGATCATGTCGAGGGGTTCGCCCGTCTGCACGTTCACGCCCATCGACTTGCCGCCCTTCTTCTGATGCTCTGCCCGGAGTTTGATCAGCACGTCGATCGGGTCGAGCCCCGCGTTCTCGCCGAGGGTCCGAGGGATCACGTCGAGGGCTCCCGCGAACGCCTCGATCGCGAGCTGTTCCCGCCCGCCGACGGTCGCCGCGTAGTCCTTCAGGGCAATCGACAGTTCGATCTCTGCGGCTCCGCCGCCTGCGATCGCCTTGCCGTCCTCGATGGCCGCCGCGACCACACGCAGCGCGTCGTGCAGAATGCGCTCCACCTCGTCGACCACGTGTTCCGTTCCGCCGCGTATGAGGATCGAGACGGCCCGGGCTTTCTTGCATCCCGTGACGAAGGTCATGTCGTCCGATCCGACCTTGCGTTCCTCCACGAGATCGGCCCGGCCCAGCTCCTTTGCGGTCAGGTCGTCGAGGTTCGTGACGCTACGGGCCCCGGTGGCCTTCGCGAGCTTCTTCATGTCGCTCTCCTTGACCCGGCGGACGGCGTAGATGCCTTCCTTCGCGAGGAAGTGCTGGGCCACATCGTCGATGCCCTTCTGGGCCAGGACGACGTTGGCACCCGAGTTCTTGATTTTCTCCACCATCGATCGGAGGGTCTTCTCCTCTTCGTCGAGGAACATCTGCAACTTCGCGGGGTCCCGGATACGGATTTCTTCGTTGACCTCCGTCTTCTTGACCTCGAGCGCGCGGTTGATCAGGGCGATCTTCGCATCGCGCACGAATTTGGGCATGCGCGGGTGGACCCGCTCTTTGTCGAGGACGACCCCATCGATGAGGGTGGTGTCCTTCAGATTCCCGCCGTGTTTCTTTTGGACCAGGATGTTGTCGACGTCTGCACGGAGCTCGCCGGCGATCTCTTCGACAATGGACTGGACTGCCTCAACCGCGATGTCGGCGAGAAAGTCCGCGTTCACTCCGATGCTCCGCCCCGACATCGCCGTGCGGGCGATGGATCCGAGCGTGGCCTTGTCCGTTCGCTTCACGTCCCACGCGAGTTGTCGCAGCCGGCGAACCGCTTCCGCGGCGGCCATCCGGTACCCATTCACGATGATCGTCGGGTGGACCTCCTGCTCGATCAGGGACTCGGCTTCCTTCAGGAGCTCGCCTGCGAGGACGACCGCACTCGTCGTGCCGTCGCCGACCTCGTCGTCCTGGGTCTTCGCGACCTCCACGAGCATCTTCGCGGTCGGGTGCTCGATCTCGATCTCCTTGAGGATCGTCACCCCGTCGTTCGTGATCGTCACGTCGCCAAGGGAATCGACGAGCATCTTGTCCATGCCCTTCGGACCCAAGGTCGACTTGACCGCATCTGCGACGGCGCGTGCCGCGGCGATGTTGTTGTACACCGCGCCTTTTCCTTTCTCGCGCTCGGTCCCTTCCTTCAAGATAATGATTGGCTGACCGCCCATCATGAGAATTCCCGCGGGTCTATACGAGGGCTTCTATATGAGTGTTTCGCAGCCGCAAAACCGAGGACGGCGATGCATCCCTCCGGTCGCAAAGGCTAAGACGTGTCGCTCAATGGAGCGCGGCTATGGCCCAGGTCGCGTGCCGATACTGCATGCGAATCCGAAACGACACAAGCAGCTATCGGACCCGACCGGCCCGCCATGAGATCGGATCTGCGTTCCCCCGGTGCGACTGGCACTGGCAGTTTGTGTGTGCGAGGTGCGGCAATGTCCGGAATTTTCATGCGATCGGCTTTTGTCCGCGGGAGAAGCGTTTGTTCTGCATCGACTGCGCGCCGGAGCACCGAGCGGCTCGGAAGCCGTTCTGGGGGTGGGCGTACTACTATCGACTGCGGTGCCCCTGGAGGTCCGAGTGGCATGCCGCCCTGGACCGTCTCGAGTTCGAAGGCCGGCATCCCTGGCAGCTCGACGAATCCTGGAAGCGCACGAAGCAAGGTATGAGCCCGCGGCCGGACCTTGGAGAGCGCTGGTCCTTCCGAGTGGAGCCTCTGGAATCCGTGACGGAGGAGACTTCCCGGACCAGTTGGGACGCCGCGGCGGGATGGTGGACTTCGCGATACAGCGCGCGGGGGGACGTGAATCGGGAATGTGTGATCGATCCGGCCTTGTTCCGACTTCTCGGCGACGTGCGAGGCCAACGGATTCTCGATGCGGGGTGTGGGTCCGGCTACCTGTCTCGCATCTTGGCGAAGAAGGGCGGCCGTGTTGTTGGAGTCGACCACTCCCAAAAGCTCCTCGAGGTCGCCCGACGCGTGGAGAAAGAAGACCCTCTCGGCGTCAGATTCCACGAAGCGGACCTGGCGCACCTCTCGCTCCCGGGCGAAGGGACGTTCGACGTCATCGTGTCGAACGTCGTCCTGCAGGACGTCGTTGCGCTCGGCGAAGCGATCCGCCAGCTCTACCAGGTCCTCCGTCCCGGGGGGCGGCTCCTCTTCAGCATCACCCACCCGTGCTTCGAGCGGCCCGTTCCCGGAACCTGGCTCCGGGAACCGGCGGACAGCGAACGGGTCGAGGAATGGCGGGGCCTCCTCCTAGACCGCTACTTCGATCGGGTGGCCCTTTGGTCGGCACCTTCCGGGCAGCAGCCGATGGTCGGATTCCACCGCACGCTCGAGGACTACTCGTGCGCCTTGCACGACGCCGGATTCTTGATCACGCGCATGGAAGAGCCGACTCCAACCGATGACGCCGTCGAACGGAGATACCGAGAGTTCGCGGATTACCAGAGGGTGCCGCTCTTCCTGATCATCGAAGCGATTCGTCCACATGTGTGACACAGAATGGCCGTCCACATGTGGTGCCCTGAACTTTATATCAGACCGTTCTTGTAACGAGTGGTAGGTGTATCGTATGGTAGACAAGTCGGTTACGCTCACGGACAAGCCAACACCCTCCACGGACAAGCCGGTCCAAGGGACGAGCAAACCGAGCCAAGTCTCGGACAAGCCGATTCACGTGACGGATGCGGAATTCGATCAGGTCGTCAAGGAACATCCCTACGTGATCGTCGACTTCTGGGCGGAATGGTGCGCCCCCTGTCGGGCGATCGCCCCCATGATCGACGAACTTGCGAAGAAATATGCAGGAGCGGTGACGTTTGTGAAAGTGGACACGGACGAGAATCCGAACGTCCCGCAAAAGTTCATGGTCATGGGAATCCCGACCCTCCTCTTCTTCAAGGAAGGCAAGCTCGTAGACCAGGTGGTCGGTGCGATGCCTCGAGGACCGTTCGAGGAACGTGTCAAAAAGCATCTCACGTGACGACAGATAGAAATACGGCACGACGCCTTGGCAGGGAACGGATACGATGGGAACCCTCATCGAGCTGCTCGCGAACAAGAAGAAGGCCGCGGAGCCGGTCTCAGAGAGCGCCGTCCTCCTGTCGGTCCTTCACAAAGAGCACGAGGGCAGCTGCGGTCCGAACTGCAACTGTTCGAAGACCGAGGAAGGCGGCTGCTGCGGCGGCTGAGTTCTTTCGGGTTTTACGACGTTTTCAGAAATGAGAATCAGCGGCGATAATCGTCGCGGCTCGGTTATATACCATACAACTCGTCGATTCTTCCAGCTAGGCGAGGAGGAAGAGATCGTGGATCCCCTTGAAGCGTCGCGACTCGTCACGGACGAGTATTCGGCGAAGATCCTTGTTGCGACTTTCAAGAAGCCGAAGTCCGCAATCGATCTCAGCCGCGAGTACGGCATCCCGATCGCCGCGTGCTACCGCCGCATTCATGCCCTCGAGCGCGCGGGCCTGATCCGCTGCACCGAACGAGCCTTGACCCAGAAGGGCAAGCGCATCTCGCTCTACATGTCCCAGTTGAAGAACGCCTACATCTTCTTCGAGAACGGACGGCTCCGCGTGCGATTCCAGCTCGCGACCGGCATCACGAAGGATTTCGGCGGTGATTGGAAGGCCGTCGACGTCATCGAGCCGATCCTTCCGACGCCATACCCATCCCAATAACCCCTCCTCCACAACCCACAGGCAGGACCGAGAACCCCTCGTCCTGCCTCTTTTATTCTGATTTCAAGTGGGCAGACGCTTTGTTCGACGGGCCTGCGCAGCGCTCTTGATACCGCTTCCAGTCCGCTGAATTCGCGCGGAACGTTCGAGTTGCTTAAGGCGGCGCGTTCCATCGGGGTCGATGCCGTCCACAATGGCCGTCCCTTCAATCTCTCGAGAGAATGTGCTTGCGTTCCGGCAACGTGCGACGTACCTGCACAAGCGCTTGCCGCCGGGGCGACTCGTCGGGGCCGCGTTCGCAGGACTTCAAGACAGCGCTCCGCGATCCGCGGTCCTCGCCCTCCACGCGCGCGTGAAGGATGTGTCGCCGTCCGCTTGGAAGGATCCCCGTTTGGTCCAAGTGTGGGGCCCTCGGGGCGCCGTGTACGTGGTCCCAGCTCACGATGTGGCGGTCTTCACGCTCGGTCGGTTCCCCCGCAATCCCGTTTTGAAAGAGGCTGTGCGAGCCGCCGCCGAAAAAGCGAGGCGCGCTTTCCGCGCCCGACAGGCTCGGCCGGAACGCGTCCTCCCCCGTCGAGCCGGTGGGGTGAATTTCCGCGAGTTGAGGATCGCATCGATGACGGGCGCCGTGAGGATCGAATGGGATGGAGCCACGACATCTTGGCGGCTTGTCGAGCCTCCGGCAGAGGCGCCAGAACGCGCTCGCCTCGAGCTAGCGCGTCGGTTCCTGCGGTCGGTGGGGCCTTCGACGCCCGAGGAATTCGCCTGGTGGTCGGGCGGGTGGGCCGGATCCTTTGGCTCAGCCACACACGGAGAGCTTTCCGACGCGCAGGAGACGTTTCGTTCTCTCGGAAGGGAACTTACCGAGGTGGAGCTCGCAGGCCGGAAACGGTGGGCCCTTCGGACCGACCGCTCCAGGTTGGAACACGCGGTACCCGTCGAAGCCGTGCGCCTGCTGCCGGCCGGAGACCCGTATCTGGCGTCCGCAGACCGCGCCTTGCTCGTTCCGCAGCCACGATTTCGATCCGAACTATGGCCCAAGTCCGTGTGGCCCGGTGCGCTCATGGTGAACTGCGAGCTCGTCGGTACCTGGCGTCGACAGGTGGGCCGAGTCACCGTCCGAGCATGGCGCAAATTGGAACGCGAAGTGAAAGAAGCGGTTGAGGAGGAGGTCTCCGCCATGCCCATCGAATCGGCAAGGAAGGAAGTCCGTTGGTCGACGAGCGATGTCCCTCGTTGAGTTGCGCGGTGACCTCGTCAGGACAGGGACCGGATGGGTTCGGCGAGGTCCGGGCTGGGACCGAACGCAAGGGCGTCGGTAGGATGCTCAAGCGTGCGCGGGTGAGCCGCCTGATTTCGAGGCCCCAAGGAGGGGGGCCTCCATCGAGGTCAGACGCATATAAGCAAACGAGGCTGTTTGTCAACCCCCGGGGTATTATCAAACGGCGAACCGATTGACGATTTTCTCTTATACAACGCCTCCGGTAGGCGCGGTCACCATGGACCGAGAACGCATGAAGTACCTCTTCCGCGAGATCCTCGGCGTCGACGTGGACGACGTCGTGAAAAAGGTCGTCGCGACGATCTCGGTGGAACGCGCGAAGCAGGCGCAGAAGAACACGACGGATTGGAAACGGTACATGGAAGCGGAAGGCGGGATTGTGATCCTGCCCTCGAACGTCACCCAGTTGGGGCGGAAGGATTCGAAGCCGTGAGGCGGGTCGTGCCGCCGACGCTGCGGCACGCGACCTTCGCCTCCGTCGCATCGGGTATCCTTTAAATTGAACTTCCGAATATGGGGCCTGATGTCGGACTTCCAGGGAAGAGACGTGCTCTCCATCCGGGAGCTCACGAAGTCGGACATTCAGCTGGTCTTGAAGACCGCGAAGAAGATGGTGCCGATCGCGGTCGGCACGCGGCGGTCGCGGGCCCTCGAAGGAAGGATTCTCGCGACCTTGTTCTTCGAGCCCTCGACCCGGACTCGCCTGTCCTTCGAGAGCGCGATGGCCCGCCTGGGCGGCCGCGTCCTCGGGTTCAGCGGGACCGAAGGCACGTCGGTCCAGAAGGGCGAGACCCTTGCCGACACGATCCGCATGGTCGAAGCCTACAGCGACGTGATCGTGCTGCGGCATCCGCAGGAGGGGGCGGCGCGGCTCGCGGCGGAATTCACGGAGAAGCCCGTGATAAACGCGGGCGATGGCGCGGGACAGCACCCGACGCAGACCCTCCTCGATCTCTATACGATCTGGGACGAGAAGGGAGCCTTCCAGGGCCAGAATGTCACGCTGGTGGGCGACCTCAAGTACGGACGGACGGTCCATTCCCTCACGTACGCCTTGGCGGAACTCGGGGCCCATCTCACATTCGTCAGTCCTCCGACCCTCGAGATGCCGCGGGAAATCCTCGAGCATGTGAAGGAGCGCGGCCTCACCTTCCGAACCGCGCACCGCCTCGAGGAAGTGATCCGAGACGCCGATGTGTTGTACGTGACTCGGATCCAGCGGGAGCGCTTCCCCGATCCGCAGGAGTACGAGAGCATTGCCGGGTCGTATCGAGTCGATGAAGCCATCCTCCGGGACGCGAAGCGCGGACTCATCATCATGCACCCGCTCCCGCGGCTCACGGAGATTGCCCCGGAGGTGGACCGGACGAAACACGCCGTCTACTTCAAGCAGGCATCCAACGCGGTACCGGTCCGGATGGCCCTCTTGGATCTCATCCTGGGAGGCGCGGAATGAGGGAGCTCCGCGTCACGCCGATCAAGAACGGGACCGTGATCGATCATATCCCGGCGGGTTTGGCCCTCAAAGTCCTGAAGATCCTGGGGATTGGTGACTCGGTGACGTCGACCGTCACGGTCACGATGCACGTCCCGAGCCGGGCCATGGGGTGGAAGGACATCGTGAAGGTCGAGGACCGAGAGCTCGGTTCGCGGGAGATCGACAAGATCGCTTTGATCGCGCCGACGGCCACCGTGAATGTGATCCGCAATTACAACGTCGCAGAGAAGCGACGGGTCACGCTGCCGGACCGCGCCGTCGGGATCCTTCGGTGCGCGAACCCGAACTGCATCTCGAACGTCCGGGAGCCGATCGAATCGGAGTTCATGGTCCGCTCGAAGAACCCGCTTCGCGTCGTCTGCAAATATTGCGATCGCGAGCTCGAAGAAATCGTCGCACACATTGTGTGATCCGATTCTCTTCGTTGGCTAGGGAGTCGACCACGAGCTCGATTGGATCGAGCTGCCATCGGCCCAAAGCAGGTAGAATGTGAAAACCATCGCCGCGGGCAGCGCGACGTTGTTCCCGGTTATCCGGAAGTTGTCGCCCGCATTGAGGGTGCGCTCTCCGCCGATATCGGTCCAATTGATCTCGTACTGCCTTCGTCCAATGGTGAGGGTTACGAACGATCCGCCCATCGTGGGCATGGCGACGGCGTCGCCTACTGTGGCCCCAACCTGAAGGTTCACCTTGTAGAAGGAGGGAACGATGGCCTCGGACACCGCCGCAACGGTGATCGTCGCG
>VBMN01000091.1 GCA_005878385.1 Methanobacteriota archaeon
GGTTCGGGCCTCCAGGTCCTCGGCTTCCGCCCGGACGTCGGCTTCCTGGGCAGCGACGGCCTTTTCTCGGATCGCCATCTCCTTTGCCTTCGCCCCCAACGTGTCCTGGAGCGAGGCAGCGTCGCGCTCGATTCGGTCACGTTCCGCCCGGAGCTCAGACTCTTTGATCGCGAGGGACTGGCCGATCGCTTCGGCTTCGGTCCGGACGCGTGCGGATTCGGACTCATACCGGTCCTTGAGTTGCGCGAGTTCGAGTTGATGGGCTTCGAGTTGCTTCCCGGTCTCCTGGACAGCTGCGCGTTCCTGCTCCAACCGGTTCTCGTTCGATCGAAGGGTTTCCTCCGTCGCGACGATCCGGCTATCCCGCTCCGAGAGGTCGCGTGCCTTGGCCTCCAGGTCCTGCGCATTCTTCTGAAGGTCGGTGTCCATCTGGTGGATCCGCTGGGTTTGGGTCACCCGATCCTTCTCCAGCTCTGTCCGCCGCGCACCAATCTCGTCTTCGAGTGCGTTCAAGGCGTCCGTCCGTTTCGCGAGTTCCGTGGCGTGGCGTGCGATCTCTTCCCGCAAGCCGCGCTCTCTCGAATCGATTTCGAGGGCTCGCTGCTCGACGTCGCCCTTGAGGTGCTCCGTTTCCTCCTTCAACACCGAGGCGGATCGGGATGCCTCTTGGGCCGCCTTCTCGCGGCGTGTGACTTCTTCTTCGTTTTGCGCGACCCACTCGACATCCTGATGGACCTTTTCCTCCTGGTCCTTGAGTTCGATCTCTCGCCGCTCGAGGCGCATCACGCGGGCCGCCCAGGCTTCCCGCTGCGAGACGCTCTCCTGTTCGAACGTTTCCCGCTGCTCCTTGAGCAGCGCCTGCTGGGATTCGAGAGTCGTCTGCCAGGTTCGGAGCTCCTCCGCGCGTGTGGCCTCCGTCTCCCGGAACCGGACCGCCTTCCCGTCGAGCTCCTGCGCCAGGTTTGCCAATTCTCCGGTCCGCGCCTCGAGTTCCTTCCGGACCTTCTCCATTTTTTCGGTCTCGATTTCCAAGGCCTCCTCTCGCGTGGCCAGGTCGGTCAGTCGACGCGCGTTGTCCTCCGCCTGCGCCCGGATCGCTTCCTCCTTCTCTTCCAGGGACTGTTCTCTGGCCTCGACCTCGATTTCTCGAGAGAGGAGCGCTTGGTTCTTTTCGGTCCGTGCCGACTCGAACGACTCCTTTTCCTGTGCGATTCGAAGCTGATGCTCTCCCGTCTCCTTCGCCTGCGCGTCGAGGTCCTCCCGCCGGCGGCGCAGTTCGTCGTCGTACTGGGCCATCCGGTCCTGGAACTCTCGCCGCTCGGAGTCGTAAGCCCCGCGGGCCTCCTCGAGGACGACGCGATCTTCGTTCAGTGCGGTCTCTCGAACTTCGAGATCCCGTGTGCGATCGGAGACCTCCTGGAGCACGGCTTCGGCGCGTGTCCTCTCTTGCCGAGCGACTTCCTCGGCCTCGTGGATATGTGCTTCGCGAGCCGCGAGCTCCGCTTCGACGGGCGCCAAGCGCCCTTCTCGGGCCGTCAGGTCCTCCGTCTTCGCAGCCGCGGCGGCCTCTGCCTGCTCGGCATTCGCGACCCGTGCGTCAACGGAGCGTTTGAACTCCAGGAGATCCTTCTGATCGATCTCGAACTGCGCCCGACCTCCCGCGAGATTCTCGAGGTCCCTGCGAACCGCGGCCTCGCGGGTTTCCAATCCCTGTGCCTGGACTTGGATCCCATTGGCTTCTGCGACCAGATGCTCCCTCTCCGAGTGGAGACGTGCCTCTTCCGTCGCGATGCCTTGCTCGCGCTCGTTCAGTTGCGCTTCATGGGTTTCGACCGCGGTCTCACGCTCACGGATGGCGCTCGATTTCTCGGTGAGTTCGGTTTCGCCGGCCAGTACTTGTCCTGTCCGCGTGTCGAGATCCGTGCGCAGGGTCTCGAGTTCCCTGGCGAGATCATCGATCACTTTCCGGTTCTCCGCGACCTGGACTTCGCGGCGCTTCAGGTCTTCCTCTTTCGCATCGATTGCCGCTTCGGCGGATCCGATGCGGGTCCGCTCTTCGTCGATCTGGTGCTGTACCGCGTCGAGTTCGCCGGTGCGGGCCTCGATGCCCACCCGCCGCTCCTCGAGGTCCTTCGTCTGTGCCGCGAGCTCCGTTTCTCGGAGGCGGGCTTCTTCGAGTCGCTGTTTCACCGCGTCCTCGAACTTGTCTTGGACCTGGACGAGCATCTCCCGCGCGAATTCGACCTGTTCAATCGTGACGGGTCCGTAGGCGAGCAGTACCACGGCGAGGGCGTCCCCACGGACGGTCTGGCCGTGATATTTCGAGACCTTGATCGGCTTCTCGACCGCGTCGAGAACGCCCGCCTGCACCGCTTGGTCATACGTGACCTGGCACGACGGGTCCAGGGTGAATTCCCTGAGCATCTTTCCACGTTCGTCCACAAGGAAGGCCTTTGCGGGCCTCCAGCGCTGTCGTTGCGCGAACATTGCAACACCCAAGAAGATTCCGGGGAGGATCAGAAAGAGGTAGGGGGTTTGCCACCAGCCGGGGGCCGGGGGTGGGATGAAGACGGGGGCCTCGACCGTGACCCGCATGCTCGGGTCCGAGCCGAGCATCGTGAAGACGATCTGCCCGGCGTCGTCGGCGGTCCCGCTCGCGAACGAAGTCCCGTCCTTCGTCACGCTGTAGAGGGCCCGCGCGACGTTCCCGGTGATCGTCCACGTGATCGTCTGGGACGCCTCGCTCGAGCTGTGCGTCCAACTGTAAGAGGAGCCGACGGACCAATCGCTGAAGATGGTGATTGTGATCATTGCGGTCGTATCGCTGTTCGCGACGGTCAGGCCGGAGACATTCACGGAACCGTCCGCGATCGTCCCCGACACGGTGAGTTGGTTGAACGCAAGGCTGTAGTTCGTCTTGGTGAGCGTGCTCGAAGCGGCGACCGTCAAGGTCACGGCGGCCACGGTCGATGCAAGGGTGACGCTCCCGACGACGGTCAGAGTCGCGAACACCTGCGTCGCTCCGATGGCGATTGATCGGCCAGCGCCGGTGAAGGTCACCGTGGAACCGGTGGACCCGAAGGTCGTCGCCGACGTCGTGTCCCAAGAGCCCGCGATCGAGATTGAGGCGGAGCCGAAGCTTAGGGTCGCGGCTCCCGTGGAGGTCAGGTTCCCGTTGAACGCGACGGTCGTCCCGGTCATCGCCAGCAGGCCGGACCAGGTCAGATTCGAGGCGAAGGTCGTGCTGATGCCTGGGTTGACGGTGACGTTGTTCGCCGCCTGTGTAATTCGGATCGAGCCTCCGGATGCGTTCACGACCACGGTGGAGGTGTCGGCCGAGAACGTGCCCTGCGACGTGTCCAGGGATTGGACTGTGAATGTGCTTCCGTTTGCGATCAGTGTGCCGCCACTCCCAACGGTCACGGTGGTCGAGGTGATCGGGAAATTGGAACCCGTCGTGGTCAGGGTGGTCCCGGCGCCGCCCGAAATCGTAATCGTGTTCGCAACGAGTCCGCGTCCCATCGTGAACAGGACTGCGGACGCACCGCTGTCGAACACGACCGTGCCGAATTCCGATCCGCCCAGGTTGGCTCCCGCAAAGGTCAGCGTCTGGGACGAGGTCGCGTTGAACGTCACGGTGGCGGTCCCGGCGGACCAGGAGGCGGAGGCCGAGTCATTCGTCCAGCTCCCGGAGATGGTCCAATTCCCCGACCCGAAGGCGATGTACGAGGAGGCGGAGGAGACATTGACGTTTCCCCCGATCGACGTGTTCCCGGATGTCGAGATTAAGGAGCCTCCCGACAAGGTGAGGTTCCCGAGGACCGTCAGGGCGTAGCTGCCCTTCCCAAGGCTGCCGGTGATCAGGGACACCTCGGTCGCACTCAGCGACGAGGCCTGCGTGAGCGTCCCCGAGATGATGAGGGTCGCGAAGGCCTGCGAAGCGCTCAGCGCGATCGTCTTCAGGGTGCCCGTCAGGGTCACGGTCGATGTGCCCGCCGTGAACGTGGAGGACGCGCCGCTTGTGTCCCACGTTCCCGAGGCGGTGATGCTCCCGGTGGTCAGCGAGATGGAATTCGCCGACGCATCGTTCATCGTCACGTTCGTGAGGGTGATCGACGCAGATGTCCCGACGAGCGCGCCTCCCGCTGAGACCGTGAGGCTGGCCCCGCCGGTGATGTTGTTCCCGGCCGTGGTCAAGGTCCCGCGAATAGAGAGGGTGCCGTTCGCATCCACGGCGCTGCCCTGTGTTACGGTTCCTGTGATGGTCAGATTATGGAATCCATTGGCGAAGTCCCGGATGCGGACCGTCGTGCCCGCACCGGACAATGTGACGGTGCTCGTGCCCCTCGTGAATCCTGAGCCCGGACCGGAGGTGTCCCAAGACCCGCTGAGGGTCCACGCTCCACTCGTCAGCGCGATCGTTCCCGATGTGCCCCCGGTCATCGACGCATCGACGAGGGTGACGGTGGAGGCATCGGCGGTCAGAATTCCCGAATCTCCGACGGTGAGGGAGCCTCCGATCAGGGGAAGATTCGCCGTTGCAAGCGCGGTCGTGGATCCGGCCGTATCCTGAATCGTCAGGACGTTGCTCCATCGAAGGGCGTTCGCGGCCATCATGAAGGTCACCGAGCCGCTGCCCGCCATGGATTGCAAAGTCACATCGTAGAACTCGGCGCCCGCGAAGCCGGCGAAGGTCAGCGTTTGCGAGGTCGTCGAATTGAACACGACGTTCCCGGTGCCGGCCGACCAGTTCGCCGACGTGCTGTTGTTCGTCCACGACCCGCCGAAGGTCCACGTTCCGCTGCCCATTTTGAAGTACGCTGCCGCGCCGGAGATCGTCGTGTCTCCGGCGATGCTCACGATGGATGGCGAACCGGAACCGTCGAGGCTGGCCGATCCCGAGAGGGTGAGTCCACCCGTCGCGGTCAGTCCATTCGCCGTGGACGCGCCAATGGTGAGGGTTCCGGACGCGTGGACGATCGCGCCGCTGACCGTGAAGTCGAAAACGCCGATCGCGACCGTCCCCGTCCAGCCGGTCGAGTCGAACGAGGACATGAGGGCGTTGAGGTCGACCGTGACCGTCCCGCCTCCAGAGCCGGCGTCGAAGAACACCGCATTGGAGCCATTCGGCACGGAACAGCCGTTCACCCCACCGGAGGAGGAGGACCAGTGGGTCGTTTGCGACCAATTGCCGGTACCACCGATCCAATACCGGTTGCTTCCACAAGGAGAGGAGATGGTGACATCGACCACAGGGTCCGAGCCGAGCATCGTGAAGACGACTTGACCCGATCCGTTCACGAGGCCGTTCGTAAACGCGGCACCGTCCTTGGTCACGTTGAATCGGTTTCCGACCGTGTTCCCACCGATCGTGAAGGTGATCGTCGACGTCCCGACCGTGGACGAATGCGTCCATGTGAACTCAGTGTCGACCGTCCACATCGTGAACGCACTGATCGTGGTGAGGTTCGTCCCGTCGCTGTTGGTGATCGAGAAGTTTCCGACGCTGATCGCTCCGTCCGCGATGCTCCCGGTTCCGTTCTCCGTGAGGCCGTTGAACGCAATGTCTTGTCCGGTCTTCGTAAGGACGGCTCCGTTATTCACCGTCAGGTTATGTGAGGCGGTCACCGTCGAGGTGATCGTAATCGTCCCGCCGATGACGAGGTTGTAGAACCGCTGACCGGCCGCAAGGGCCAGGGTACTCGATGCCCCAGCGAGCGTCACCATGGAGGTGCCGGCAGTCAACGTCGAACCGGCCCCAGACGTGTCCCAGTTCCCGCTGACCGTCCATGCACCGGTCGTCAGGGTCGCGGTCCCCGAGGTCCCTCCGGTCATGGTGACATTCGAGACTGTGACGGTGGATGCGTTTGCGGTCAGGACGCCGGAATCTCCGATGGCGAGGGCGCCGCCGGAGAGGGCGAGATTGCTCGTCGCTAGGGTCGTGGTCCCCGCCCCTCCCTGGACCGTCAGGGTTCCCGACCAACGGAGGGCGTTGGCCGCCATGGTAAAGGAAACGTTCGATGCCCCCGAGTTGAACGTGACGTTGCCGCTGAACTCAGGGGTCAGGTTTCCGAAAGTCATCGTCTGTGAGGACGACGCGTTGAATGTGATTGGTGCGGCAAAGCTCCACGACGCTGAGGTGGACGAGTTGGTCCATGATCCGGAGGCGGTCCAGGTTCCGGCCCCGGTGGCCGTGATGTACCCGGACGCGTTGTTCACGTTGACATTCCCGGCGACCGAGACGGTCGAGGCATTCGTGCGGAGGATGCCCGCGGCGCCGCTGACCGTGAGCCCACCGCCAATCGTCAACGCGTAGTTGGTCGCGGTCGTGTCCAGGGTTCCGCTCACGGTGACGAGACCGGCCGTCGCGATCAGCGATGCGGTGGTGACCGTGCCGCTAATCGTGAGGGCGCCGAATCCGTTCGACGCGTTGAGAATCTTGATGGTCCGGGCAGCCCCGTTCATCGTGACGGTGCTCCCGGCCGCAGTCAAGGTCGATCCGGCTCCGGAGGTATCCCAGTTCCCGGCAACGGTCCAGGAGCCCGACGTCGTGATCGTGCCGGACGTCCCTCCCGTCATCGTCACATTGGTAACATTGACCGTCGAGGTTCCCGCCGTCAACGTGGCCCCGTTGTTCACAACCAGGTTTCCGCCGGTGCCCGTCAGCGCGAGGTTCGCCGTCGCCAGGGTCGCCGTGTTGTTGAGGGTCAGCGTCGCGGCCCATCGGATCCCGTTCGTCGCCATCGTGAACGTCGCGGCGGCGGTCGGACTGAATTGCACGTTGTTGAACTCCGCGACCCCGAGGTTCGCGAAGGTCATCGTTCGCGAGACGGCCGAATTGAACACGACGGTTCCCGTCCCCGCGGACCAGGAACCGCTCGTGGACGAGTTCGTCCAGGAGCCGTTGAAGGTCCAGGTCGCGGCGCCGAAGGAGAAGAATCCCGCAGCGGCGATGCTGATGTTGCCGCTGATCGTCTTCGCTCCTCCCGCGCCCCCGGAGATCCCTCCCGCCATGTTCGCGGCGAGTGCCGCGACCGTCAGGGCGAATGTGCTGCTGGCCAGGACGGCCCCGGCGTTCACCGTGAGCGTCCCGGAGACATCGACGAGGCCCGCCTGTGTGACCGTCCCGGCGGCAGAGATCGTCAGGTTGTTGAGATTGTTCGCCGCGTTCAGAATGGCGATCTTGCTCGCGCCGCTCATCGTGACGGTGCTCGTCCCCTTCGTGAATACGGAACCGGCCCCGCTCGTGTCCCAGTTGCCCGAGTCCGTGATCGAGCCGGTCGTGAGCGTGATCGTGCCGCTCGTTCCCCCGGTCATGGTAACGCTGGCCACGGCGACCGCCGACGCGTTCGCGGTCAGGACGCCTCCGTTGCCTACGTTCAACGCACCGCCGGTCAGCCCGAGATTCGCGGTTGCGAGCGCCGTCGTCGAAGTCCCGTCGGAGACGACCAGCGTCCCCGCCCAATTCAGGGCCCTCGTCGACATCGTGAACGTCTGTGGGGTCCCTGCGGAGGAGGCGAAGGTGATGTTGTTGAACTCATTGCCCGCGAGATTCGCTCCGGCGAACGTCATCGTCCCGCCGGCGGCGCTATTGAACGTGACCGTCCCCGTTCCCGGACTCCAAGACGCCGATGTCGAAACGTTCGTCCAAGTTCCGGTGACTGTCCAAGTCGACGTATTGAGGATGAGGTAGCCGCTCGCCGCGCTGATGCTCACGTTGCCATTGACCGTGATCGCGGATCCGTTGGCCGTCAGTGCACCGAAAGTCGAGACTGTGAGTGCGCCTGCGGTGATGCCTAGGTTCGCACCCGTCGTTAGGATCGTGGCTCCGCTGGCACCGCCCGTCGAGTTCCGGACGGTAAGGGTCGCGCCGAGACGGAGCGCGTTCGTCGCCATCGTATAGGTAATGCTCGTCGTCACAGTGGCGTCGAGCGTCAGATTGTTGAACTCGTTGATGGCACCGGCCAGGGCCGCGAACGTCAACGTTCCACTCGTCGCATCCCGAATAGTCACGCTGCTGGAACCCGCCACCCACCCGGCGGCGGTGGAGA
>VBMN01000092.1 GCA_005878385.1 Methanobacteriota archaeon
TACCAATCGCCTTGCGACAAGGTCGGAGTCTGCCACACGTGATCCGATGAAGCCACGATTCCACTATCCACGTTCACACTTGCAAAGGAAGCGTCGCGACTGAGTTGGACCTCGAAGGCCTTCTGCGTATCGGCTTCCGAGTCCGACACGCTCCATTGGACCACCGGTTTGGTCGTGTTCATCCACGCGCCAGCGGGCCCGAGCGGTTGCGACATGGGAGCGCGGTTCGCCTGGAAGTTGATCGCCACCGAATGAAGCTCCGGCGTGGCGACAAGCGAGTTCGTCGAGAATGCCGCACGATACTGAATGTATTGGGTCCGCGGCAACGGGATTGCGTCGCCCGTCGCGAAAATCGTTTGCCATGGCGACCAGCCGGCACTCGGAATCGAGCTATCTCCGGAGCGCACGGCGAAGGTCAGGGACGTGCCTTCTGGGATCGTCGCGTTCCACTCGATCGTGAGCCAGGACGTCCCCGCCTTTTGGGAATCGAAGACTTCCGATGTGTACGTCCCTTCGGGCCTGTAGCCGTCCGGATTGAGCTGAGCAAGCCCGACTCGCCAATTGTAACCATTCGAACCCGAGTAATAGAGCCATCCGAGACTCTCCACCAGGGATGGGCCTCCGACCCCCACCGATTCCCAAGCCTGGGACGTGTTCGGTCTCAAGAGAGGCTGGTCTCCTTCGAACCGCCAGTTGTAGCCATCGTTGGAACTTGCCACGCCGATGGTGAAGTGCTGGGCCTGGCTCCCTTCCGTGTACAACCGCCATGCCGGGTAACCAATCGAAGTCCCGGCGTATCCGTCCGCATCCCAGGTGGAAGGGGCTCCCTGTCGAAGTAGGGGGTTTCCGGACCATCGATCAAAGACTGACGAGGTGTTCGTGGAAGTCGCCAGGCCGATTCCAAATCCCAAACAATTCGGGGGCGCACAGTCACCGCCGGTGTAATACATCCGGAGAACGTCATTCGCGTCTCGAAGCACGCTGGGATAGAGAACGTACCAAGAGTCCCACATGCCGCTCGCGCCAAAATCGAGGGCCAACGTGGGTGATGACCAGTTCTTCGCGTCCGGGGACTCGGTGTGGTAGATTCGGTCCGTATATCCCGCCGGCCCGACACCCCAAGACGTCCCTGTGAACCACATGTGGTAGGTCCCTGCTTCCTTCAGGACACTTCCGCCCGTGACGCCATCCAACATTAGTGGAGGTTGGAAGATGTCGATCGCGACTCCCTGCTTGGTCCAACGGAGCCCGTCGGTCGAGTTCGCGTAGAGCAGCCGATTCCGGGTGCCATCGTAACCCGTATACCACATCTTGAATGACCCATCGGAGTCTTGCATGACGAACGGCAGAAAGGCCCGATCCGAGTCCGGTGAGCCAGGAGGACCGAGGTCAATCACCAACCCCCTTTCCTCGGCAGGCACGTATTTGGAGAGGGAGAGGCCTGAAGGAGTTGCGACCAGATTCTCTCTCGTCCCATTCACAAAATTCCCCGAGGAGAATTGCGACCCTGTGTCGGCCTTCGAGGTCGAACCCGGCCAGAAGAGCATCATGGAAGCGGCTGCAAGCGCAAGGAAGAGAACGAGGATCTTCCGTCGATGGACTACATCCCTCGTCATCGCGTCGGAAACCTCCACGCCGCTGGCATTCGCGAATCCCGCGGTGTCTGTGTATTCGCGCGCGGCGTTATAAAAGATGGGGCCATCAGTTGACGATTGGGGCGGACATGGCCGCGGGCAAGCCTCCGATGTCGGGCGGTCCTATTCTACGTGAGTTGTTTGATCGGCCTTGGAAGCGGGGAACACCTCGACCGTCTTGATGTTCACCATTTCCAGAAGCCCATAGCGGCTCAACTCCCGACCAACCCCGCTGTGCTTCACGCCGCCGAAGGGCATTCTCGGGTCGGACTTGACCACCCCGTTGATGAAGACGAGTCCGGACTCAATCCCTCGAGCGAGGGCGTCCGCCCGCGCAAGGTCTCGGGTCCAAAGGCTTGCCCCGAGGCCGAATTCCGAGTCGTTCGCCTCGCGGATCGCGGAGTCCAAATCGGGTACCGTCAGGACCGGCGCCACCGGACCAAATGTCTCCTCACGGAGGACCCGCATCTCCTTGGTCACGTCGGCAAGCAACGTCGGCTCAAAATACCAGCCGGATCGGCGAACGCGTTTGCCGCCCAGGACGATCCGTGCGCCTTTCGCCGCGGCGTCTCGGACCTGACTTTCGATTTCGTTCCGTTGGCCTTCGTTCACGAGCGGTCCGATGTCCGTGGCCGGATCCAACGGGTCGCCGATCTGCAGGGCCTTCATCCGTTCCGCGAACTTCTCGATGAAGTCGTCGGCTACCGAATCGACGACGAAGAACCGCTTCGCGGCGATGCAAGACTGTCCGCAGTTGACGAAACGCCCGGCCACAGCACCGGTTGCTGCCACATCGAGGTCTGCATCCTCGGCCACGATGAAGGGGTCGGATCCTCCGAGCTCCAGCACCACCTTCTTCACATCCTTCGAGGCCTCGCGGGCCACCGCGACACCGGTGCCGACGGACCCCGTCAGACTGACCACGGAGACCGGGCTCCGAATCAGCGCGGTCGCGGTCGTGCGGTCGCCGACGACGACCTGGAAGACGTCCTCGGGCAGACCCGCTTCCTTGAACCCACCCTCGAGGTTCAGCGCGGACTGGGGCGTGGCGCTGGCGGGCTTGACGATGATGGAGTTGCCCGCGATCAAGGCGGGAATCGCGAACCGAACGATCTGCCACATCGGGAAATTCCACGGCATGATCGATCCGAGGACCCCGCGAGGATGGAAGGCGACGTAGGATCGCATCGCGTCCGTCGCGATGATCTCGGGTTCGAGGAACTTCGGTCCGTTCTTCGCGAAGTACTCAGCGCCCCAGGCACACTTCTCGACCTCGGCGACGGATTCCCGAATGATTTTTCCCATCTCGAGCGTCATCGTCGTCGCGTACTCGTCCCGACGCTTCCGCAAGATTTCGGCGAAATGGGAGAGGAACACGGCGCGATCCTCCGGGTCCATTTTCCCCCACGACCGGAAGGCCTCGCGGGCCCGATCGACTTTTTGGCGGACCTGAGTCGGGGAGGCGATCGGGTAGCTCGCTAGGACTTTTCCCGAGGAAGGATTGATCACGTCGAACGTGCGGCGCTTTGGGGCTCGCCGACTTCTCGGCTGTCTGTTCCCGGTTCGGATGGTTACATCCTCCTCGCGCGCAACGTCCTACGGAGGAAATATCCTTTGTGGAAAATTCGCTTTCCCTTCCCGGGATTCGTCTGTGTGCCGTCGCGAAGGAAGTTTAATTATTAAGCCCGCAATCAAAGCGGCCCGTGCGTGGGTGGCCCAGCTTGGTCAAAGGCGCAGCGTTGAGGTCGCTGTCCCGCAGGGGTTCGCAGGTTCAAATCCTGCCCCACGCATCTTCGATGTAACCGCGAATCCGTCGGCGAACGGAGCCATCTTTTCGTGTGGTCGCAGCTGTGCTGAAGTGAGCGCACCGGCTTGAAATCTGGGACGCTTCAACCGACGAGCCAGCCGCGCGCATCCGCCATCAGGATGGCGAGGGTAAGGACCGCCGACTCGAACGCGCCCGCTCGGGCGTTGGCCAGCGCCTGGGTGACGCTCATTCGTTCGACCGACTGAATTTCATCGGGATCCGGACGGCGGTCCGTTGGAACACATTCTCGGGTGAAGAACAAGTGGAGGGTCCCTTCGAGGTACGCGGTCAAGCTGTTCCCCGCGAACATCTCGAGGAGGCGGCCCGCTCTGAATCCCGTTTCCTCCAACAATTCGCGGCGGGCGCAATCGTCCGCCGATTCGCTCTCGCGCGCGGTGCCGCCGGGCAACGAATACGCAGTCCGCGCCAGGCCATGGCGGTACTCCCGCGTGAGGATGATCTCCTTTTCTTTCGTCACGGCGAGGATCGCCGCGGATGTGCCGAGGTGCATGCGGATCCAGTCTTTGCGAGCGCCGCTCGGCAACACGACCTCGTCCTCCGAGATGGGAGGCCATGTGTCTCGGATCCGTTTCGTCGCGACGACGCGGGGTTCGGACGCCGTGGAATTCACCGGAGGCGGCCGGGTTAGGCGACCCAACTACTTAGCGCCGTCGCAGGAGGCCGAATTGCACGGACCGACCAGAGGAGCACAACTCTTATTACGAGCGACCCGGGTATGCGCGCGAGATGCCCCTCAGGTTCTGGAAGAAGGACAAGCCCGAGAAGGGGAAGGAAGAGAAGGCGGACGAGAAAGAGGCGAAGGAAAAGACGCAGGCGAAGCCCGTCCGCGAGGAGAAGGGCAAGGCCGCGGAACCCGAGGCAAAGAAAGCGGAAGCGAAGAAACCGGAGACGAAAGCGCCTCCGCGTCCGCCGCAGCCGGGTGAAGTCGAGGCCGCGGTGAACGAGGCCCACGCCGCCATTGTCGAGACCGGCCTCACCGTCACCCCGACCCGGAACGTCTTCGCGAAACGCGTCGCGGCCTATCCCGGCGGAGAGGCCGCGTTCGTCGCCGACTTCCGATCCGAGCCGCACCGCGCTGTAACCCGCGTCCTCGCCGACTGGCTCGGCTTCCGCGTGCCCGAGATTTTCGAACCGGACAAGCTTCTCGGCGACGTGAACTTGCGCCTGAGTTCGTTCAAGTTGAGTGTGGCGCTGAAAGACCTGACCTGGCTCGACAAAGAATTGAACCTGCGAAAGGCGAAGCTCGTCATGGGCGATCAGGAGAAGGTCGTCCGATTCAAGGACGCCCGCGATCTCTTGAAGTCGGTGAACGAGATGCTCGCTCCGAAAAAACTCGCGTTCCTTGAGCTCGAGACGTGGGCGGACGACTTCGGCTTCCTTCTGGTCCGCGAGCCACGGTGGGACAAGATTGCGGCTTCGCGGTTCGTCATCGTGAAAGCGGATCAAACGGCGAACGGTGGGGAGTGCGGTGAGTGCGGCGCCCCGGTCGGCAAGTATTGGAGCGACTGCCTGAAGTGCGGCGCTGTATTCGGCTAATCCTTTTTCTCCGTCTTCTTCGGCGGCTCTTTCGTCTCTGGTGTATCGATCTTCAACGAGTCCGGCCCGCCCGGTTTCGTGCGCAAGATCGGCATCGGGTCGTAGAGCTTCTCGGGCCATTCACGGCGCTCCACACGCATGCCGCAGTGGGGACAATTTTTCGCGTCCAAGTGTTCTTCGTTCCGCGTGAACAACACTTTGCCGTCACAGAACGGGCAGTGCAGTGTCCGCGGCTTCCGCATGATCCGTTTCGCGAACACGGACACTTGGCCTTCGCGGAGGTCGGGGGCCATCGCCTCCAGACGAAAGCGCAGCCGGTTATGAAGGTTCCGACGCAATTTGCGATGGATCGGGAGATCCCGGTTTCGTGCGATCCAACCGTCCCTCCGACACATCCGCAAAGGGTCAAATGGAGCGGATGCGTGGGTCGCCCTGAACATGCAAGAGTTACGACTGCAGTCCTATCACGACTTCGACGGCGCGTTATTCCGCGCCGAAGGAGGATGGTCCGTTCCCGCCGGGTACCGTTCCATCGATGCGGAAGTGCGCGCGGTTCGGACAAGGGTAGGGATGATCGACCTCAGCGACCGCGCGAAAATCGCACTCACAGGCTCTGAAAGGGTTCCATTCCTGGACGGCCTCGTGACGCCCGACCTGAAGATTCTCCCGCCGGGCACGTCGGTCTATGCCCTGTTACTCAACGAAAAAAGCCGCGTCCTGGGGGATCTTCGTGTGTACGTGCTCCCTGATTCCCTCGTCCTCGACATCGAGGCCGCGCAGAAAGAGAACGTCCTTCGGATCCTCGAGAAAGCCCGTGTCAGCGATGATGTGGAATTTCGCGACTTAGGACCGGCCGGTCACATCGAGGTCCTGGGGCCGAATGCGGATTCCATTCTCGCCGAGGTCCTCGGCATCGATGTACGCGCACTCCTGCGAGACTCTTTCGTGACCGTCGCATCGAACCGCCATGTGTCGACCCACATCGGCCGCGTGCAGTCGACGGGGACGACCGGATACACGATATGGTCGCCCGATTCGAGCCTTTCCAAGGAATGGGAGAAGTTCTCCCGTGCGGGCGTCTCGCCGATCGGACGGGACGCGTCAGAGCTGTTGCGGATCGAGGCCGGGATTCCGAGATTCGGCGCTGACATGGACGAGAACACGCTGGCCCTCGAGGTGGCCCCCGAATCGGCCCTCAGTTTTACGAAAGGATGCTATGTGGGCCAGGAGATTGTCGCGCGAGGCACCTATGTCGGCCAAGTGCGACGGAAGTTGCTCGGCTTGCGGGTGGACGGTGACCTTGCGCCGGTCCGCGGGGATCGTGTGTCGAGCAACGGGCGCGAGGTCGGTCGTGTGACGAGCGCGATTTGGTCTCCCTCGCTCAGAGGCGTGATCGCGCTGGCGATCGTGCGCATCGACGGGGTGGCGCAGAACGACCTCCTGTTCGTCGATCGAGGCGGCTGGGCCCTGCGGGCTCGGTTGTCTTCCTTGCCGTTCTTGTGAACCGGTCGAGTCTGACCTTGGGCATGCGGCTTGTTAGCCTAAGAACGGAAGAACCCTTAAATCCTCATAGCCCCAATCCCCTCTGCTCGAATTTCGGCAAGGGAGAGTGCCGAACCGGGTAATTGGGGAGGAGAGATCTTTGCGCGCAGCTATGGTTCAGCGTGCCTCAGCGATATCGTTGGCGATCGTACTCGTGAGCGTGGTCTTCGCGGCGTTCTTCGCCGCGCCGGTGGCGGGTTCGTCACTGGCGCCGTCGCCGATCATCGACAATTCGGCGCGGGCCGTGCTCATTCGCACGATGACCGCATCCGAACGTGTGGCCTTTGCGAATTCGGGAGTGATTCCGATCGTTGACTACGGAGCCTTCGTCCTTGCCACGGTCTCGGGACAAGCGTCCGCGTCACTCCAATCGAAAGGCATGATCCTCCGAACTTTGACCGACCGTACTACGTTGTATCTGGGTTCCGCCTCGTTCGATACCGCGAAGGCCGAGCCCGCAATCGCGGACAATCTTCGCATCGCGTCGTATCCCGCCGGAACTGCGGGTCTGTACCTCGTCCAGTTCAAGGGACCCATCCTGCAGGGCTGGGTCGACGGTCTCCGCGCCCAAGGTGTGCGCGTTTACAATTACATTCCCAACTTCGCCTTCGTCGTGCAGATGACCCCCGAACAGGCGAAGCGTATCTCGTCCTCTCCCATGGTCCAGTGGGTCGGCGTCTATCAACCGGCGTACCGGATCAGTCCTCTCGTGTACGAGAATTTCAAGGATCAGACCCTGACGGACAAGGTCCCGTTCACGCTGCCGAACGGGAAGTCCGCGCCGTCGAGTCTTTCGCTTTCCGTCGTCGCTGCGCCGGGAGGCTCGGGCCTCACCGCATCGGCCGATTCCTTCGGCGCTGTCGGCGCCAACCCGTCCGCGAAAGCCGGACCGAGTTACGATCTCAGCGTGTTGATCCTCAAGAATGCGCCCGCGAGCACGTCGCGTTCCCTCGGAGCGATGTCCCACCGTATCTATCAGACGATGAACATGGGCTGGTTCGAGCTCGTCCGGGTTTCCGTGGACGCATCGAACCTGCCGCGCATCGCCTCGATGCCCGGTGTGTACTGGGTCGAGCCCTTCTATCGGCCCCAGGTCCTCGACGAAGTATCGGGTCAGATCACGGCGGGGAACTACGTCCCGCAATTGACTCCCGGGTACCTCGCGTGGCTCAACTCGACCGGCTACACGGGAATCGGCATTCGGGTCGCGGTCGATGACACCGGCGTGGACACCGGCGTCGACGATCCGAACGTGACGGGAGACATGCATCCCGAGCTCGACAACCGCGTCGTCGCGAACCTCTTCTACGGATCGCTCTCGAATGCCGCGGACGGCTACGGCCATGGAACGCACGTGGCCGGCATCGTCGCTGGCAATGGGTCCCTCGGGACGGGCTTCTCCGCGGGCAATGCCGGCTGGGGTGGCGGCACTCCGAACTACCAGAGCACCGGCAGCCCGGGCAACGCGAAGAACGTGATCACGACCGGCGCGTCGTTGAACTTCCGTCCGACGGTCCCGCCTCCGGGCACGTGGCCTGCAAACGACTTCAACGCATCGATCGGGTTCAGCAGTCGCGGTCCGACCGCGGATGGCCGGATCAAACCGGATATCGTGGCTCCCGGAGGTTGGATCGCATCCACCCTTTCGAGCCAGTCATCGAATGACCCGTGCGGCTGGGGCAACATCGACTCGCGGCACACGTGGTGCGGCGGCACGAGCATGTCCGGACCGATGGTGTCCGGCGCCGCGGCGCTCTTCGTCCAGTACTTCCGGAACACGACCGGCTCCGACCCGAGCCCGGCGATCACGAAGGCAGCCCTCGTGAACGGTGCCGTCGACATGCCGCCGGTCGCGAACCCCTCCTTCGGCTCCTTCTCCACGGCACCGATTCCGAACATGGACGAAGGTTGGGGCCGGCTCCACGTCGGGAATGTGATCGCGTCCACGGGAACCCACTTCTACGATGACCAGACGGTCTCCCTCGCAACGGGAGACACCCATTCCTATCAGATTGCGGTGGGAATCGTGAGTCAGCCGTTCAAGGTGTCCGTCGCTTGGACCGACGTCCCCGGCACTCCCGGTGCGGGCACGGAGCTCGTCAACGATCTCGACCTGACCGTCACCGCGCCCGATGGGACCGTGTTCTTCGGGAACAACTTCGCGAATGGCGAGAGTGCTCCCGGCGGCGTCGCGGACGCGAAGAACAACCTGGAGAACGTCTACATCTCGAGTCCCGCGGTCGGCGTCTACACGGTCACCGTGACCGGCGTCAACGTTCCGTCCGGACCTCAGGACTACGCGGTTGTCATCTCCTACGGCGGCGGCCCGACCCCGGTCGGCAACGTCTTCTGGAACCAGGGGACCTTCATGTCGTCCGCCCTCGCGGGCCTGATCCTGATGGACAGTGACCTGAACGGAACCTCGACGGTCACCGCGAGCAGCGACACCGGTGACAGCGAAACCGTCACCGCCACGGAGATCGGGAACGGCTCCGGAGTGTTCGCCGGCGCGATCCAACTGACGTCCGGCGCGAGCATTCCCGGCGATGGGTTGCTCAACGTGGTGAACAACGGCACGATCACCGTCACGTACAGCGATGCGAGCCCGCCTGGGACGGCGTCGGACACGGCGACGATCGACGACACGCCGCCCGTCATCTCCGCGATCAACACGACGAGTGTCACACACAATTCGGCGCGGATCGATTGGCTCACGAGCGAGGCGGCCACGAGTTCCGTGCTCTATGGAAACTCGACTCCGCCGAATGTGACCGGCGTCGGTGGGTTCGGATTGGTCCACGGGATTACCCTGACGAACCTCGCACCGAACACGACGTACTTCTTCGAGGTGACCGCGACGGACCCGGCCGGGAACACGGCGATTGACAACAACGGCGGGGCCTACTACACCTTCACGACGCTCCCGATTCCGCCGGTCCTCTTGGTCGCCAACGACTTCGGTGAGAACCTCGCGCCGTACTACACGATCGCCCTTTCCGGCGTTGGCCAGGACTTCGAGTTCTGGGATGTGTCGGTCCAAGGATACCCCACCTTGGGCGACCTGAGCGGATTCACGGTCGTCATCTGGTTCACGCCCAGCTGCGGCTTCACGCTCGACGCCCAGAATACGGTCGCGAGCTACCTGAACGGAGGCGGACGTCTCATCGCGATCGGCCAGGACCTCGGCTGGTGCAACCAGTTCGTGTACCCGGGTCCGCTCTTCGGAACCTACCTCCACGCGATCTGGGAGGCCGATAACGCGCCGACCCGGCATGTGGTCGGAGTCGCCGGTGATCCGATCGGCGATGGACTCGACATCCAGATCGCGGGCGGCGACGGCGCGAACAACCAATTCTTCCCGGACGTCGTCGACCCGATCACACCCGCCGAGACCGGTGCCCAATATGACGCCGGCCCGTCGACCCGGTCCGCGATCCTGCACGTCGATACCGGCGTCTACCAGGTCGCCTACCTCGCGTTCAACTTCGAGGCGATCAGCAACGGGCCCGACCGGCAAAACATGATGGACCGGCTCCTGAACTGGATCATCCCGCCGGCGTACGGCACCCGGATTTCGCCGAAGACGCAGTCGTCGGAGGCCGTGCCGAGTGAGACCGTGGCCTATGGGTTGACGGTCGTGAACCGCGGCGTCGCTTTGCCCCAGGACACGTTCAACCTGGCCTGGAGCTCCGCTCCGAACGGCTGGACGACGTCCCTCTGGTACGCGAACGGCTCGGCCGTGACGGACACGAACGGCGACGGCGTCCCGGACACGGGTCCGATCCCGTCGAAGGGATCCGTGACCCTGACCGCGACCGTCGACGTGCCTTCGACCGCGGTGGACGGTCAATCGGACGTCGCGAGCATCGTCGCGACTTCGGTCGCCCTGCCGTCGGCTTCCGCCGGCGCTAGCCTGACCACGATGGTCCCGCAGCCCGGCGTCGACGTGGCCCCGGGGCCGTACTTCAAGGTCACACCGGGCCAGACGGTCAATGCGACGATGAGCATCCGGAACTCCGGCGGCCAGCCGGACACCCTGAACGTGGCGGCCACATCCCAGAGCGGTTGGACCGTCGCACTGCTCGACTCCAATGGAGCTCCGCTCACCGATACGAACGCAGACGGCTTCCCGGACGTCGGCTTGGTCCAGGGCCTTCAGACCGCGACCTTCGTTGTGCAAGTCACCGTGCCCGCGGGCGCGACTCCGGGCACGCTCGACCTCACCGTGGTCGTCGGAAGTTCCTCGATCGATCCGAACTCGACGAGCACGTCCAATGTCGTGTTGGAGTACTATGGACCCGGCCCATCGGACTGGCCGACGTTCCACAACACGAACGCGCGACGCGGCGCCTCGCCGAACGTGTTCGGGACTCCGATGAGCCAGCTGTGGAGCTCGCCAGGCAACTTGGCCGCCCTGTTCTCGGGCCCGGTCTATGCGGAGGGCAAGCTGTTCACGACGAGCATCGACCAGTTCCTCCGAGCTCGGGATCCGTTCCTAGGCACCACGATTTGGGCGCGGAACCTCGGCGACGGCAGTGGGATTCAGTTCTACACCGGTTGGCCCACGGTGGCCAACGGCGTGGTCTACGTGATCTACTACACGCTCGGCGGCGGCTACTTGTACGCCCTCGACGCGAACACGGGCGACACGATCTGGAGCGTCGCCGGATTCGACTTCAACGCACGGATCCCGCTCGCCTACGCGGACGGCATGGTGTTCGGAGAAGCCCGGGACGGACGGGTCTTCGCGCTCGACGCCGCCACGGGCAACGTCGTCTGGACGTACCAGACGAACGGCCTGTTCCCATGGGGCGGCGTGACCGTGGCGGCGGGAACCGTCTGGGTTTCGGCCCTCGATCCGAACAGCCTTTCGAACGGCTGGGCCTTCGCCTTCGACGAGATGACTGGAGCGCTCCGTTGGTCCTTCGCCCTCGACGGGTGGGGCGGTTCGGCTCCGCTGTTCGCCCAGGGGAACGTGTACATCGGATCCTGGGACCAGTCGTCCGGGAGCGGCACGTTGTGGGCGCTGAACGCCTTCAGCGGGACCCCCCTCTGGTCGACGCCCGGATTCGGCGGGTTCTGGTTCGACACCCCGGCGTACGACGGCACGAACCTTTACGTGGGGTCCGTGAGCGGCGCCTTCAGCGGAGTCGACGCGACGACCGGAGCGGTCCTTTGGAGGACCTTCACCTCCGGGGTCATCTTCGGCTCGGTGGGACTCGCGAACGGCTACATGTTCGGCACCTCCACGGACGGCGGATTCTACGTCCTGGACGCGGCGACCGGCGCCATCGTGGATTCGCACCTCCTGAGCGGCTTCGGAGCGGCGTCGGCGGTGGCCATCGGCAAAGGCTACGTCTGGATGGACGATGCCTCTGGAACCGTCTACGCGTTCGGCGCGCCCGGTGCCGGCGTGATGGCCTCGATCGAGACGGTTCCTGGATCGACGAGCGTGCCCGTCGGATTGGCAACGCCGTTCCGCGCGCAGGCCTATGACCTGTTTGGCAACCCGAGTCCGGGTGGTCCGTACGTCTGGACCTCGACGAACGGCCTCGGCTCCGTGCTGCCCCTGAATGCGAACGGCGATCAGGTCGTCTACATCGCGGGCGTCTACGCGGGCACGGACACGTTGCACGTTGCTTCCGGCGCCTTCGGCGCGGACGCGACGGTCACCATCCTGCCGGGCGCCTTGGACCACGTCGATGTCCTGCCGGGCGTCGCGAACGTCGTCGCGGGCACGACGATCTCCTTCAGCGCGGCTGCGAAGGACCGCTTCGGGAACACGATCTCCGGCGCCACCTTCGTCTGGAACGCGACGGGCGTCGGGACGATCGATGCGTCGGGGCTCCTGACCGCTTCCACGCAGGTGGGCATCGGATTCGTCACGGCTACCACAGGGTCGACGACCGGCACCGCGATCGTGGCGATCGTGCCGGGTGCCCTTGCTTCCGTCGCCTTGCAACCGGCGGCGGTTAGCCTGGAGGCCGGCTCGAACCTTGCCCTCCACGCGGAAGGATTCGACCGGTACGGGAACGCGATCTCCGGGCTGGCGTTCGGTTGGGCGACCAAAACGTACCGCTCTTGTGGAGCGTGACGGGCGGCAGCGGGACGATTACCTCCAACGGCGCGTTCACCGCGTCGACGACGGTAGGCGCCGGCTCCGTGATCGCGATGTACGCGAGCGGGATGACGGGCAGACAAGACGTCACCATCGTCCCAGCCACCGCTGCCACGGTGGAGATCCGCCTCACGTCCACGAGCCTAGCGGTCGATTCCAACTCGGTGATTGTCGCCACGGTCCTGGATGCGTACAGCAACGCGAACCCCGACGGCGTGGTGACATGGACGACTACGGGTACGGGCACCATCTTGTCGCTCACCCCGGACGGCCGTTCCATCCTGTACCACGCACCCATCACGACGACCCCGGCGTCGGTGCAGATCACCGCCACGATCGGCGCGATTTCGCGGGCGACCACCCTGACGATCGTCGCGGGCCCGCCCGTAGGAATCTCCATCGACACGCCGGCGACGACCGTGGCCAGTGGAGGGACCCTGGCCTTCGGTGCAGTCGTGACCGATCAATTCGGCAACGCGGTGACGGGGGCGACGATCGCTTGGGGGGCCACGGCTGGCTCGATTAGCCAGCAGGGCGTCTTCAAGGCGCCCTCGGAACCGGGATTGGTCGTCATCACCGCGGGCACCGCGGGTCGGCAGAGCTTCGTGGTGATCGAGGTCACGTCGGGCGCGCTCGACCAGTTCTCCCGGCAGGCGACCTCGGCGACTTCGCTCGCCCTCATCTTGGTAACCATCATCGCGATCGCGGCGGGCGTGTTCCTGTTCGTCCGCTACCGCGAGGCCAACCGGGAGTTGCGAGAGATGCGGAAGGGCGGAGGCGGCGGAGACGGCCCCGAGCCTTGAACGTAAACCGGAGGGCTTCGGCCCTCCCCTTTCCTTTTCTCCGATGTCGGGCGGACGCCAGGTTCACATAGCGTAGTCGGTCGGAGGAAGTCGCTGTGGCCCTGATTCGGTACGCGGCGATCAGCGTCGTTCGGAGTCGCCGGCGGACCATCACCGCGATGATCGGAGTCCTCCTGGCGGTCACGTTCGTCTCAGGCACGTTCATCGCAATCGATTCGTCCACGCGCGCGACGCTCGATGCGTTTCTTGCGAACCTCCCGTCGGACATCGATTTCGAAGCTCGGGCCTCGGCCAACGGTACCCAGCTGCGCGAGGCGGTCGAGGCGATCCCGGGAGTCGCCCGAGTGGCCGTCGTACGTTTCACAGGTATCGGCAAGATCGAATCGGGTGCGACTTCCAGTCCGGTCAACGCCCAGGTAATTGGCGTGGAACCGGATCGTCTCCCGTTTGCCCTCGAGGAAATTACGGTTCTCGCAGGGAACTTCTCCCTTCCGCGAGGCAAGGCGGCCTTGTCGGAAGACCTCGCGGCGCGACTGAATGTCTCCACCGGCGCGACGGTGAGTCTGCGCCTCGCCTCGTTCGACCCGGCCAATCGCACCGACCCGCGGGTGAATGTGACGGTCGCGGCTGTGTTCGGCGGGGTCCGTTCCGAAGGGGGTCCGGGCTCCACGCCGCTTGCCGTCGTGCATGTGGAGGATGCCGCCTGGTATGAGGACCAACTCGGCTACACGTACCCGGGGAACGGACTCACGGGCGAGGTCCGAATCGATCGGGCGCAGGTGCTCGATCCGTACAACATCGACGGGTCGTTAGGGAGCGTAGCGAGGCTTGATCGCCAAATCAACAGCGCCTTAGGTCTGTTCGGGGGCCACATCACTTCCGACAATGTCCCGACGGCGCTCGCGAGCTTCGCGAACGCCCTGGTCATCCAACGGATCTTCTACCTGGGTCTATCCGCGCCCGTCCTCCTCCTTGGCATCTACTTGGGGGCGATCGGCATCGACTTGAGCCACGCGGAGCGTCGCCGGGAGCTTGCGGTTCTGAAGACCCGCGGAGCCTCGCGTGACCAGACTTTGGGGCTCCTCCTCCTGGAAGCGGCCCTCGGAGGTGTCATTGCCGCCCTCATCGGCCTCGCGGCGGGCGTCGGCCTGAGCCGCCTCCTGCTCGTCTACGTCAGCCTCTTCAGCACGGCCTATGCTCCACAATATGAACTGGTCGTCCTCTCTCCGGCCACCGTCGCAACCGTTGCCGGCCTCAGCGTGCTTTTCATGGCGGCGACGAGCTACCGGTCCGCGCGGCGGACGGCCGACCTCCCCATCGTGGAAACGCTTCGCTATTACGCCCCGGGAGAGACCCACATCCGATACCGGCCATCCTGGGACGCCCTCCTCGTCACGTTGGCGGTCCTGACCTATGTCATGGTCGTGTACAGTCGGTACCAGGCCGACTTCGTCACCTTCCTGATCGGCCCGCTGTTCATCGTCCTCCTCCCCCTGGCGCCGATCTTCCTCATGGTCGGTTCAAGCCGCCTCCTCACAAGGTCCACGAGCCGGGTTTACGAAGCCGCTTCCCGCGTGACGAAGCCCTTTACGAAGAACTTGTACCACGTCATCACTCGGAACCTGCAGCGAAATCCACGACGAGCGGCAAACGTGGCGGTCATCATCGGCCTCGGCCTCGCCTTCGGCATGTTCACGCTCGTCACCTTCTCCTCTCAGCTTGCGTACCAGGAGAGCCAGATCCGGGCCGAGATCGGCGGGGACATCGCCGTTAGCGCGCCTCCTTCCGATCCGGGATTCGCGGCGAGTGTCCGGGCCCTCCCGGAAGTCGGGGGGCTCTCGCTCGTTCGGAGGCTGTACGTTGCGCCTTCTCTCGGCTATGCGGACGTTTTCGTGTTGGACCCCGGAACGTATCTGTCCACCACGAACCCCGAACCGTGGTACTTCCGCGACTTCGACCGCGGCGCGGTGCAGCGGGTGCTCGCGAGTCCCGATTGCGACCCGGCAAACAACCGGACCGGCCCAGCAGTTTGTCAGGTCCTCGTGACGGAAGGGTACCTGGTCAGTCAGTCCCTGGCGGTCGGCGACGTGGTGACATTCAGAAGGGAAGTGCGCAACGCAACGGGTCAGCTCGAGCACGTCACCGTCACCGTGGGAATTGGCGGGACGGTCCGGGGGCTCCCCGGGACGTCTGCGGTCGGATCCGGCGTGCCGCTGGCGATCTACGGGAGTTACACCACGCTGAAGGAGCTTGTCGACATCGTCATGCCCCAAAACATCGACCCAATGCGATACCTCGTCGACCTCCGCGCTGGCGCGGACTGGCGAGCGGTCAAGGACGGAATTCGCAGCCTGGGCGCAGGCGGGATTCGCGTCGCCGAGGAAGAGGTCGAGCAGCTGCGTTCTGTCCCGCTGTTCCGGGCCTTCTTCGGATTCATGGAGCTGGAGATGGCGTTCATGGTCGTGATCCTCACCGCCGGACTCGGGCTCATTCTGTACGCGGCGACCCTTGAGAGGGAGGTCGAGTTGGCGTCCATCCGAGCGCGCGGTGCCAGCGGATGGCAGACCGCGGGCCTGTTGATCGGGGAGGCGTCGTCGATCATGCTCGTCGGGCTGGTCGTTGGTGCGGGCCTGGGCGTCCTCGCGGCCTACCTGTCCACGACCTTGGGTTCGGTTTCCGGGGAGAGCCTGGTGCCGCTGTTCCTCATCGTCCCGGTGACGTCGCTCTTGCTCCTAATCGCCGCGCCGATCGCGATGCTCGTCACGTCCGTCCTTGTCTCCTTGCGAGTCGCGCACATGGACATCGGACGCGTCCTCAAGCTGCGAGGTGGATAAACGTGCCAGAAATCATGACCAAGGACTTGATCAAAGTCTATCGAACGGGGAAAGCGGAAGTAATTGCCTTGCGCGGCCTCGACTTGCGCATCGGCGACGGCGAAATCGTCGCGATTCGAGGGCCTTCGGGGTGCGGCAAGACGACGTTCTTGAATATCCTTGGGGGAATCGACCGCCCGACCGCGGGTCGAATCGAGGTGAACGGCTCCAACCTGGTCGACTTGAGCGACGGAGAGCTCGTCCGGTATCGATTGCGACAGGCGGGCTTCGTTTTCCAGTTCTTCAACCTCGTCCCAACGCTCACCGCCGAGGAGAACATCGAGCTGCCAATGCGCCTCGCCTCCAAAGACGCCACGGCACGGAAGGCTCGGACGAAGGAACTCCTCGATCTCGTCGGCCTCGCCCAGCGTGCGCGTCATCGGCCGGACGAGCTGAGCGGCGGCGAGCAACAGAGGATCGCCATCGCAGTCGCCTTGGCGAACGATCCACCCTTGCTCCTGGCGGACGAGCCCACCGGAGAGCTCGACACGAAGACCGGCCAGGAAGTCCTGAATCTGTTCCAGCGGCTGAACAGAGATCTCAAGAAGACCATCGTCGTTGTCACCCACGACGCTCGGGTTGCGGGCATCGCTAATCGCGTCCTCGACATCCGAGATGGCAAGATCGTCGAAGCCGCGGCCTAGGAGCTCACGCGACGGTTGCTCAAAGGGCAATCCAGTCGTTTCGAGGAGATGCGCAAGGGCGGGTCCGGCGGACACTGAGAGCACACGGAGGACTTCGGCCGTCCCCTTTCCTTCTTTTCCTTTCTTTCTCCAAGTCAGCGGACGCGAGCCTCATATAGCCCCGCCTGATTGGCCTCGCGCATGTGCCGCATGATGGGTGTCGTCAGTCGAGGCCCCGTCTATTACGACCTGTTCGAGGAGTTCGCGGACCTCGCCACAAAAGGCATGTGCCCGATCGGCGCGCCGGACGAACGGGGGCACAAGGACGGCTGGGGGCTCGCCTGCTTCCAGAACGGATCCCTGAAGGTCCACATGCGGGACGCCGGGAGCGCCCCGGACGCTTCGAAGTATTATGGGACGGCGTGGAAGATTGCGAAGCTGAACATGGAACGCGCGCCGAGACAGTCCCTGATTGTCATGGGACATCTGCGCCGGGCGAGCTCGCAAGGTCTCGTCGCTCAGAAATTCGCCCACCCGTTCATCGAAGAACACG
>VBMN01000178.1 GCA_005878385.1 Methanobacteriota archaeon
GGCGTGGCGATTGGCATCGTCGCCCGGTTCCTCGCCGTCCCGAAGCCGCTCTTACGAGGACTCAGACCTCAGGTACCCTAGGGATTGAGGCACCTCCCGGATCGCGAACGTGTTTTCGGATCCCGAGGAGGTATGCGAACCCCACGAGGGCGAGGAGGCCAAGGAAGTAGAAGGGTCCCGTGGACTCGAAATCGCCGACGGTCCGGAAGGAGGCTGCGAGGGCGCCGGCCGCAAATGACCCCAACGACCCGCCGAGCAACTGGAACCCGAAGATGATTCCAAACGCGGCGCCCTGGAGTCGGCGATGACTCGCCTCGGAGACGAAGGAGAAGAGTGCAGGATACGTGATGAAGACCGCAGAGCCGGAGGTCCAGAACAGGCCGAGGACGATAGGGGCGCTCTCGGACACCACGCCAACCAGGCACGCGATTCCGATGAACGCATAGCATGCGGTCAGGGTCCGAAGCCGACCGAATCGCCGGCTCACCCGGCCGAAGAAGAACGCGACGAGGGCCCCCGCGAGAATCCACACCGCGATCGCGACCTCCGACGCGGTATCGTCGAAGCCGAACCGGTGGTGAAGCAGCAACGGCCCGAACGTCGAGAAGATCGAGAACGCCGCGCCACCGAGGGCGAGTGGGAAGAGCCATAGACGGACATCGCGAATCATCCTTCGATAGTCCCGTCTGGGTGCTTCACTCGGGAACGCCGGGGAGCGGTGATTTCGGACGAGCCAAAGGCCCAAGGCGACCGCACCCAAGTTGATGCCTCCCCAGAGAAGGAAGGGCACTTGCCACCCGAACGCCACCGCGATGATCGAGGTGGTCGCCATGCCCAGGATCACTCCCGTATCGCCGAACGCCGACTGGAAGCCCATCGACCGATCGAGCTCCGGCCCCTGGAACTCGCGACCGATCCAAGCGATGCCGACCGGGTGATAGAAGCTCGCTCCAATCCGCGAGAGGGCGACGAGCACGAGCAGGATCCAGAAGGTCGAGGACAACGCGACGAGGGCGGACCCGAGCCCGAGGACCACGATCCCGGCGGGCAGGAATCGCGTCGGGTCACGACGGTCCGACATCGCACCGAAGGCCATCTGAAAGATCGCCGTGACGAGGAGTGCGGTACCGCTGAGGAGGCCGGTCTCGAGGGCGCCGAAGGAGAATTGCGTTTGGAGGAACGTAATCTGGCCCGCGATCACCGTGACGGCGCCGTCGTTCGTCAGATGGTACAAGGAGTTCGCGAAGAGGACCCGCCGGTCGCCAGCCACGACGCCGCGATGAGGCAGCGACTTAAATCATTAGGCCTGGGCGGAGACGACGGACGCTTCGCCACGAGACCCGAACTTTGCCAGAATTCCGGCGTACACCACAATCCAGGTGAGGAGCGATGACGTCCCCATCGCGGAGGCGGTCAATCCGAGGATCCCGCCCACCATCGGATCCGTCGACATCCACCCGAGAAGAGAGGCGGCCATCGTGGCGCCAGACAACGTTGCCGAGGCCAGCCCCAGAGCGAGGGCGAGCTGACGCAACCGGATGGCGGCCGGACCTATTTGCCCCGCGGTCCAGAACAAGAAGAGACCCGCCGACAGCGCGAGGGTGAGCCAGAGGGCGGCGTGAATCCCAGCGCCGACCCAAAACGCACCCACATACACGAAGCCGGAGACGATCCCGGATCCGATGAGGAATGCCCCCGCGACCAAGGAGACGATCGCGGCGACTCGGGTGCCGTCCAAAGCGCGTGGTCGACTGTCGGTGCGTCGTCCGCGATTCCATTCGAGGATCAGGAACGCGACGACCCCCGTTAATCCCAGCGCACCGCCGAGCGCCAAGGCGATTCCCGGGATCACGATCGTGTGCCACCAGAGGGCGCGTGACGGATCCGAACTGAGCCCGCTGACCACCAGGGTGTAGATGAGAGGCGAGACGACCGTGGTGAGGGTCGCCAAAATGAGCGAAGTCAGGAGCAAACGCACACCGGTCTCGGTACGGGGAGCTTGCAGAGGTCTTCCCTCCTGCACAACCCACGCCGGTCGGAATATTTCTCTCTTGTGAATCGGACCGACCCGGACCCCTCGTCGGCAACTCCAAATACGCCTCCATGGATAGCGCGCGCGGCCAGGAGACCGCGGACGGCCGACGGTGGCCCTTCGGGGCCGCTGAGGAACGTCCCCCCTCCCTCGGAACGGTGGCCCCGTGCAAGCGGGGGGCCCGAGAGGACCGGCAAGGGCGCAGAAACGACACAGCCGTAAGCGTGCCCCATCTTCACAAACGACAGAGGTATCGGCAGCTGTCCGGGGAACCGAATGATCCGTCGCCGGAAGGAATTTGCCGGAATCGAGGAATAGAGGTTTCGGCATGCAGGACCAGCAGAGGCGTCGGTTCCGCGATTTCGTGATCCTCGTTGTCGTGTCCGATTACTTCCTGGGAGCAGCAGTAGCGTTCACTGAGTCCTCGCATTTCGACGCCGTAGCGAGGGAGAGGGACCCAGAAGAAATGGTCGCATTGACCGGCCTAGAAGGTTCGCTCCTGATTGCCGCCTATCAAGTGCGACCTCGACCCATGGACCGGCGCGTACTCTTGCCAATCGAAACTGGCTCCTTTCTCCTTGTGGTGGCGACCGTTGCGTCCAACCTGATTTTCGCGCGGGGCGGCAGTCCGTACCTCGCGGCCAGCGTCATACTGATTACCTTGGCGGTTGCGTTCGTGGTCGTCGGCTGGCAGGTGTCCGAGGTGATTGGACCCAAGCCCCCACGCACACTGGAACCCCCTGTTTCGAAAACCAGATGATTGCGGGGCGGCTAACTCGACGTTGATGGACAGGATTTGCTAACATGGGGGATTGAGGTTCGGGCATGGTGAAAGTCCACACGGGCTACGTTGCAAACATCGCAGGAGGCATTGTAATAGGGTTCGTGGCCGGGGGCTTTGTGGCAGCGAGTCTCGTGCTCGTGCCTCTGGTCTGGATTCTGTGGGGCGGCTTCGTCGGTGCAATCATTGGAGGCATCGGCGGCGGGCTTTGGGTTTTCCGGAACCGACACAACGCGAGGAGCCGCGAAGTAGAGGACGCCGAAACCAGGTGATTCTCCTCCACCGAATGGGCTTTGCCGGGATGAGAGTGCGGTGGTTTTGCATGATGCATGCAATCAAGATCCAGCGCCTCATCGCACGTTATGGTCTTCTCCTGATCACTCTCGCCGTCCTCGTCCAGTTCAACAACTTCAGCGCAATCGTTGTGAGGATTCCATTCCTCGTTGCCGCGTTTTGGCTTCTCGCGGGTGTCTTCGCGTGGGCGCCCCGTGGAAGAACCAGGGTTTTATCCTACGGCGGACCTCCGCGTGCGCCGGGACCATGAAGGCGAAGTTCTTCTACACCGGGATTCGCGTGAAGGATCTCGAGGCGTCCGTAAAGTTCTACACGACCCTCCTCGGGATGAAGGTGCGCGGCCGAAACTCGATTGACGCGGCG
>VBMN01000132.1 GCA_005878385.1 Methanobacteriota archaeon
GTGCTTGCCTGGAGGGCGGTACCGTTCCCGGTGACGGTAAAACGATCCCCCGCGCCGAGGGTCAGGTTGCTCCCGACGTCGACGAAGTAGACCCGGTATTGCTGACTTGAGACGAGGATCGTCGCATACCCTGGATCGAGTTGGATTCGTCGGAGGGTTCCGGTTTCAGAGCCGACACGTAGGTTTACATCGAAAAACCCCACGGGGGCCGGAATAGAAACGGACGTCACTTCGAACGTCGCATTTCGCGCGACGAACCCGACCGGTCCCAGGGTTACGGATGGCACAATGTAGATTGGCGTTCTCGAGAGCGGGAGGAAGAGGTAGAAGAAAAACACGGCGAACAGAAGTCCAATCACGAGGACGAGCACGAGGACGACGACCAAGATTGGAAGGGCCTCTTTTCTGGGGGGCACAGGAGGCGGTTGGGGCCACGGATATGGGCCCACGGGAGGTGGAGGGGGCGCGGGCTGCATCGATCTCGCAAGGAGTCGAGCCGACGATAATCCTTACCGAAGCGTTTAAGTCACAATTCTTGGATACACGCTCCAGAAGGGATGGTGCAGTCGCTTGCTCGAAGAGCTATCCGAAATTATCGGGCTTCAGGTATACACGCAGAACGGCGTGTTCCTGGGAAACGTGAACAACCTGGTCGTCGACGTCGACAACGGCGCGGTGGACGGCATCTTCATCGGGGAGACGAACCCCCTCCTCGTCGAGGGGAGCCGCGCGGTCAGCGTTCCGTACCGGTGGGTCCAAAGCGTCGGGGACATCGTCGTCCTGCGGTACTTCCCCAAGCGCGTCTCCCTGCGGAAGGGGAGCGCCCCGCCCCCCATGCCGGCCGCGGCCAAGTAGACGGACGCCAGTTCGGAAAAAGGTTATCCGCCTCGGCTCGCATGGCTGGATAAATGTCCCAAGCGAACCCGACGACGCGCATGACCCCATCCCCGCGATTCGCCGTTGTCGAGCTTCGCCGACTCCATGGCCACGAGCAGATTCGGCCCGCGCTGTTGAAGGAACTGACCGAACTGATCCGCCGGGACGGTTTCCTGAAACGGCCGATCCTGGTGGCGGACTTGGACTTCGTGATCTTGGACGGCCACCATCGTGTCGAGGCCGTGCGTTCGCTCGGTTGCACCAAGATCCCCGCGTACCTCGTCGACTACGAATCCGATATCGTGAGCCTTGGCACCTGGCCGGACGCGACCGTCGCGGTCGTCAGCAAGAAAGAGGTAATCCGCCGGGGCCTCACGAAGGATCTCTTTCCTCCGAAAACGACTCGGCATACCGTGTCCGTGTCCTTGCCGGAACGACCGACGGACCTCGAAGACCTGATGTGACTACGGAACCGGCGGGGGCGAGCCGGGCCGTGAGGCAGGCCTTTTCCTCCGACGGTACCACCAGACGAACACGATGCCCACGGCTCCAATCGTGAGGGCGACAATCGCCCAGCGGTCCGAGGTGAGACCGAGGAAGGTCGGGGGTTCGAGCGCCTGATATCGATAGCTGACCAGATCGGCCGTCCCCACGGTCGCCGTGCGGTTGTGAGCCTCTGTCCGGGCATGGTTCCCCGCGGCCGGGGCGAAATACGAGACGGTCATCGAGCCATCCGCGTACGTCTCGCGGATCGGGTACGTGTCGAAGCGGCCTGCGGGGGTGTCGATTCCGACCGGTGCCTCGATGACATACGTCACGTTCCACCAGGCGAGGCCGGCCCGGTGGCTGGGAGGTTGGCTAAATCCGTAGTAGACGAGGCGGAAGTCCTCCGAGAAATTCATCTGACTCGACACGACGGCCGTCATGCCGACCGTGAGCGGGAACTGCCAGAGGTCTGCATCGAATCCATAAAGCGTGGTGTTCTGGACGCTCAGGGCAAAGGGCAACGGAACCGGGTTCGTGTGGAGCGTTCCGTTCGCCTCGAGATCGAGGACCGTCGACAGGATCTTGAGTCCGCGGGCGTCCACGACCTCGCGACCGGTAACGGTCCACTCGCCCGAGGCCTCTGCCGAGCCGAACTGGGTCGCGAAGCTTCCGGCCGCCGTTCCCCTCCCGCTCAAGGACATCACGTAGGCATCGTACATCCGCCCGTCCACCTCGTTCGCCCCGTGGGCGGTCACCGTCAACGTGATGCGCCCGTCTAGGGAGAGTCCCGCGGCCAGACTCGTGTTCGTGCGATAGGTCCACGTGTCTCCGGGGGTCAAGAGGGGGCCGTCCACGGCGCCGGAGGCCGAAGGTGCGGCCGCGGTCGATACGATCAAGATCGTCGCGATCGCGAAGAATCCGATCGTCCGCACGACTATCGATTTCGACGCCCGAGATTAAGGTTATCGGTTCACGTTTCGGACTCGACGACGTCCTTTCCTCTCGGGCTCGGACGGATCCGGAGAGGTCCCGCGAATTCGCGTCCGAGGGCCTCGGGCCCCAGGAGGTGATCGAGGAAGATCGCGAGGGCCGCCACCTCCGAATGAGGTTGGTTGCCGACGGCGACGTTCCAATCCACGAGGTCGAAAAGTTCCCGCGGGACCTTCTCGGCGCCGACGACGATCAGCAGGTCCTTCCGGGGGAGGCGCGGCAACACGTCCTGCAGCCGCTCGCCATACATCGTCAGATGGACCTTCGCGCCTTGCCACCCTTTCAGGACCCTTCGCCAAGCCACTCCCGTCTCGATTCGGAAGGAGCCGCCGAAGCGGCGAACAACTCCCCGGATGGATCGCTCGAGGGCGAGGTCCCTCGTCGACACGAGGACCGCCTCAGCGCCGAAGGCGCGGGCCGTGAGGGCGACGTGGGTCGTCACGCGTTTGTCGCGGGCCGGACGGTGGCCCAGTCGCAGGACCGTGATCAAGGCTCAGTCCTCGAACCGGATGATCCGATGGCCCCGGAAGTCGAGCCGCGGGGATCGTTTCACGAGGGCCTTCAACTTCGTCTGCGTGACCTTTAGGGCTTCCGCGACATCGCCCGAAAACTTCCCTTCCGCGCCAACCATCTCGAAGATCCGGTTCTCGATCACAGCATACGCTTCCTCGGACATCATCGCGGCGTGGAGGACATCCGAGATTTCCTGGATCGGTGCCGTCGCATTGATGTGGAAGGACGAATAGAACGCGTGGTACGCCTTTTCCGGCGAGGCCGTCGGACCAGTCTGCCATTTCGTCTCGACGAGCTTCATCTTCTCGAAGAACCGGAGGGCATTCGCCCCCTCGGCGCCGAACTTCTCCTCGACCTCCCGCACGGTCTTCCAGCCCGCGGAGACGTCCTTGAACACTTCGCTCTTCACGTCGCTGTCCACGGCTCGGAGGATCGGGACGAGTTCAGCGACCTCGCTCACAACCTTGATTCGATTCACTTCAATCGACGCTGTCGATATCTGGCTGCGCGGTTATAAGTTTTTATTTCGGTCGTCGAAAGAATTTCCGAGGCCCCGCCGAAACCAAAGGAACGACCGTCGCTTCCGCTCCATGCGATAGGCGGCACCTCCATGAGGAAGCGCTTCCCTCGGAGCGGAAGTCTTTAAGGGAACCGGGACGTTCGCATCGTCATCCGCATGAAAGTAAACGAAGTCCGTCCAGAAAGCAAGGTCGACGTGATCGAACTGACGATTCGCGAGAAGGGAGCCGCTCGCGAATTCTCCAGCCGCGGGGGATCCACGGGCAAAGTGTGCGACGCGAAGGCCGTCGACGAGGACGGGTCCGAGGTCTCGGTGAGCCTTTGGAACGACGAGATCGACCGCGTCCAACCGAACGATCGGATTCGGATCACGAATGGGTGGGCTCGCGAATGGCGCGGCAACATCCAGGTCAGCGCCGGCAAATACGGCAAGCTTGAAGTCCTAAAGTGACGCGCCGAATCCGGTTCCGAATCCGGCGATGAGGAAGTAGAGGACGACCATCGGCACGACTTGCATGAGGAGATCGTCGTCGATCTGTCGGACCTTAGGGCCCTCCATAATCATGGCCACCGCGGTGGCGGCGAGCGAGAACAGAAGTGCGTTCGGGATCGCGAACGATCTCATGATGAGGACCGTCACAAAGAAAAGAGTCAGGTATGCGGCCGTGGGGACGAACCGGGGCCAGCCGCGACGGCGGCAGAGGGCCGCGAGCGGGTCGATCCAAGCCATCCCCAGAAACACGGGGACTACGATGCGCGGGTCGCGGATGACGAACAATCCGAAGGCAAGACCTAGGAGCCCTTGGGCATATGCGGACACACGTTGTCCCTCGTAGGGGCGCAAGCCGAGAAGCCGGATACCGAGCGCAAACCGTGCGAGCTCGATGCATAGCGCGGTCCCAACGAAGACCGCGGACAGCCCGGTGCGAGTGATCCCGCCGCCGAGGTCCTCAGGGAGTAGGTAGTAGCCGAGAAAGATAGGGGAAACGATGTGAAACGTTCGACGGAATACGGCGTGCCGGTCCATGCTCCGATCCCGTGGCGGTCACTCGCCGAATTCCGTGCCGCGCCATTTCGCGTCAATGCCCTTGAGTAACATATACGTTGTCGCCGCAAGGATCGCGAGGACGACAGCAATCCCGGTCGAAGCGAATCGAAGGTCTCGATCGATTGTGAAGGACAGGATGGTCAGGCCGAAGTCGGGGAGCATGGACATCACGCTGAAGCGAGCGAGCACGCCCGGATCGAACAAAAACGAGTTTGTCCGGAGACCGGTGAGGTACGCGGTGACCACGACGATGTACACCGACGTCACGAGGACGATGGGGATTGCGAGCCATAACAGACGCGTGTCTGAATTGAGCCACGCGATGATCCCGACGAACCCGACGCCGACCCAGGTCGTCAGAAGCAGGAAGGAAATCAGTTTGGCCCGGATGACTTGGGGGACGGACACGGGCAACGTCGCCAAGTAGTCCGTCGCGTCCACGTTGTTCAGCCAGTTGTACAGGATGACTCCGAAGAATCCGACCATCCCGGCGTAGAAGACGGTGTTGAAGCCCACGGGGACCTGGAGGCCATACCGCACGAACCACGCGGTGAAGGAGAGGAATAGGAGCGGTGTAACGAACGAGAAAAACATCTTGGCGTACGTGCCGCTTCGTTGAAGATCGACGAATTCCTTGGAGAGGAGAGGAGCGTACCCCTGAAGACGCTTGAGCCGGGCGACGAGGCGCGGCAGTTCCTCTCGGACGGCGGTCGCTCGAGGCTCAAATTGTTCCGGGACGAGGAAGACGGCGCCCGCCACCAGCGCGACGATGACCCCAAGGCCCGACACGATCGGCTGGGCCGCGGCTCCAAGATCGATGGGAAAGGGAGACAGGTGTTCATGGGCGGCGAGGCCCGGCAAGATCCAGGACAACGGGATGGTCCGAGTGGTTCCGGCTGCCGCGAAAAGCGCCGTGATGCCGCCGACGCAAATCACGAACGCCATCTGGTTCCGCATGTATACGGTCGAAACGAAGAAGCTGAGAGACATCCCGAGGAGAAAAGACAGGAGGCCCGTGCCGAAAAGGACGCCGATGCTCGTGATCCGAAAGTGGGTGAGTGGAATGGACAAGATGAGTCCGATGGTTGCCGGTGCCAGGAGCAAGGCGATGTAGAAGATCGCATCGCGTACGTACATTCCCAAAAAGGTCTTGCGAAGTCGCATCGGAAGAATGCCGGGCATGGCGACCAAGTAGTTCCGGGTCCCGTTCGTGCGCTCCAGATATTGGCGCCCAAGGAATCCGAACGCGCCGACGCTCAGACCGTACAAGAAGACGCTCGCATGAAGGAGGAGGATCGCATCCGAGAACGGCGTGTACGTGAAGAGGCGTTCGCTCGTGACCGCGATCGCGAGGCTGAACACCGTGATGATGATCGGGAAGGCGAGGAAGGCCAGTCGTCCGGAATAGCTCGTGTGGACCCGGAACTCCTCCCTCAACATCAGGCGGAGCATTCGATCGGCCTCATGCCCCGACAAGGCGAAGGAAGGCCGCTTCGAGGTTCGATTCCGGGCCCCGGATTTCGTCCACGGTCCCTGTCGCGATGATCGCCCCGTCTCGGATCACCGCGACCCGGTCGCAGAGTTTCTCCGCGATGTCGAGCAGGTGGGTGGCCATGAAGACGGTCCCTCCGCCTCCGACGTATTCTTGGAGGAATTCCCTCAGTTTCCGTTGGTAGATCGGGTCGAGGTTGATGAAGGGCTCATCCAAGAAGACGAGGGCAGGCTCGTGCAAGAACGCGGCCGCGAGCATCAGCTTCTGGCGCGTCCCCTTCGAGAGGTCCTTGCAGAGGCTCGAGCGGGCATCGTCCAGATCGAAGAATTCGAACCAGCGCGCGATCCGGTCCTCGAGTCCGCCGATCTTTCGAACCTGCCCGACGAAATAGAGGTACTCGTACGCGGTAAGGTAGGAGGGCGGTGACTCGACCTCGGGAACGATCCCGATCACGGACTTCACGCGAAGCGGTTCCAGCACGACGTCAATGCCGAGGACTCGGGCGCCTCCCTCCGTCGGCTTCAGCTGTCCCGTGAGGATCCGCAGCATCGTCGTCTTGCCGGCACCGTTCGGCCCGAAAAGGCCGAAGAATTCCCCGCGTTCGACTCTGATGTGAATGCCCTCCAGCGCATCGACCGAGCCATACCGTTTCGTGAGTCCGGATGCCTCGATCGCCGTCACGCGCGCGCCGACGCGGACGACGTTATATAGGATTTGGCTCCTGGTTATCGGTGTCCAGGAAGCCAAGCTATTTGCTTGGCCGACGATAAAGCGTCGACGACATGGCCACCATCCTGTTCGTCTGTGTCGAGAACACGTTTCGGAGCGTGTTGTCCGAGGCGTTGTTCAACGCGTCCGCACCGCCGGGCTGGCAGGCCGAGAGCGCGGGCGTCCAAGCCGCGACGGCAATCAATCCCGCCGTCATCGAGTTGCTTCAAGAAATCGGAATCCGTTTAGGTTCGAAGACTCCGCGGACCGTGACCCCGGAGATGATCGCCCGCGCGTCGCGTGTTGTCACGTTCGGATGCCTGGATCGTTGTCCGATTGGCGCGAAGGACAAGGGGGAGGACTGGCCCATACCCGGCGCGACTGGAAGGTCGATGGACCAGTTGCGTGCGATTCGAGATGACCTTCGACGTCGGATTGCGGATCTCCAGACCCGATTGGCATCTTTTGCAGGGCCGGCGACATCGCGGCCTCGCAAAGTTTGAAGGACCACTCGTCGGTCCGGGGGCTGCTTGCAGCCGGTTCTCCTCACGCATTGCGGTGCGGGCTCGAATGCGTCGGTTCAGGATGCGGCGGCCGCGGCCGGCGCCACCGGGATGGCGGTCCTCCGTCGCGGCGGACGGGCCCTCGATGCCGTCGTCGAGTCGATCGTGGTCCTCGAGGACGATCCGCGACTGAATGCGGGCACCGGCTCCCGCATGCGGATCGACGGGCGGACGCAAATGGACGCAGCTCTGATGGATGGAGACCTGGAGGCTGGCGGTGTCGCAGCGATCGAACGGGTGAAAAATCCC
>VBMN01000133.1 GCA_005878385.1 Methanobacteriota archaeon
AAGCCTCCTGCGACGATCGAATGGGAGTGAGGCATCGCGGCGCGCGGAAACCTTTTTGCCATCCCGCCGCTACAGGATACCCATGCGCGTCTACGTCGTCGACAACGGAGGTCAGTGGACGCACCGCGAGTGGCGGGTGCTGAAGTACCTCGGAGTCGACACGAAGATCGTCCCGAATGACTCGCCGGTCTCGGACCTAAAGGAAGTCGACGGCCTCGTCCTCTCCGGCGGCGCCCCCCGCGTGGGCATCGATCCGGAGAAGATGGGCAAGAACGGGGATTACATCGACGCCTTCTCGGGGCCCATCCTCGGGATCTGCGCGGGTCATCAATTCATGGCGACCCATCTTGGCGGTGCGGCGGCTCCTGCAAAGGTGCCGGAGTTCGGGAAGTCGGTCGTGAAGGTCCACCAACCGGACGTCCTGTTCGAAGGACTGCCGGACCAATTCGAGGTGTGGGAGTCCCACAACGACGAGGTGACGATGCTCCCCCCGGGTTTCACGGCCCTCGCCAGCTCTCCGAACTGCAGCGTCCAAGCGATGCGGCATCGAGACCGACCGCTGTTCGGCCTTCAATTCCACCCCGAGGTGGAGCACACCCAGTTCGGGCCGGAGATTTTCCGAAATTTCCTTAGGGTCTGCGAGAACTCGAGCTGAGACCCGAATCGGACGGTTCGATTCGCATCCGACGGTGCATCGCATTGGCTTCCTCAAGCGTCCGGTCGAAGATCCTCAAGGAAGCACTCCGCACCCGACATCAGGAGCCTTTCGAGAAGGCGCTCGGACGAGCCGTCCGGAAACTCGGAGGTTCCTTCGCCGAATACGTCGCCCTCATCGCCGAGGTCCGCGACTACGGTCGGGTGCACAAGATGGATCTCCGCGATGCGGCGCGCTCTCTGGCGGATCAGCCGTAGACGGCCGGATTCACCACGAAGTCCGGATGCTTCCCCTCGAGCACCTTCAGGACCTGGTCGGCCACGATCGCACCGGCCCTCGCCTGTCCTTCGACGGTCGACGCCCCAAGATGGGGCGTGAAAACGATGTTCGGCGCGGTGAGGAGGGGACTTCCCGCGGGCGGCTCCTTCGCGAACACGTCGATCGCCGCGCCCGAAATCGTCCCCGCTCGAAGGGCATCCGCCAATGCCGTCTCTTCGACAATCTCGCCCCGCGCACAGTTGACGAGGATGGCGTTTCGCCGCATCTTTGCAAAATCGGAAGCTCCGACGAGACCGTGCGTCTCGGGTGTAAGTGCGGCATGGATGCTGAGGACGTCGGCGTCCCGAAATAGCTCGTCTTTTTCGACGAGTCGAATTCCCGCCGGCCCTGCGGCAGAGGCTGGCAGATACGGATCGTACGCGATCACGCGCATTCCGAAGGCCTGAGCCCGCTTCGCAACCTCCATACCGATCCGTCCGGATCCGAGGAGGCCAAGCGTCTTCCCGAAGAGTTCCCGTCCCTCGAGGTTCCCCTTCTCCCATTTCCCGGCCTTCACGGTCCGGTCGGCCTCGGGAAGGTGGCGGAGGAGGGAGATCATGTGTCCGATCGCAAGCTCGGCGACGCTCACGGTACTCGCGGTCGGCGCATTCACGACGACGATTTTTCTCGCGGTGGCTTCATCCACATCGATATTGTCGACGCCCACTCCAGCGCGGCCGACCACCTTGAGGTGCGTTCCACGAGTGAGCACGTCCTTCGTGACTTTCGTCCGGCTCCGGACGATCAGTGCCTGATAGCTAGGTATCGCGGCGAGAAGTCCCTTCAGGTCCAGCTCCCGTACTTCGACCTCGTGGGCTTTACGGAGCATCTCGACCGCCGTCCGATCGATTCCGTCTGTGATCAGGACCTTCATCGCGTCGCGCCGCATGCCCGTGAAGAATAAAAAGGCGTCAGCTTAGGAGCAATGCGACCGTGAGGAGAAGGAGCGCGAAAAACAGAATCACGCCGAGGATCAGCATCATGCGGGTCATCTGTGGATCGGACCCGAAGACGAGCGGAATGGGACCGAGGAACACGACGCCGCCCCATCGGCGAGCTTTCGTCGTCTCCTGCGGTGCGATGGCCTCGGTCTCTGGCGATTCAATCGGAGGCCGTCCAATCGCTGACGGCGGTGCGCCGGTCGTCCACAGGAAGAACGTCAGGAAAAATCCGAGGAAGACGAGGAGGATCCCGAGGAATGCGAGTGGTCCCGTCCCAACGACCGCTGGGACGACGAAGATAAGATAGACGCTGGCTTCCCCGCGAGCGACGGCCCACGCCAGGGCGACCAATCCGGTCAACAGAATCCCGGGTCCGACAAACCGGATGGGGCGCACGACAGACGAATTCCCGGAGTCGGCTAAAGCTTTGACTTTCTCCCCCTCGCGGCCCGGCCGTACTCCTGAAGGGGGACGACGTCGAGATCGCCCGAGCGGGCCTCTTCGATCGCTTCGACCGCCGCCTCCGCGGCCTGGACCGGAAGAATCGCGGGCTTGTCCTCGTCCCGCACGGTCATGTATACTGCCCCCTCGGCCGGAAGCGCGTTTCCCGCGGCGACCATCGCCTTATAGTACGCGCGACCGAGGGACCGATCGATCCCCATCACCTCGCCGGTGCTCTTCATCTCCGGGCCGAGGATCGTGTCGACACCGGGGAGTCTCTGGAAGGGGAACACGGGGGCCTTCACCGCAACGTGGTCGATTTTCGCCTCGCCGACGAGGCCCATGCTGCGAAGGGACTGACCAAGCATGACCTTCGTCGCGACTTTCGCGAGGGACACGCCGATCGCCTTGGAGACGTACGGGATCGTTCGACTCGCGCGCGGATTCGCCTCGAGGACATACACCGCATCGTCCTTCACCGCGAGCTGCAGGTTCATCAGGCCAACGATCTCCAAGGCGTCGCAAATCTTCCGCGTGACTCGGCGGATCTCGTCGAGGACGGTCTCTGAGAGGGTTTGGGCCGGCAAGACGCAGGCCGCATCCCCGGAGTGGATGCCCGCTTCCTCGATGTGTTCCTGGATCCCGCCGATGAAGATGTCCTTGCCGTCTGCGACGACGTCCACATCGATCTCCGTCGCGTGGGACAGATACCGGTCCACCAGGACCGGATGCGTCTTCGAAACGCGGACCGCCCGTTCCATGAACCGAGCAAGATCCTCCTCCCCATGGACGATCTCCATCCCTCGGCCACCGAGGACATACGACGGCCGGACGAGGACGGGATAGCCGATCCGGGCAGCGACCTCTCGGACCTCTTCGAAGCTGTAACCCGACGCGGCCTCCGGTTGCCGGACTCGAAGGCGCTGCATGAGGGCGGCGAACTTTCGACGATCCTCGGCAAGGTCGATGGCGGCCGGGGGGGTGCCGAGAATCCGCGTGCGCGAACGGCGACGGGCCAACGCGCGGGCGAGTGGAACCGCGAGGTTGATCGAGGTCTGACCGCCAAACTGCACGATGACACCATCCGGCTTCTCCTCCTCGATGATGTTCAGGATGTCCTCCAGCAGCAGAGGTTCGAAGTAGAGCCTGGTGGAGATGTCGAAATCCGTCGAGACCGTCTCCGGATTGTTGTTCGCGATGATGGCGGCCACGCCCTCTTCGCGCAGAGCGAGGATTCCTTGGACACAACAGTAGTCGAACTCGACGCCTTGACCGATCCGGATGGGACCGCTCCCGACGATCAACACCTTCCGACCCGCGAGCTTCTGCGTCTCGCCACCGGGCTCGCACGTGGAATAGAAGTAAGGCGTCTCGGCCTCGAACTCCCCTCCGCAGGTGTCGACCATCTTGTACACGACCCTCGGTCGACCCCGCCGCACGGACTCCTCCGTGACGCCGGTCAGGGCAGAGATGGACTCGTCGGCGAACCCGAACCGTTTCGCCTCCGCGAGGGCCGGCTTGCCCGCTCGCGACCCTCGAAGGCCCGCCTCGATCCGCACGAGATGTCGGATCTTCTCGATGAAGAAAGGGTCCCAATTCGTGAGAGAGGCAATCTTCTCGGTCGGCAGGCGGCGTCGCACGGCCTCCGCGATTGCAAAGAGGCGCTCGTCCGTGGGTTCCCGCAATTCCCGTACGAGTTCGTCGTCCGACCAGGGGTTCGATTCGAGGCCCACCCGATCGATTTCGAGGGAGCGGACCGCCTTGAGGAGCGACTCCTCGAAGGTCCGGCCGATGGCCATCACCTCACCCGTGCTCTTCATCGACGTGCCAATCCGGCGGTCGACCGTGGGGAACTTGTCGAAGGGCCATCGCGGGATCTTCGTGACGACGTAGTCCAACGTGGGTTCGAACGAAGCGAGGGTCTTGCCCGTGACGGGATTCGGGATCTCGTCGAGACGCAAGCCGATCGCGATTTTCGCGGCGATCCGTGCGATCGGGTAGCCCGTCGCCTTCGAGGCGAGGGCGGACGACCGCGAGACACGCGGATTCACTTCGATGACCCGATACTCGCCGGTCTTCGGATGGACCGCGAACTGGATGTTACATCCGCCTTCCACTCCGAGGGCGCGAATGATCCGGAGGGCTGCGGACCGAAGCGTCTGATGGTCGGAGTCGCTCAGCGTCTGGGCCGGCGCGACCACGATCGATTCGCCCGTGTGGACGCCCATCGGATCGAGGTTCTCCATGCTGCAGATCGTGATGCAGTTGTCCGCTCCGTCGCGCATCACCTCGTACTCGAACTCCTTCCAGCCGAGGACGGATTCCTCCACGAGGACCTGCTTGATTCGTGAATATGCGAGGCCCAGCCCGACGATCCGGTCGAGCTCCTCGGCGCTATGCGCCACGCCGCTCCCGCTGCCACCGAGCGTGTACGCAGCCCTGACGATCACCGGGTATCCGGTTTCCTCGACGAACGCAGCCGCCATCGCGGTGTCGGAGACCGCCCGGCTCCGTGGGATCGGCTCCCCGATCGACCGCATGAGGGATGCGAACCGTTCCCGGTTCTCTCCCGCGGTGATCGCCTCCATCTTCGTCCCGAGGAGCTCCACCTTATGGCGGGTCAGGATGCCCGCCTCGGAAAGTTCGCTGCACAGGTTCAACGCGGTCTGGCCGCCCATCCCGCTGAGGATCCCCTGGGGTCGCTCCTTCGCGATCACCTTCTCGAGGAACTCGACCGTGAGGGGCTCCACGTACACGGCGTCCGCGGTGTCGGGATCCGTCTGAATCGTCGCGGGGTTGCTGTTCACGAGGACGACCCGAACCCCTTCTTCCCGGAGCGATCGGCAGGCTTGAGAACCGGGGGTGACCTCGAACTCCGATTCCGGAAGGGAATTCGCATCGACCGCGTAACCGTGATTCTGCGACGTGATGTGGACACGCCCGCTGCGGAGGTCCTTCACCGGTTGATTGCCGCCGCGGTGCCCGAACTTCAACTTGAAGGTCTTCCCGCCGAACGCGAGGGCCAAAAGCTGGTGCCCGAGGCAGATGCCGAGGAGGGGAACGCGTCCCGCGAGCTCCCGGGTCGTTCGCACGGATGTCCTGAGGATGTCCGGATGAGCGGGGTCCCCCGGGCCATTCGAGAGGATCACGCCATCGGGTTTCAGGGCGAGGATCTCATCCGAGGTCGTGTCGTAGGGTACCCGGACGACGTCGGCGTAGCGCTGGGCCTCCCGGAGGATATTTCGCTTTACGCCGCAGTCGACCACGACGATCGTGCGCTTCCCCGCGCCAGGGTGACGTTCGACGGCCTTGCAGCTCACCTCCGCGACGAGATTCCGTGCGTCCGGTTGCGGGGCGGCGCGGACTTCCTTCACGACGTCGTCCATGTCCGCATCCGCCGGCACCAGAGCAGCCTTCATCGTCCCCTTCGATCGAATCCGGATCGTGAGCGCGCGGGTGTCCGCACCCTCGATGGCGGGTGTCTGGTGCCGTCTCAGGAAATCTCCGAGTCCCATTGCACTTCGCGGATGACTCGGCATCGGGCAGGCTTCTTTCACGACAAACCCCGTTGGTTGAATCGTGTCCGATTCCATGGTCGAAGGATCGACGCCGTAGTTCCCGATCAACGGGTACGTCATCATCAGGATTTGACCGCGGTACGACGGATCCGTCAGGGCCTCCGTGTAGCCCGTCATGTTCGTGTTGAAAACCAGTTCTCCCAGAATCCGGCGACGAGCCCCGAAAAAAGGCCCCTGGGCCACCGTTCCGTCCTCGAGGACGAGGGACCCTTCCATTCGTTAGACCCCCACCCCATTTTCGATTCGGCTTATGAGGGTTTCCCCTCGGGCGAAATCTTGGCGCAATCCGACTCGGCTACGGTGCCCGCGGCAGATTGAGATCATTCAGCCGTGCGATCATTTTGTCCCAGTGGGTTCCCCGCCAGTACACGCGACCACAGGAGGGACAACGCCAGAATACCCGGTGCCGGGAGCGGACTCCTTCCGGCACGAACTCCTTCACGTCCTCCAGGCGGGCGCTCAGGAGGATCTCGTTGCACAGCGAACACCGGGACAGCGGATCGACGAGGCGGAGTGGAAGGGCCGATGCGACCTCGCGAATCTGGTCTTCCAAAATGTCCGACCGAATCTGGACAGCGCCGGTGACCCGGGCGGCGAGTTCCTTGTCCCGCGTCAGGAGGATCCGATCCTCGGCGCGAACGCGCTCGACGAGAGTTCGATCCGGTCCTGGTTCCGGATAGGCCGTGTCATAGCCCATGAAACGCAGCCAGCGGGCGAGACTTCCAAGCATGTGATCGCAGAGGAGTTTCATGCGGCTCCCTTGGAAATCACTTCGACCAGCAAGCGCTGGGCTCGTCTCTTTGCCGCGAGAAATCGCGGGTCGTCGAAGCCGGCATTCCACTCTTTGCCGCCGAGTTCATCGGAAACGACGAGAAGACTCGCCGTTCGGAGATGACGATGCCGCGCGACCGCCCACAAAGCCGCGTCCTCCATTTCGACCGCGACGACCCCACGCCGAACAAGATCGCGGGCGCGCGTGCGAGACTCTCGATAGACAGCGTCGGTCGTCCATGTGCCCCCGGAACGAATCGGGATGGATCCCTTCGCGGCAGCGACGGCAATCGCGCGAACGAGACCTGCATCCGGCCGTAAGCGACTCGTTTTTCCATAGTGACGAGACGTGCCCTCGTCGGAGACAGCAAATGTCGGAAGCACGACGTCCCCGATCCGGAGGTCGGGCAACAGGGAGCCGCACGCTCCAAAGCTGAGGAACGTCTTGCAGCCGAGTGCGGCCATCTCCTCCATCGTGATTGTCGCCCCTGGGGCTCCGATCGGGGAACGAGCGACGACAACCGATTTCCTTCCCGCGGCTCCCACACTTAGCCACCGATTCCAACCCTTCAGTCGCCCTTTGATGATCCGATGGAAAGCGCGAAAATCGCCCGTGCCGAACACCAGGACGCCCACCGGAGGAAGGCGCGTGTCAGCCGCCCGCAAGCCTCGAGCTTCCCGTAGGTAGCGGAGAAAATGCTCCGGTCGAACAATGATATCGGACTCGCTCACCGGACCACCGCATACTCGAGGAGGGCGCCGTCCCCGAGGCGTTCGATCCGGTCCAAACGGAGACGGGGCGCCTCATCCAAGGAGGCGACGCCTGGACCGCCCGCGAGGGTCGGAGCCGCGTGCCCGCCGAGCACCCGGCTGCTCACGAAGACCTTGAGTTCGTCGGCGAGGCCTTTGCGGAGGAAGGACCAGATGACTGTGCTCCCTCCTTCCACGAGGATGGACCGAATATTTCGAGCCTCGAGACGATCGAGCAGGACCGGCAAGTCCACCTCATCCTTGCCAATTCGCAAGACCTCGGCGGGGGGAAACGTCCGCTCGCATTCCTCCGACGTGACGATCAACGTCGGGGCACTCCCGTCTAGGACGTGGGACGTTGCCGGTGTCTTGCCATCCGAGTCCAGGACGACCCGTAGCGGATTCCGACCTTTCGCATATTCTGCCTTCACCGTGAGCTTCGGATCGTCCTTGAGGACAGTACCCACGCCGACCAGGATCGCATCCACCGCGGCCCGCAGGCGATGAACGCGACGTAGGTCCTCCTCGTTGCTGAGTCGGACTCCGTTCCGGTCAGAGAGCGCGATCTTCCCGTCGACGCTCATCGCGGCGTTGATGATCACACGTGGTCGCACGGCCATCCGATGGACCGGCCGAATAACAACTTTGCGGGTTCGCAGCGAAGTTCTTCTAGAGTGGCGGCCTGCGAGGAGCGGTGGACAACGTGAAAGGCCGACTCGTTCACGTCGATGCAATGCGCTTTCGGGCGAAGGCCGACGACGCCCCCTCGATCCTCTTCGACGCCGGCGACCGAGGGACTCGAAAAGGTCCCAGCCCTGTGCAAGGAACGCTCCTGTCCGTGATGGCATGTACCGCGGCGGATGTCGTCCTGATCCTTCAGAAAGAGCGCGTTCCCTTCACGTCTCTTGAGATCACGGCGGACGCGGAACGGGCGACCGAGGACCCGAAGGTCTTCACGAAGATTCGCCTGCATTACCAAGTCCGCGGGAACGGGATCAAGGAATCGGCGGTGAAAAGGGCGATCGACCTTTCCTCGGAGAAATATTGCACGGTGGGAATCATGCTCCGGCGCGGGGGCGTGGAGTTTGTCAATACGCACGAAATTCTCCCTATGGAGTGATGTGTTCTCAAGCCGCAGACTCGGCCCGCGCATCTTTAAGTAACCTTCCCGAGATGGTCCGCGGGCGCCGATGGAAGGCATCCAGATTTACGAGCTCAAGCGGATGGACCTCCGCGGGGCGACTGTGATCGACGGGTTCCCGAGCGTGGGGCTTGTGAGCTCGATCGTGGCGAACTACCTGATCAATGCGCTGAACCTGGTTCAAATCGGAATCATGGACTCCGTCTACTTTCCAACCGTGGCCCTCGTCCGTGATGGCCAGCCGATGAATCCCGTCCGAATCTACGCGGGGCCGAAGATGGACGACCGAGATCAGATCGTCGTCTTCATCTCCGAATTCCAGCCGCCGCCGAACCTGATCAAAGGGATTGCGGCGACGGTGCTCGACTGGGCGCAGGACGCACGGTGCAACCTCCTCGTTTGCCCCGAGGGCTTGATCGTCGACGCCCGCGAGGACGAGGGGGAAAGGCAGGTCGAGGTCTACGGGATCGGCTCGACGGACAAGACGATGGACATGATCCGCAAGAACAACATCACGGTCTTCGAAGAGGGTGTCATCACCGGGGTTGCGGGGGTCCTCCTGAACGAAGGGCGCAAGCGGGATTTCGACGTGATCACCCTTCTGAGCGAAGCCCATCCGGACTATCCGGACGCGCGGGCCGCGGCCCGGGCGATTGAAGTAATCGACAAGCTCCTGTTACACACGGAACTCGACGCACGACCGCTCTATGAGGAGGCGGAGCGCATCGAGATGCAGCTGAAGTCGATCCACCACCAGACCGAGGTCGCGAAGAAGCCGAGCGAACCCGCGCGACCGAGCATGTACGGTTAGGCGCCCGGCTCGACGTGCACTTGGAACCCGCCCTCTTCCCGCGCGACCGCGAACCGACAGGAGAGGAATTGCGGGATAAGCCACATCATGGTCTCCAAATGCCCGGACACGACTCGCACGCGGAACTGGGATGGGCCTCCGGCACGCGACAGGTACACGAGGAGCTGATCCGCCGCGTGGACATCGAGGGTGGCCTCGGCCCCTAACTCGGCCCGGAGGGACGCGGCGGCCTCCTCGCCGATTCGTTCCGAGGGCTTGCCACGCTCCGCGAGGGAATCGGACCCCAGGACCGTCGCCTGCGTGTCCGCCCAGAGGACGAGAGCCCCGCCCTGCCCGACCGCCTCCTCTCCGCGGTACACCCGTTCCTCCACCTTGACGTCCGCAATGCCGTGGAGTCGACGGATGGCGGCGTGTTTCATTCGCTTCGGCACGTCCTCCGGAAGGTTGGAAACGTGGGCGATGCCGCGCACTCGTTGAATGTCCTCACCTTCGGACCGGGGCAGGGGCGACCAGGACCGCGTGGGTTCGATGGCGGCCTCGACGATTCCCCCGCCTCGCGGATAGTATCCGCGCCGGAGGACTTCCACGTCCGCACGGGCCCCGAGCCTCCGGAGGATGGGCAAGAAAATCCGACTGACGTAATCGATCGGTGGTGACCAACGGACATCCGTCCCTCCGACCAAGCGCACCTGAACGGGTCCTCCGGCAGCGGCGGCCACCGGCAGGACGGCTTGAAGGATGAGCGTCACACTCCCTGCGGTCCCGACGTCGAACGAGAAGCGACCCGCGGCAAGGGTGCCCGGTCGGAATTCGATCGTGGACGATCCGGCCGCGAGGCCGGTCACCTCGCCGCCGCACAACTTCGAAACCGCGTCGATGGCCGTCACATGCTGCGCGGCCAGGCCGGGAGTCGGCCGGCCCGCTCGGATTCGGACGACTCGCACGGGCGTGTCCGTCAGCGCGGAGAGGGCGACCGCCATGCGTAGCAGCTGACCGCCACCCTCTCCGTGGGCTCCGTCGACCTCGATCATGGCGCCGAAGCCTTGATCCGACGCCGGACGACCTTGAGCACCTCGACGAAGGCGAATGCCGTGAGCGAAATCAGGACGGTCTCGAGCCAGTCTCGAGGGGTGAGGGGCTCCGTCTCGAACACGTCATGGAGGAATGGCGTATAGATGACCGCAGCCTGAAGGGCCATGGACCCGAGGACGGCGATGATGAGCTTCGTGTTCGTGAACAATCCGATCTGCCAAATGGTCTGTCGCGGGGATCGCATGGAAAAGACGAGGAAGAGCTCGAAGAACACGATCGTGGTGAAAGCGACGGTCCGGGCTCGGATGGCATCGGCCTTTTCCGCCAATTCGAGGAAGAAGACGCCGAGTGTGCCGACGGTCAAGATCACAGAGACGACGACGATCAGGAAGAGGATGTCCCTCGAGAGAACGCCCTCCTTCGGGTTGCGCGGCGGCCGGTTCATACTGTCCGTCGGGTACGGGTCCACGCCAAGAGCGAGAGCCGGCAGCCCGTCCGTCACCAAGTTGATCCACAGGAGCTGCACCGGCGCGAAGAACGGAAGGAATTGGGGGTCCGCGATGGCGAGGGTCGCGATGAACATGATCAGGACCTCGCCCGCGTTCGCGGAGAGGAGGAAAGCGACGAACTTCCGGATGTTCTCGTAGATCCCGCGGCCTTCCTCAATCGCGGCCACGATCGACGCGAAGTTGTCGTCCGTGAGGACCATGTCCGCGCTCTCTTTGGCCACATCCGTCCCGGTGATTCCCATCGCGACGCCCAGGTCGGACCGCTTCAGGGCGGGTGCGTCGTTCACGCCGTCGCCGGTCATCGCGACGATGTGTCCGGCCTTCTTCCAGGCGTCCACGATGCGCATCTTATGCTCGGGGGCGACACGGGCGTAGACGCGGATCCGTTCGACTTGGCGCACGAGTTCGTCGTCGGGCATCCGCTCCAGCTCTTCCCCCGTGAAGGCGAGGTCGCCTTCACCAAGGATCCCCATCTCTCTGGCCACCGCCATCGCCGTGAGTTTGTGGTCCCCCGTGATCATCACGACCCGGATGCCCGCTTTCTTGCAGCGGCGGATCGCCTCGATCGCGTCGGACCGGGGCGCGTCCATCATCCCTGCCAGGCCGAGGAACGTGAGGTTCGTCTCGAGCGCCTCCTCCCCGAGGGGAGGCAGCTCCCCCTGGAATTCGCGAACCGCAAAGCCGATCACGCGAAGCGCTCGAGTGGCCATCTCCTGGTTCCGGAACTGGTACTGGCTCCGATCGAAGTCGGACAACTCTTTCCGCTCCCCGTCTACGATGTGGTGGGAACAGCTGGCGAGAATCCGCTCTGGCGCGCCCTTCACGTGGAGGACCGCGGGCGTTCCATGGAGACGTCGCAGCCTCTCGCCCTCGGGCAAGGAGAGGACCTCGCGAAGGTCGGACTCCGACAATTGCGCGTGGAGGGTCGACATCTTCTTACGCTCGGAGGTAAAGGCAATCTCCGCGACGCGCGGCCATCTCGCGCGGATGGCCTCCGGATCTAGGCTGGCACGCCGCGCGGCGACGAGGAGCGCGCCTTCCGTCGGATCACCTTCCACCACCCATCGAGTCCCGTCCCTCCGGAGAACGGCGTCATTGCAGAGGACTCCGCATTCGAGGAGCGGCCTCAATCCGGGATGCGCCGCCAGATCCGCAACCTGGCCGCCGGTTCGCACCACACCTGATGGATCGAAGCCCTCGCCAATCACTTCGTAATCCACGGTCCCCGCGACCACGACCCTCACGTTCATCTCCCCTTTCGTGAGCGTGCCGGTCTTGTCGGAACAGATCACAGAGGCGGCCCCCAGGGCCTCGACCGCGGGGAGTTTTCGAATCAGGGCCCCCCGTCGGATCATCCGCTGAAGTCCCAACGCGAGGCTGATCGTCACAATCGCGGGAAGTCCCTCCGGAATCGCGGCCACGGACAGTCCGACCGCGGTCAGGAACAGGAGCTCGATGTGACCGGGGTCCCGGAAGACGCCGATGAGAAAGATGAGGCCCGCGGCCAGAAGGACCGCGACTCCAATCTGCCTCCCGAGGCGGTCCAACTGCCTCTGGAGCGGCGTCTCCGATTTCGTCTCCTGTTGGACGAGCCCCGCGATCTTGCCGAGCTGGGTCGCCATGCCGGTCTCGACGATGACGGCCTTCCCACGGCCTCCGTCGATCGCGGTCCCCATGAACACCATGTTCTTGCGGTCCCCCAGGAAGGAATCGCGGGGCAGCGGCTCGACCGCCTTGCTGACGGGGAGCGATTCCCCGGTCAGCGACGCTTCGTTCACGCGGAGGCTCGCGACCTCGAGGAGTCGTGCGTCGGCGGGGAAGGACGATCACGAGGACGTCCACGAACTGGCTCAACAAGATGCGGAGCGGACTCACCCTCGCCGTCTGAACGAGTTCATTCGGCCCGAACCGAGCCAACCGACGCGCCGCCTCCTGGGAATTCAGACCCAGGGGGGAGGCGTCAAGTCGTCGCAGGACGGCGTCGGCCGGCAAGGAATGCCAGTCGTCGGCCATCGCGCGCCGAACCCTCGCTGCCGTAATAAAGCTCATCTCGGACATCCGTGGGAACCTCGGCGACCGCATCGCGTCTCGCGTTGACAACGGCTATTTGTAGGAATAGGTTTGATGGGCCATCGGGATGGGAACCTCGGATCTCTCGCGAAGTTCGCGAGCGACCGCGCTCGCTGCCCTTCCGGGAAGCGCACCGCGTGATTGAGACGACGTCCATCATGTTCGATGTCGGCGTCATCGCAAGTGTCGGGTTCATCGGCGCCGCCATCGCCTCGCGGGTCCGGATCCCGATCATCATCGGTTACATCATCGCGGGAATCCTGATCGGACCGAACATCCATCTTCGCCTCTTCGGCACGTCGTACGATGGAATCCTGACCGACAGCGTGTTCCTGCAGAGCATCTCGCAGCTGGGCCTCGTCCTCCTCCTGTTCTTCGTGGGTCTGGAGTTCAGCATCACGAAACTCATGAAGACGAAGGAAGCCGCCGCAATCCTGGCAGTAACGAATCTCGCGGTGAACTTCTTCGCGGGATTCGTGATCGGGGCGTGGCTCGGATGGCCCGTGATCGACACCATCTTCATGGCGGGCGTCATCGGCATGTCGAGTTCCGCGATCGCGGCCAAGTCGTTGATCGACCTGAAGCGACTCGGGAACCGCGAGACCGAGTTCATCCTAGGGATGGTCATCCTCGAATCGTTCCTCGCCATGTTCATCCTCACCCTGGCGAACGGGATGATCCTCCCGGCCGAGGGGCCCGTGAACATCGGCGGGCTCTTCGCCGGAGTGGGCCTGTTCATCGGGTTCTTCGCGCTCCTCGCGGCCGTCGTCATCCCCCGGACGGCAGCAATCTTTGAACGAATTAAGAGCGAGGAACTGTTCGTTCTGTTCGCCCTCGGGACCGTCTTCCTCGCGGCGGCCCTCGCGGAGGCCTTCCGGATTCCCGCTATCGTTGGCGCCTTCTTCATGGGGATGGTCTTCGCGGACACGGACATCGCCAGCCGGCTGAAGGTGAAGATGGAATCCCTGCGCGACGCGTTCGTCGCGATCTTCTTCCTCTCCTTCGGGATGCTGATCGACCCCGGTTCGTTTTCTTCCGTCCTGCCGATGCTGCTCATCGCAGGTCCCCTGATCCTGCTGAACGACCTGTTCCTCACCGCGGCGCTCGCATACTTCATCGGCTTCTCGGGGCGGGCGTCCACGGCGATCGGGACCAGCATGATTGCGCGGAATGAGGAAGCGATCCTCTATGCGACGGTCGGCGCCCGCGCGATCGAGGCAAATCCGCATCTCTCGAGCGACTACGCGGCGAAGTACCTCACTCCCTTCGCGGGAATCTTGTGCATCGTGATGAGTTCCTTGCAACCGATCCTGATGGGCCGCTCGGATCGGATCGCGGCGTTCTTGGCGAAGAGACTCCCCAAGTCGATCACGTTCGGAGCGGAGCTCGTGAAGCGGACCCTGAAGACCGTCATCATGCCGAACTTCCTCCCGATCTACCGGAGGAAGCGGGTGTTCCAGGCCGCACTCATTGCGTATTCGGCGTGGATCATCGACCTCACGATCACGACGGGTCCGGCCCATCTCGCGATGTCCGTCCTGACGCCGATCCTCATCTTCGGTGTATGGGCGTCGGCCCGACATGCGTTCCAGGAGCCGGTGCGCCACACGAACTACGGCGTCGATGGCGGACCCCTCAGTCGCTCCGCGATCGAGACGTTCGTCCTCCGGATCGTGGTTGGCGCTCTGGCGATCGTGAGCCTCGTCGCGATCCTCTGGCAATACTATTGGCCGGTGACCCTCCCGATCCTGTACGCCTACTTCCTCGTCGTCGTGTTCAGCATGAAAGTCGTATACCGTCGTCTGGGCCTCGGCGTTGGTCGACGGACCGCGCCCATCCGCCTGGTCCACCGAATTCCCGCGGCCCGGAGCTGGCGAGCCGCGAGCGGTCGGCGCTGATCAGAGCATCGGGTAGACGAGGTCGCTCAGCCACGACTCATCCCCGAGCATCGTCTCCGGACCGTGTCCGGGATACACGTGGGTCGTCGGCGGAAATTCCTTGAGACGACGGAGACTGAACACCATCTTCGCGGGACTCCCGCCAAACGTGTCGGTGCGGCCATGAGATCCCGCATACAACGTATCCCCCGTGAACAGGGCTTCCTCCGACGCGATGTAGAAACAGGCACTCCCTTCTGTGTGGCCGGGCGTATGGAGGGTCCGAAAGACCAGATCCCCCACTTTGATCTCGGATCCTTCCTTCAACAGGACGTCCGGTTTCACCGGTGGCGGAGGGGCGGGGAGGAACCAGCGGGTCTCCCTGGCGTTCTTCTCGAGGCGGGGCGCATCGAGCTCGAAAATCGCGATCTTGGCGCCGGTCGCTTTCCGAATGGATTCGTCGTCCGCCGTCGGGTCGGGATGGCCGTGGGTGTTCAGGACGTACGCGATCTTGGCGCCGCGCTTCTCCGCGAGGCCTAGCAGGTCCTCTCCCGCCAAGGCTGGATCCACGACGGCGGCCTGCAAGCTTTTCTCATCAATCACCAGGTAGGCGTTGTTGTCGAGCGGAGGTGCCACGACCTTCTCGAGGAGCATCGGCGGGTCGGCAAGGGTGTGACTTGCATAAATCTACCGGGACCGCAATCAGCCTTAAGATGACCCGAGCCATCGAGGAGTTCGATGACGGTCGGAGGACTGAACTTCAGTTGCCCGCGGTGCAACAATCCCTTGTTCTTCACGTTCAAGCTGGCGGATGAAGGGGACTCGACGAACCGCGAGGTCCACTGCCCCGGATGCCGCACGGTCTGGGTCGTGGCCCTGGACATTCATCCGAAGTAACGAAGGCTTATGGTCTCCCGCGGGATGCGGGGCCCGCGTGCGCCTCCCGTTGTTCCCGCTACATACGGTCCTGTTCCCGGAGGCGACGCTCGCTCTCCAGATTTTCGAACCGCGATACCGCGAGATGATCGGCCGCTGTCTGGCGCACGACGAGCCGTTCGGCGTCGTGCTGATCCTGGAGGGCGAAGAGGTCGGCGGCGAGGCGGTGCCTCGAAGAATGGGCACGGAGGCGGCCATCATCGCTTCCGAGCGCTCGAAGGACGGACGGTACGACATCGTGGCCGAGGGTCGGCGCCGGTTCGAGATCGTCGGACTGGACAAATCCCGAGCCTACCTCCGGGCGGACGTGGAGTTCCTTGAAGATCCCCTCGGCGACGACGCGGAGGTTCTTGCGGACACCGTCGCTCACCTGGTGGAGGGCGTCGTGCACGCACTCGAAGCCCGCGGCCATGCCGTCGTCGACGAGACTTGGAGCCAGCTCGATCCGCGGTCCCTGTCCTATCGCGTCGCCACCGCACTCCCCGGGGCGGATGAGGTCCGTCAAGAATTGCTCGAGAAGCGAGACGTCGCGTCCCGCCTGCGGCGCGAGGCCGAACTCCTCATGTCGATCCATCGCGTCGGAATCGAAGCCGGTGCGGCCTGAGTGCGAGGCG
>VBMN01000134.1 GCA_005878385.1 Methanobacteriota archaeon
AGATGCCCTGCTGGACGATCTCGTACTTCTCCAATAGTTTCGGGCTGAGAGCCCCGGCGTCGGATCCGAGCGGTACGCGAGACATCGACTCGACGCCACCTGCGATCGCGACGTCGGCTTGCCCGGTCATGATCTCCATCGAAGCGAAGTTGAACGCCTGCAGCCCCGAGGCGCACATCCGGTTCACGCTCGTGCCAGGCACCGATTCCGGGAATCCCGCGATCAAGGGCGCGAGGCGGCCGATGTTCAGCCCCTGCTCGTCGACCTGGGTGACGCATCCGAGGATGACATCCTCGACCAACTTGGGTTCGATCCCCGCACGGTCTACCAGAGATCTCAACGCGAAGGCGGCCAGGTCATCCGGCCTCCAGTCCTTCAAGGCGCCGCCCCGCTTCCCGATAGGCGTACGTACGGCGCCGACGATCACGGCCTCTCGCATGGGAACGTCCCTATGCAGACCATGTACCGCGCGGAATAAGAAGGTTTTCCAGTCCACGATTGCCAAGACCAGATAAGGGGACGAGATTTCGTGGCCGTTGGCCGACTCGGGCGGATTTGAGTCGGACCCGGGGCCATGGCGTGATTCCCGCGAACAAGGTCAAGCATGTGGTGATCATCCTGAAAGAGAACCACACGTTCGACAACTACTTCGGCACGTTCCCGGGCGCGAACGGGGTCAGGCTACCGCGATCTTCGAATCCTCCCGCGAGAGACGCTCCTCACACCCACGCCGCGTGGCTCACCCGTCAGACGACCGCGGTCCACGAACAATTCGTCGAGCAGGACATTCCGGCGTATTTTTCGTACGCGAGGAAGTTCTCCCTCTGCGACAACTACTTCACCGATGTGGCAGGGCCATCCACGCCGAACCACCTGATGCTCCTGTGCGCCGACTCTCCGATCATCGACAATCCACCACGGCGGAGTCCGCCGACCATCAAAATCAGCGCGTCGCTCCCGAAGAGCTTGGAGCAGTCTCGATTGACATGGCGCAGTTACGGCGGGTACGCGATTAACTACCTTCAGGGCATCAACGCGAAATGGAAACTTCCTTCGGAGCAATTTCGGGTGGACGCGACCGCCGGACAACTGCCGGATGTGTCGTGGGTCTACGCGCCCCTGGAGTTCGACGAGCATCCGCCGTACAGCAATCCTCAGGGGGTGCGAATGGGAAACGTGACCAAGGGCATGCAATGGTCCGTGGACCAAGTCAATGCGATTGTTCGGGGCGGACTATGGCCAGACACCGCGGTGTTTATCACGTGGGACGACTGGGGAGGATGGTATGATCACGTCGAGCCTCCGGCCGTGGAGGTATGGAATGGGAACGGTGCCCACCCCGGCTACCCAGGGAGCCAGTTTCGATACGGTCCTCGCGTGGGGTGCATCGTGTTGGGCCCGTACGTGCGAAACGGCTACATCTCCAAAGTCCTTCATTCCCACGTAAGCCTGCTGAAATTCTGCGAAGGGAACTTCGGCCTTGCCACGCTGAACCAGCGAGACGCGCGGTCAGATGACATGTTGGACTGTTTCGACTTCAACAAGAGTCCGACTCCTCCGCCTCCCGCGATGCCGTAGATTTGCGGGCGCCGGACTGACCTTTCGATGTCGCGCGAACATTGATACCGCAACCGTGGGTTTCCATCGCCCATGCCTGGGGCCCTCGCGGGGATCACCGTGCTGGACTTCACGCGCCTGCTCCCGGGTCCATTCTGCACGCAACTCCTTTGCAACCTTGGAGCCGACGTGATCAAGATCGAGGATCCGAAACTCGGCGACTACATGCGATCGGTGCCGCCGATCGTGCACGACGTGTCCTATCCATTCCTCATGGTGAACCGAGGAAAACGGTCCCTCGCGGTGGACCTGAAGACGCCGGAGGGACAGGAGATTGTGCACAAGCTCGCCCGCGGGGCGGATGTTGTCGTGGAGCAGTTCCGGCCCGGCGTGATGGGGCGGCTCCGCGTGGCCTATGACGATCTTGCCATGATGAATCCGAAGCTCGTATACTGCTCCTTCTCCGGATACGGTCAGACGGGGCCCTACAGAGAGTTCCCCGGACACGACATCAACTTTCAAGCCCTCGCCGGAATTCTCGGAGTGACGACGGGTCGAGAGGACAAAGCCCCCGCCATCCCCGGCGTCCCGATCGCGGATCTCGCCAGCGGCTTCAACGCCGCCTTTGCGATCTTGGCCGCCTTGCGGGCTCGAGACCGCACGGGCCGCGGCGAATTCATCGATATCTCGATTTACGACACCGCCGTTGTCCTGATGGTCCTCGGCCTCGCGCGCTTTCTTGCCACAGGCGAAGAGCCAGTCGCGGGCGAGACCCTCCTGACCGGGTCGTTCCCGTTCTACAGTCTGTACGAGACCAAAGACGGGCGCTGGCTCTCCGTGGCCACGGTCGAGCCGAAGTTCTGGTCGCGGATGTGCGAGCTCATCGGGGCGTCGGATCTCTCCGACAAACAATTCGCGGACGGTGCGGAACGATTGGCCGTGGCGCACACCCTCTCCGAGAGGTTCCGCAGTCGCACTCTCGCAGAGTGGGAGAGAATCCTGGAAACCGAGAGTCTACCGATTACGGGCGTGAAACGCGTGTCCGAAGTAGTCCGGGATCCTCACGTGAAGGCCCGGGCACTCTTGCCGGTCGTCGATGTGTCGGGTCTCTGGAAGGTCCAAGTGATCGCACACCCAGCGAAACACGCCGCCTCGGAGACGCGTAATCCGGCGCGCGTGCCCGCGAAGGGCCAAGACACGGGAGAAATCCTCCGATCCCTCGGGTATACCGCGAGACAGATCCAGACGTTAGCGAAGAAAGGCATCGTCGCGATGTAATCCGGACACCAGGCGGCAGATTGCGCTCGAGAGCGCTCACTCGCCTTTGAACTTCGGTTCGCGTTTCTCCATGAAGGCCTGAATCCCTTCATAGATGTCGTCCGTGGAGGCGACGAGGCCAAACGCCATCGCCTCCATCTCCAGGGCCGCATCGATTGGCGCGTCGCTGGCGCGGTTCAGAAGTGCCTTCGCGAGACGAATCGCGATCGGGGCCTGCCTGGCGAGTCGGCCGGCGAAATCGCGGACCTCGGACGAGAACGCCTCGTTCTCCACCGTCTTCGTCACGAGCCCCATCGCAGCTGCCTCGTCGGACGTGAGCCGAGCGCCAAGAAGAACGAGTTCTTTCGCCTTCGCTTGACCGAGCATGCGGACGAGCCGTTGCGTCCCGCCTGCCCCGGGGACGAGGCCCAGACTCACTTCGGTCAGACCGAGCTTCGCTCGCTTCGCCGCAATGCGGAAGTCGCACGCCAGGGCGAGTTCGAGACCGCCACCGAAGCAGTGCCCGTTGATCGCCGCGAGCGTGGGCTTCGAGAAATTCGCAAGTCGATTCAGGACCTCTTGGCCGCGGCGGGAGACCTGCCACACCTTGAACGCCTTGGAAATGTCGCTGAAGGACGTGAGGTCGGCTCCCGCACTGAAGGAGCGGTCCCCCGCGCCCGTGATGACGAGACACCGGACGGCCTCGTCCTTCTCCAGTTCAGCGAGGGCCTTCTCGAGCTCGTCGAAGACTTGCGGGCTCATCGTGTTCAATCGATCGGGTCGGTTGAGCGCGACCGTCGCGACATGGGTCTCGGCATCTTTCGACACCAAGAGAGTTTCAAAATTCATCCCATCGCCTCCTTCCTTGTGTTCGTAGAATCCCCTCCCGGTCTTCGTGCCGAGGTCTCCGCGCGCCGCCATCTCCTCGAGGATTTTTGCAGGCTTGGCGACCTTACGTCCCTTCAAATCGGCCAGGACGACATCAATGCCTAGGTCGTCGGCGGTCGCGAGAGGCCCTTTTGGGAACGCGGTCCCGAGGCGCATCGCCTCGTCGATCTCCGCCGGGCTCGCGACGTCGAGCGCGACGAGTTCACCGGCCTCGTTGATCATCGGGGCCAGAATTCGAATCGGGTCGAAGGATTGGCCCATCTCCGGCGTCAACTTCGGCCGGCCGGCCTTGTACGGATAGAAGCCCTCGCCGACTTTTCGTCCCAGTTTCTTCGCCTCCATCAGCGCTTGTACGGATCGAGGCGTGGGGCGATTCGCGTTCTTGATCAAGTGGTGCAACACGTCGATTCCCACTTGATCCGCCAGCTCGAAGGGACCCATCGGGAAGCCCGCTCGGAATCGCATCGCGGCATCGATCGTCTCAATCGGGACGCCTTCCTCGTCGTGGATGCGCGCGGCCTCCTCGAAGTAAGGACCGAGGACTCGGGTCGTGATGAAACCCGGGACGTCTTTCTTGACCACGACGACCGTCTTGCCGAGGGATTTCGACAGGTCGACCGCCACTTCCAGAGTGGCATCGCTCGTCGTGTCGGCACGGATTACTTCAATGAGCGGCATGAGCATCGGCGGATTGAAGAAGTGCATGCCGACCACCTGCTTCGGACGTTTCGTCACGAGGGCCATCTTCGTAATCGGCAAGGCCGACGTGTTCGAGGCCAAGATCGTCTTCTTTGGCGCGGCATGATCGAGCTCCTGAAAGACGCGTTTCTTCAGATCCAGATCCTCGAAGACCGCCTCGATCGCGACGTCCGCGTTGTTGCACGCCTCACCGATATCGAGGGTCGTCTGGATGCGGTCGAGGGCTTGCTGCATCTGGTCCTGGCGGATCTGATTCTTCTCCACCAGCTTGCCGAGGGACCAGCGGATTCGCTCCATTCCTCGGTCGAGGAACTCCGGTTTGATGTCCCGCATCCGGACCTCGTGGCCGTGCAGGGCCGCGAGCTCCGCAATCCCGTGGCCCATCTCCCCGGCCCCGATCACCGCGAGCCGCATTGTCGCCGCTCCCTCCCGGTGGAAGGGAGGACCGGAGTTAAAGATGTGGTGTGCCGCCCCGAAAGTTCATCGGGCCACGCGCCTTCGGTCGGACGTGGACCCGGTCCAGACCCTGATCGTACTCGCGGCAATGATCATCGCGGTGATCGTGCCTTTCGTCGTGGTCCCCGAAATCCTGGAGAGGAAAGGATTCAATCCAAGAAGCGCCTCTGTCCGATGCCTGGTGTGGATCTCGTTCCTGCTCATCGTCTTCGCTCCCGCCGCGGCGAGCGGGTTCCTCTTCACTGTGCGGAACGTGGCGGACTGGGCATACCTTGGGGTGGGTCTCCTCGTCGCGATCCTCTACGACTACTACCGGTTGAATCCGGAAAAGGTCCCGTGGTCCCGCCGCTGCATCTGAGGCTCAGATGAACTCCCAATCCCGAAGGACGTCCTCGAGGTTCGGGTGGCCGATCTCGTCGAGCTCGTAACGGACGTGGACCACCGGCTTCTTCGTCTTGAGGACCCGGCTCAGATCGATCGGCGTGCCGCTCAGGACGACGTCGCAAGGGGTCGCGTCGATCGTTTCCTCGAGTTCCTTGATCTGCTTCGGTCCGTAGCCCATCGCCGGGAGGACCTTCCGGGAGTTCGGATATTTCTTGTACGTCTCTTTGATGGAGCCGACGGCGTGGCCCACCGCGCTGACAATCTCGGCCGCTCCGAACCGCTGGGCGGCGATGTACGCAGCCCCGTACTCCATCCCTCCATGCGTGAGAGTCGGACCGTCCTCGATCGCGAGGACCCTCTTCCCGCGAATCTGGACGGTTTCGTCCGGCGTGATCGGTGAGGCGGCCTCCACGACGACCGCATCCGGGTTCGCTTCTCGCACGTTCCGTTTCACGATCTCCACATTCTCGGGCGTGGCCGTGTCGACCTTGTTGATGACGACGACATCCGCCATGCGGACGTTCGTCTCGCCGGGATAGTACGACAGTTCGTGCCCCGGGCGGAGCGGATCCGCGACGACAATGTGCAAGTCGGGCTTGAAGAACGGCGTGTCGTTGTTCCCACCGTCCCACAGGAGGATCTCGGCCTCCTGCTCGGCCTGCCGCAGGATCTTCTCGTAATCGACGCCCGCGTACACGACGGTTCCCTTGTCGATGTGGGGCTCGTACTCTTCCCGTTCCTCGATCGTCGTCTCGTACCGATCAAGGTCCTCGTACGTCGCGAACCGTTCCACGGATTGCGAGGCGAGGTCCCCGTAGGGCATGGGATGCCGGACGACGACGACCTTCTTTCCGTGCGCACGGAGAATCCCCGCGACACGCCGCGTGGTTTGGCTCTTGCCGCTTCCCGTCCGCACGGCGCAAATCGCGATCACGGGCACCCGGGCCTTGAGCATCGTCTGCTGGGCGCCAAGAAGGAGGAAGTCCGCTCCGTGGGCATTGGCGAGGGCAATCAGATGCCCGATGTGATTGTAATCTACGTCGGAATACGAGAACACGCAGGTCTCAACGGCGTGTTTCTTGATCAGCTTCGGGAGGTCTTCCTCTGGGAAGATGGGGATCCCGTCCGGATACCGCGGACCCGCGAGAGACGCCGGGTACTTGCGGGTCTCGATTCCTGGAATTTGCGTGGCGGTGAAGGCCACGACCTCGGAAGCCGGATCGTTGCGATAGACGACGTTGAAGTTGTGGAAGTCGCGGCCGGCGGCCCCGAGGATGATCACGCGTCGCGGGCCACCCATGGAGGTGGGAGCCCCCGGATGTGTAAAGCCTTTTTGGGCCAGCTGAACTTCGATTCAACCTCAAACAAGGTTAACCGAATCTTAACGAGATGGCGTCGTGCGCCGGGTCTTCCCCAAAGCCCGCCGGGCCGACCGGAACACCTCGTCGAACATCGACTCCGTTAGCAAACCGGTCTGCGTGTTCCTCTGACTCGGGTGATAGGATGCAATCAGCGTGATCGGAGGCATGGACCAAGTTCCATGGTGGCGGAAGCGAGGCATCGGACTTGGGATCGCATGATGCGTGACCTCCCACACGCGCAGGAATGAGCCCATCGCAACCGCGCCCAGGACGACGACGATCCGTAGCGCGGGGAGAAGCAACGTCTCGCGCACCAGAAACGGCTGACATCGGGCGAATTCCGTCCGCGTCGGTTTATTCTCCGGGGGCGCACAGCGAACCGCCGCCGCAATGTAGCAATCCCGAAGTTCGAGACCGTCGTCCCGTGAGAGGGAAGTAGCTTGATTCGCGAATCCGGCCCGGTAGAGGGCCCGGTACAGCCACTCCCCGCTCCGGTCTCCGGTGAACACGCGACCCGTCCGATTCCCTCCGTGTGCCGCGGGGGCGAGCCCGACGACGAGAAGTCGCGCTTGTGCATCACCGAAACCGGGGACCGGCCGTCCCCAATATTCCCAATCCCGAAATGCCGCTCGTTTCGAGCGGGCGACGGCCTCTCGATGCCGCACGAGACGCGGGCATTTCCGGCATGCAACGATCTGGGAAGTGAGCGACCCGAGAGAATCGGATTCCATTCGACCTGAGGAACAAGAATCGGAGCTAAAGCTTCACGCTCGGGGAAGAGAACCTTGAAGCGACCGAGGGACGGACCCGCGGCTAATGTCGACGCTTGATAATCGACTGCTAAGGATTTTGTACGGACGGTACTGAGACTCTCCCTGTCATCTTGGCGCGACTCATCGAATGGTATCATGGGCTGTTCCACTTGGCTCAGGCGACGATTCACGATCGGTGGGTCAAGAGGCTCCGGCTCATCGCGTTCCTCGCTGCGTCTTCGATTGCGACCCAAATTGTCCTTCGGAGCGCGCTGGGATCCATCGGTCTTGGAAGCCTTCTCCCCAGCTCGATCATCACGATCCTTGTCGCCTCGGCGGTCTGGCTCGTCGCGTATCCAGCGATGTGGCTGCGGATGGCAACCGTGGTCGTGGAGATGGAAGCGAAAAAGGAATACGCCGCAATC
>VBMN01000135.1 GCA_005878385.1 Methanobacteriota archaeon
ACTCCGGGCGCTCCACGAGGATCTGTTTCGGGACGTGCGCCGCCCGAAGGCGCCGATGCGCCTCCCCGAGCAGCTCGTACGAGGGGAAGAACGCCGCGAGGTTCCCGGGCACCGCGGCCGCGATGCCGCCGATTTCGCGAGCGATCGCATCGTGCATCTCCTTGCCCCGTTTCACGAACAAGGTCGTTACATGGGGCGATACCAAGAGCAATCGGTTCTCCCGCGGAAATGGCGACGCATAGGTCCGCAGGACCCGTCGGCGGGTCGCGATTCCGAGCAAGTCGGCGTACATCTCCGCGGGGAAAAGAGTCCCGGACATCAGGATGCTCGCATGGATGCCGTCGAAGACCGATCGGCTGAGGACGCTCGGGTCGAGAAGCCGGAACGCGAACTTCCCGTCCGGGCCCGGGACGACGAGTCGCAGAATGCCTTCGTCCTGGTCCCGCCATCGGACGAAGAAGTCGGCGACCTCGGGGAGATGGGAGGGGATTCCGCGCCGGACGGCATCTTCGCCCGCAAACGCGAGGCCTTCGACGAACGCGGTGTAGCCGCGCGCCTCGCCCCCCTTCCGCTGGAGTCCCGCCTCGACCACGTCCAGAAACTCGTCCTTGCGGGCGATCCGCTCGGAGGGCAACGCGGTGAGGAATCGTTCCATCGATTTCGCGATGCCAAGGAGTTCATGGGCCACCTCCCCATCGATCGACCGCGCTTCCTTCGCAGCCTTCAGCAGGTCCATCACGGCAAGGTCCCCGACCAGATGGGCGCGGATCCGGTCCGGAAGATTGTGCGCCTCGTCGACGATGAGGACCAGATCGTCAAGCGATCGTCCGAGCCGCGGGAGGAATCGCTCGCGGATCTCGCTGAACACGTAATTGTAGTCGCAGACGACCAATCTCGATTTCGCGGCCGCGTCCATCGCGACCCGGTGAGGGCACACCCGACACGCGCCGCTCGCCCGAACGAGCTCCTGCACGTGCAGGGTCCGCTGGAGGACCGCCGCGACGACCGCGGAGTTGTCCCGCGTGAAGAACGCACACGTCCTCGACTTCACCTTGAAGTCACAGAATTCCTGGAACGCCCGGCCATGGGACGGCGCCCCCTCCTGGAGGCACATCGAGTGCTTCGCGATCAAGTCGATCGTCGGGATCCGAGGCCCCTTTGCTTCGATCCTCCGGACCGTTTCGATCGCGATCCGATGGTGGCTCTGACGCGACGTGAGGAAGAGGACGAGCTTGTCCTCGACCAGTGCGTAGTCGAGGGCCGCCACAAGCGCCACCGCGGTCTTCCCGATGCCGGTCGGCGCATGGGCGAGCAGATGCATGCCCTCCGCCACGGTCCGCCGTGCATCCAGGAGGAAGTCCGATTGGCCGTCACGGACCCGATCGAAGGGCCACGGCACCGAACCGGAAGGCAAACGGACGTCGGGCCGGAGTTCCACGCCTTCCATGAGGGCCTCGAGGGTCCGGTCTCCTGACGCCTACGGGATATGAAGCGCTTCCCCGGAGAGGGCCGAAACTACTCCCGGTGCTGGCGGTCCAGGATAATTGAAAAGGAGCGCTTAAGCGGGCGCGGGATGGTCCGTCGTCGTGGTACGTCCTTGCTTCGTGTGCGGGTTCGAATCCCGCGCCGCGATCTGCCCGCGATGCAACACGATCCTGCGCGCGGAGCGGGCCGTCTGCCGAACATGCGGAAGGGCCTTCGACGGATGGATCGCGAACTGCGATGCGTGCGGCGGATTGACGGTCGGCGAGCCAAAGGGACCGAGTGACCGCGAGGCCGTGAAGACCCTGTCGTCGGTCCCGGGGATCTCGGAGTCGAGGGCGAAGGAACTGGTCGCAAAGGGCTTTCGCGATTTCGCCGATGTGATCCGCCTCGCCCTCCCGGAGAGTGCGGTCCGCGTGGGACTGCATCACACGATCGCGCGGAAGGCCCTGCTGCTCGACCTCGTGACCCGCCAGGAACCGCACGAGAGCGGTGCCCAATGCCCCATGTGCGGAGCCGCCTGGCTCGTCTACGCGACCCGATGCCCGGCGTGTGGTTCCAGCTTCGATCTCGCACTCGATCCCGTGGTCATGGAACAGAAGCTCCAAGAGATCACGGGAGAGATCGTCGACCTGGCGATGGACGAAGACTTCCAGGGGATGCCCGAGTCGGTCCGGGACGAGCTTTTGCAAGCTTTCGGCGGCGTGAGTCCCGAGGATCTCCTCCGCGAGGAGTACGAGCATCAAGTCGAGGCGTGGCGGCGGAAAGGGTTCGACGTGACCTCGGTGGAGTTGGTCTTGGCCGAGGATCTCCCTCATTTTCGTGAGCGGACCCCCCAGCTGATCCGAGCCCAAGTGATGAAGAAGGCCGAATCCGGAAAGTATCGGTGCCCGTTGTGCGAGGTTGCGGTCGACCGGATGGCCGAGGAATGCGGGAACTGCGGCGCGCGTTTTGCGTGACGGCGGAGCGTAATCCTAAATACGGACGCACCGTGACCGAGGAACGATGCGGGGACCCTACTCCGACTACGCCGCCCCCCCGGTCTACGTTTATCCGGACCGACCGAAGCCCGGCGTGCATTTCAGCCGCACGGAACTGGTCCAGCTCGGCGTGGCCATCCTCGCGCTCAGCGCCGCGTTCACGATCCTGTACGTTCGATCCGACCTCCTTTTGTTCGGCCAGAATCCGGCGTTTTTCCTCGCCATTTACTTCCCGGCCTCCCTCCTGGCGGTCGGCACCGGAGTGGGCCTCCATGAGATCATGCACAAGGTCGTCGCGCAGCGGTATGGTCTCTGGGCCGAGTTCCGGTACAACCTGCGGGGCCTGGCATTCGCCTTCATCTTCGCCGCCGCGATCGGCTTCCTGTATGGTGCTCCAGGTGCCACTTGGATCTCCGGGGCCGTCACGAAGGAGCAGAACGGTCGAATCAGCGCCGCGGGCCCCGTGACGAACCTCGTCATCTCCGCCGTGCTCTATGCGGGGTTCCTCGCCCTCATGCCCCGGGCTTCGAGTTTCGGAGGCCTTCTGGTCGTCCTCTATCTGATTCAAGCCGCATCCGTGAACGCCTTCCTGGCAGGGTTCAACATGATCCCGGTCATGCCGCTCGACGGCGCCAAGGTCTGGGCTTGGAACAAGGCCGCCTATCTGGGGATCGCCGCAATCGCCCTTGCCCTCATCTACGTGACCGTGTTTCGACAAGGCTGAACTCAGCGGTTCATCATGCTGGCCAGGTAGCCGGCACCGAAGCCGTTGTCGATGTTCACGACCGCGACACCGGGCGCACACGAATTCATCATGCCGAGCAGCGCCGCCATCCCGTCGAAACTCGCCCCGTATCCGACGGAGGTCGGGACCGCGATCACCGGGACGCTCACAAGGCCCGCGACGACGCTCGGCAACGCCCCCTCCATCCCCGCGACGACGACAATCACCTTCGCCTTCTTCAGGAGGTCCCGTCGGTCGAGGACTCGATGGACTCCCGCGACGCCGACGTCGTAGAGGCGCGTCACCGCGCACCCCATGAGCTCCGCCGTGACGCCGGCCTCCTCCGCGACGGGAATGTCGGAGGTCCCGGCGGTCACCACGAGGACGGAACCCCGGGTCGCCTTCGGCGGATTTCCGATCGACACGATCGCCGCCTTCTCATGGTACGCCACCCGCTTTCCGACCAACGCCTTCCGAAGGCGAGCGTGCACGTCGGGGGAGGCCCGCGTCGCCAGGACGAGCCTGTGCGATTCCGACATCCGGCGGGCGATCTCGACGATGCGCTCGGTCGGCTTGCCGAGGCAGAGGATCACCTCAGGGAATCCGCGACGGAGATCCCGATGCGAATCCAGCTTGGCGAATCCCAGATCCTCGTACGGCAGGTCGCGTAGTGCCTCCATCGCCTGACCGACGGTGACCTTTCCCGCCTTCAGGTCACGGAGCAGCGACTCGACGCGTTGCCGATCCACGGCCTCACCGGATCTGTTCCCACTTCTCGAGCTCCAGGACGGAGCTTAAGGTGCCGCCCCGTTTGATCTCTTCGCGGATCCGGTTCTCCCGTTCGAGGACGTCAATCGCGCGGTTCGCCATCTCGACCGCCTGCTCCTGGGGCACGACGATGAGCCCGGATTCGTCTCCGATGATCCAGTCGCCCGCGTGGACCTTCTGGCCCCCGCAGTCGATCTCGCTCCCGATTTCCCCGAGCCCTTTCGGTTCTCCGGCGTGCGGGGCGACGTGGCGGCTGAAGCACGGGAAATTCAGCTCCACGATCGTGTCAAGGTCCCGCACCGCGCCGTCGATCACGACGCCGGCCACGCCCTTCACGAGGCACGAGTGGCTCGCGAGCTCCCCCCAGACTGCCGTCGGTCCGCCACCGACGTCAATCACGATCACGTCGCCTGGCTTTGCGCGGTCGATCGCCTCCACCGGTTTCGCCCAGTCGCCGTCGGCCGTCTTCACGGTGATCGCGCGCCCGACGAGCTTCGTGCCGTGCTGGATCCGAGGGACAAGGCCCGCCATCACCCCGCGTTTCTGCATCGCGTCCGCCAGGTTCGGGGTGGACACCTTCCGGAAGGCCTCCCGCACGTCGGCCTCCGTATACTTCTTGAACGAGCCGCTCGGGATCGCCTTCCGACTCCGGATCGCCTTCTGGATCGTCCGGGTCGCGTCCGCGACGTTCTCGGCCTTGATGATCGCGCCGCCAACGATCAGGATCGAGGCCCCTGCGGCCACCGCCTGCGCGACCGTCTCGGAGTTCAGGCCTCCCGCGACCGCCACCGGCAGGGACGTCGCCGATGCGACCGCCTTCAGCTCCTGCAACGGCGTATGGGCAATCATCTGTTCGTCGATCGACACGTGCATGTTCAGGTAGTCCACGCCCAGGGTTTCGAGCTGCTTCGCCCTCGCCGCCTTGTCCGGGACGCGCATCAGGTCGACCATGATCTTGGCGCCGTACCGGCGCGCCGCCTTCACCGCCTCGAGGATCGTCGCGTCGTCGGTGACACCCATCACCGTGATCACGTCGGCTCCCGCCTTCGCGGCGATCTCCACTTCGAAGGCGCCCGTGTCCATCGTCTTGAGGTCCGCGACGATCGTCACCCCCGGGAAGGATTTCTTCAGCTCGCGGACGACCTCCATTCCTTCCGACTTGATCAGCGGCGTCCCGGCTTCGAGCCAGTCCGCTCCTCCCTCGACTGCTTCCTTCGCGGCGAGGAGGGCCCGCTTCAGGTGCATGTGGTCCAGCGCGACCTGCAGGACAGGCTCCATGGACCGTGCCTACCTCGTGCGCCCGATAAATACGTAACGACGCAGGTCAGGGACGGCTGCCCGTTCCAAAGGAGGATATGCGACCGCCGCCTAGGCGGGCGTCATGAAGGTCGGTATTCTGGGCAGCGGCGAGGTCGGTCAGGCGCTCGGCCGCGGCTTCGCGAGCCGAGGTCATGACGTGAAGATCGCCTCGCGGACGCCGAAGAGCGATGCGCTGGCGAAGTGGCAAACGCAGGCGAAAGGGAAGACTTCGACGGGCACGTTCGCGGAGACGGCGAAGCACGGAGAGGTCCTCGTCCTAGCGACCTTGGGTTCCGCGGTCGAAGAGGTCCTCCGGCTTGCAGGTCCCCCGAACATGGCCGGCAAAGTGCTGATCGACGTGACGAATCCGTTGGACTTCTCCCAAGGACCGAACCCCGGCCTCTTCATCGGCCCGAACGATTCGCTCGGCGAACGCGTCCAGCGGCGCGTCCCCGAGGCGAAGGTCGTGAAGTGTTTCAACACGGTCTCGAATACGCAGATGGTCGATCCGAAATTCGCGGGAGGCAATCCCGAGATGATGATCTGCGGCGACGACGCGGCCGCCAAGAAGACGGTCGCCGGTATCCTGAAGGAGTTCGGATGGCCCGGGACGATCGACATCGGCGGGATCGAAGGCGCTCGTTGGCTCGAGGCGACCGTGCCGCTCTGGGTCCTCGTCGGCTCGCAGATTGGCCGGTGGGACCACGCCTTCAAGGTCGTGCACGGCTGAGATTCACCCTCCCTCAAGGGGACACCGGAGGCGGTCTCCGCCTCCTTGCCACCGCTGTTTTCCAATCTGATACTCAGCGCGTTCATCTCAAATAGCGCACACCCGGTTTGCACGCCCGAATCGATGCCCACGAAGGAGCATGCGGACGGCGAGCGGGAGCGATGCGTCACCGGTATCGACGCGATCGACCACATCCTGAACGGAGGGATCCCCCGAGGGAACACGGTCCTCATCTCCGGCTCCGTCGGGACCGGCAAGACCTCGATCTGTATCGAGTTCCTGATCCGAGGGGCCATCAACGGCGAGAACAGCCTCTACTTGAGCGTCACCGAGCCCACGGACAAGCTCCTCCAGAACGTGATCCCGTTCGACTTCTTCGACGACCGTCTGGCCCGACAGGGGAAGTTGCAGTTCCTCGACCTGCCGAAGATGTACGAGAAGCTTGGCATCGACAAGGAGGACCTGGACTTCGACCAGACGCGGCTCCTCGCGGACACGATCGCAAGCCTGGTGGAGGAACAGAAGATCAAACGCCTCGTCCTGGACTCCGTGACCTCCGTCTGCTATCGGATCCGAGAACAAGAGAGGATCCGAGACTTCCTGCTCCGCCTGGGGACCGTCCTGAGCGCGAAGGGTTGCACGACCTTGCTGGTCTCCGAGATCCGCTCGTCCGAAGAGGGGTATTCGCAATGGGGCGTCGAAGAGGCCCTCGCGGACGGCGTGATCGTGACGGGAAACCTGGAACGCCGTGGCGACCTCCTCCGTACGTTGCAAATCGTGAAGATGCGCGGCACGACCCACAGCCGCGCGAAGTACGTCCTGGACCTGACCACGTCCGGGGTGCTGCTGGTGCCCTTGCTCAAGGGCGGGAGTGTGGCGGGCGGTGGTTGAGGTCAGCGTGACGGCCGAGGTCGCGGAGAAGCTCCGCGCCTTGCCCGAATCGTCCGCGATTTCGATGCGCCTGAAGTCGGACCAATACTTCGACGCGATCCAGGGCATGATCGACCGGTTCGCGATCAAGAAGGACCTCGAGGTCGTCTACGTGACGTCGACGATCCCGAGCCAGAGCATCATCAACGCCTTGGAGGTGCTCGAGATTCCGATGGAACACATCTGGTTCGTCGACTGCATCAGCCAGATCATGATGTCCCAGGAGAAGCGGCATCCGCACGCGATCATCGTCGAGAGCCCGACGATGCTCGAGAACATCATGCTGAAGGTCGAGTTCCTCCTTCGGCGCGTACCGGACCGGAACGCCCTCGTGGTCCTCGACTCGATCAACAGCCTCGCGATCCACAACAACACGAAGATCCTGAGCGAATTCCTCCACATCCTGGTGAACAACCTTCGGTCGAGGGGCGCCTATACGGTCATCTTTTCCATGCAAGAGTACGAGACAGAGGAGATCCGGAACATGCTCGTCCTCGTGTCGGATGAGACGATCGAGCTTGGGGCATATTCGGGATCCTGAGAACGGACCGTTCGCCGCGTCGCGGACTTCAAATCGGCGTTTCCCGAACGTCGAAGCGGGTCCCTTTATGAAGTGGTTCTCAGAGTTGAACATTAACCACGACACGTTTAAGAGCGAAAGACCCCCCGTCCAGACATGGCGGCGAAAGCTGCCAGGAAGGACTATACCATGAGGAGCGTCATCCAAAAGGATGAAGCTGCGGTGTCTCCCGTGATCGCGACCATCCTGATGGTCGCCATTACGGTGGTACTCGCCGCGGTGTTGTACGTCATGGTGTCGGGCCTGATCACGCCAG
>VBMN01000136.1 GCA_005878385.1 Methanobacteriota archaeon
AGAACGTGATGAGACTGTTCGACTGCCCGTTCGCAATCAAGGTCCCGCGGACGTAGAGATGCCGGAAGGAATCCCCCATTACGGAGACCCCGGGCTTGATCGTCAGGGTGATGCTCGGGTTAACGGTGACATTCCCAACGAGAACATGGACGCACGATGCGTCCCAGGTCGTATCGACCGCGATATTCCCGGACTCGTTGCAGTTCGGGAGCGGGCCGGCCGCGGAACCCGCGGACGAAGAGACAAAGACTCCGGCGAAGGCGGCGGAGAGGAGGAACGCGACAATCAAGCGGCTTCGCCCGCGAGGGCTCAAACGAAGGAGGTCCATCGATTCGTGACTCCGGGGTGGGGCGTGGCGCGATTCGGTTGTCCTTCCCGGTTCACTTCACGATATATTAGACGAAGGGCGTAGTTACCGTCTGTGATAACTCACGCCGGACGGAGGCTCTGGCAAGATTCATTACCGCCCGGAAGGTTGGTCGCGGCGATGGCCGGGGACGGACTCGACGCAATCTTCTCCCCGCGATCGATCGCCATCGTCGGGGCGTCGCGCCACCCGGGGAAAATCGGATACGAGATCCTACGAAACCTGATCGTCAACGAATACCAAGGGATCCTCTATCCGGTAAATCCGAATGCGAAAGGCATCCATGGCATTCGGGCGTATCCGAGCATCCTCGACGTCCCAGAGCCGGTCGACCTCGCGGTGATCACGGTCCCGGCGGACTTCGCTCTCGAAGCTGCGGAAGCGTGCGGGAAGAAGGGCGTGAAAGGCCTCGTCGTGATCACGGCCGGGTTCCGGGAGGTCGGAGGCGTCGGGATCGAGCGGGAAGCCCGACTCCTCGCCCTGTGCCACGAATACCATCTCACGATGATCGGTCCGAACTGCATGGGAGTCATCAACACCCATCCTGACGTCCGGATGGATGCGACCTTCGCGCCCACGCCCCCGCTCCGCGGCGGGATCTCCCTCGTCACGCAGAGCGGTGCCTTGGGAATCGCGATCCTCGAGCACGCGAAGACCTTGGGGGTCGGGTTCGCAAAATTCTGTTCGCTCGGGAATAAGGCCCAGGTGAGTTTGAACGACCTGTTACAGATGTGGCGCGGCGACCCGGATACGAAGATCATCCTGGCGTACATCGAGAACTTCGGCAATCCGAAGAACTTCGTCCAGATCGCCCGGGCGACGACGAAGGACAAGCCGATCATCGCGGTGAAGTCCGGTCGCTCGGAAGCAGGGAGCCGCGCGGCGGCGTCTCACACGGGCTCCCTCGGCGGATCCGATCTGGCCGCGGAAGCCGTGTTCGCCCAGACGGGCGTCCTGCGAGCGGCTTCCATCGAGGAGTTGTTCGACCTCGCGATGGCATTCTCGCTCCAGCCATTACCTCGTGGAAATCGCGTGGCCATCGTCTCCGATGCGGGAGGCCCCGCCATCATGTGCGTCGACGAGCTCGTCGCACACGGCATGCGGCTCGCCGAGCTGACGCCGTCCACGCAGGCGTTCATGCGCTCCTGGGCGCCTCCCGAAGCGTCCCTCCGGAACCCGATCGACCTGACCCCACAAGGGAGTCTCGAAGACTACCGCCGAGCGCTGGACGCAGTCCTTTCGGACGACGGCGTCGACGCGGCGATCGCGATATACGTGCCCCCGGTGCGCGTCGACGAAGTCGACGTCGCCCGTGCGGTCTGGCAATCGGCCAAAGACCATGCAAAGCCCGTGTTGTGTAACTTCCTCGGTCGATCGGAGAATAGCCCGGGATTCGTGGAACTGGTGAGCCACAGCGTTCCGTCGTATTTGTTTCCGGAAAGCGCGGCGCGGTCTCTCGCGGCGATGTACCGCTATGCACAATATCGGGACCGGGAGGAGGGGGAGCTCCGCACCTTCTCGGTGAATCGGACGAAGGCCGAGACGATCCTCGACCGTGTCGTGCGTGAAGGTCGCCTGCTGCTTCGGGGCGACGAGGCGGGCGCCGTGCTGGAGGCCTACGGCATCCGAACAGCGAAAACGCGGATCGTGCGGCGAATCGAGGATCTGGGCCGAACCGCCGAGGAGATCGGCTATCCCGTCGTCCTCAAGGCCGTCGGTCCCGAGATCCTCCACAAGTCGGATCTCCAAGCCGTCCAACTCGGCATCCAAACCGAGAAGCAACTTGTCGACGCTGCATCGGCGATGGAACATCGGCTCCGGGATCGTCGCATCACGGTCGAGGGCTTCCTACTGCAAGAGTTCGTGCGCGGAGGCATGGAGATCATCCTCGGGATGGCGCGGGACAAGGTGTACGGCCCGTTCCTGGTCTTCGGCCTCGGCGGAATCTACGTCGAATATCTCAAGGACGTCTCGTTCGGCTTGCCTCCGCTGACGGACCGCGACGCGAGGAGAATGATCGAGTCGATCCGGACGTATCCGATCCTTCGGGGCGTCCGCGGTGAACCGCCACGCGATGTGACCGCAATCGAGGAAGCGATCTTGCGACTGGGGGCCCTTGTGTCCGACTTCGACTCGATTCAGGAGTTGGACCTGAACCCCGTGCTGGCGTTGGAAGAAGGGCACGGATACCGGGTGGTCGATGCACGGATCCTTCTGCGACGGCCCTCCCGCGAGGAGGCCGACCTCACGGATCCGAGCGAGCCTCCATCGGACCGGTGAGCTCAATCCAAATTCCGTCCGGATCCTGGACGAAGGCGAGGAGAGTCCCGCCTTCGACGAAGGGAGCATGGCCCGCCGCCGCACCCCGCGCCAGCAACTCTCGATACGCGCGTTGCACGTCCTCGCATTCGAACGCGATGTGATCCAACTCGTCGCCGTTTCTGTATGGACCACAGAAGAACTCGGAGCCCTCGGGATACCAGTTGAGTTCCAAAATCCAACGCGAACCGGGACTCCGAAGTTCGGCCCACTCCCCGCCCGTCTCGGGGACTCGCTCGCGTCGAGCGAGCTGCATTCCGAACAGGTCTTGATAGAACGCGAGGGAACGAGGCAGGTCGCGGACCTGGATTCCGACGTAGGCGAGTCGAAAGCGCATGGACTCATCGACAGCGGAGCGGCCTGCATAAGTGATTCGCCGGCCAGCGGGGGCTCACAACACTTGTAGCCTTGGAACGCTATCTCCGTCGCCGAGAGGGAGCCATGATCCAAATCGACATCGAAGTCCCGGACCGTCCCGGAGAACTGGCGAAATTGGCCGCGATCCTCGGAACGGCGGGAATCAACATCGACGCGCTGAGTGCGGAGTCAGCCAGTGGCCGGTCCTACGTGAGCCTGATCGCGAACCAACCCGTCCAGGCCCGGGAGGCCTTGATGAAGCACGGGTACGTGTGTTCCACTCGGACCGTGCTCGTGGTCCGCCTCGACGACAAACCGGGAGCGCTCGGGGCTCTCGCGAAACGACTCGGGGATGCCGGTGTGAATGTGATGAGTGCGATCCACTTGGGCACGGTCGGTGGACACGCGCAACTGGCGCTCGGAGTCGACAATCTTGAGAAGGCCCGTTCCCTCGTCTAGCGACTCGAAAGCGGCGCCTCGGTCTCAATGCTGGATGTGATAACGAAGGACCAGGCACAGAAACCCTCAAGAGACCGAGCATTCCTATCTCATCTGCATCCGCGTACTTTCGGGGGGGGCGGACGCTAATGAAAGACGTCATTGTGGAGGAGGGGGCCATCTCGCGAGATGGCGTCGGGGTCGTCGCTCGGTCCACGGTCCAAGCGCCGAGGATGGTCCCTCGGATCGACTATGAACGAATCTTCGTCTTGGACCAGGATGCGCGGTTGCTCGGCGAGTACGCGCTTCGCGATGATTGCCCGCTCGAGTACGACGATCTTCGCCGGTCGATTCCCGTGAACGGGATGCGGCATCTCGTCGCGTTCTACCAAGGGGAATTCGCCTTCACGCCGTTTCGGGTCGAAGACCTGTGGTTCGTCGTCTTGAGCCACGGCGTCCCGCGGATTGAGGAGCGAGGATCCATCGGCACCCTCCTCGCAGCCATGCGGATGCATCTGCCGCCTAGCCTGTCACCCGCGATCGCGGCTCGGGAAGATGCATTGCGAGAGCGAGACCGCGAGATCGAGGCTCGTGAGGTCCATGTGGCGCGACGGGAACAGCGACTTGCGCTCCTCGAAGCGGAACTCCGGAGTGCCGCGATTGCCCTTCGCGATCTGGAGGGCGAGGTACGGACGAGAGAGACGCGGCTGACGGCGTTGCGCGACTACGCATTGCAGATGCAGCGCGCGTTCCGACAAGCGAAGTCGAAAGTCGAGCACCCTCTGGAGGCCGAGTCGACGACGAGGAGAGAATCGTCCGGTCCGCCGTCTCCGTGACAGCCCCTTCTCACGTCCGATAACCAAAGCCCGGCCCTTAAATACCGTGCAGCCCGCTCGAATCCTCCGACAAGTCACGTGAGGGAACGCCCTCGCGCACCGGAGCAGGCAGCGTATGCAAGGGCCGATGGAAGCCCTGGTGTCGGGCATCTTAATGCGAGGTCTCAGCCCGGCCTTCACCGCGGTCCTGATGGCAGCCCCTTCGAGGAAAACCGTCCGGGCGCAGCTCAAGAAAATCTACGTGCTCAATGATCACGGAGACATGACCGGCGAATACATCCTCGACGCGGATTGCCCGATCGATTACGACGATTTCTTGAAGGTGTTGCCTTCAGAAGGAATCGGCGATCGAGACTCGCTGTTTGTCGGAGAATACGTGTTCACGGCGTTCCAGAGCGGCAAGTTGGTCTTCGTCCTCTTGTCCCGCGGTCATCTCGCATCGGAGGACGTCGACTGGACCGCTCTCCTGCTGACGGCAGCGGATTCGCATCTTGCGCCCGCGAGTCGCGCGGCACCCTCTCGAACGGAGGCGAAAGCGGATCCCGACAAGGCGTCCGCGGAGCGCGAGGTCCGCCTCAAAGCAAAGGAGAAAACGCTCGCGGAACAGGAAGCGAAACTCCAGGCGGAGTCCGCGAATCTTCTCGGTCGACAGGAAGAGTTGAACCGCCAGAAGGCGGGCCTGACAGCCCTCGCGGACTACGCCGCCCGCATGCAAGACTCCGTCACTCGTGGCGTGTCGCGTGCGATGAAGACCCTTGAGATGACGGAACAACTCACGGCCAGCCGGGACCTCGAATCGAAGAAGACCGATTCGAAAGCGACATCGGATGCCCGACAAGCATTCGAACAGGAACGGAACGAGCTCTTGGCGGCGAAGAACGAAATTGACGCTCGATATCGTGAAGCCACCACGCAAATCGCGAAATTCGAGAAGGAGGCGAGGGACTCGATCGCTGCACTCGAGAAGGAACGCGTAAACGCTGCGACACGATTGTCCGACGAAGAAAGGATGCGGAAAGAGATTGAAGTTCGCGTCGCAGACATGAGTCAGCGGTTCGCCGCGATGGCGAAGGAACGGATCGTTGCGTCCCATCGCGGTCCAGGGGAGACGGACGAAGTCCGGAAGGCGATGGAAGGGGAGAAGGGAGAGCTTGCGCGGGAGCGGAAATTCCTGCAACGCCGTGCGATCGAGCTCTTGGACCGCGAGGAACGCGTGCGCGACCGGGAGTCGAAGTCCGACGAGCGAGAACACGAACTCGCACGTCGAACGGAGGAGCTCACGGCGAAGGAACAGGACGTGTCCAGACAGAAGACAATCATCGCGCAGGCGAAACCGCCAATCCTAGATGTCCGCGCCCAAGCCGACGAGGCGAAGAAGGACATCGAGCGGAGGGTGAAGATCATTCAGCAAAAAGCGCTCGAGCTCCTCGACCGAGAAGAGAAGCTGCGTCGTCGAGCCGCGGAACTCGAGGCGATGGAAGCCCGCCTGTCCGGTCGCGTAACGGTCGAGTAGCGGACCCATTTCTCTCCATGAAATCAGGGTCGATAACCACCGACCCGCGCTTAAATAGGTGCCAGCCGAAACACGATTCACACCCGCACAGACGGCGTCCTAGTCGTGACGGCTTTGATCGGAGTACGCACAAGCCCGCCGGCCCGGTTCCGTATGAGCGGGTGCACCGTCTTGATTCGATCCAACCTGACCAGCCGCGTCCCGTTCGGCGCCTGCGGACGCAATGAAGCGATTCGGTCGGACGGCCACCTGGAGGGTTCCCCATGAACACGCGGACCGCGCTGCTCCTCGGCGTCCTCCTCCTCGCGACGGCCGCGGTGGCGATTGAGGCCCAGCTGGCGCCGGATCCACTCGCACAATTTCTCGGCCCCGACGGACGCCTCACAATCCCCGGTCGGGCATTGACATCGGAGATTCAACGACTCTTATTTCACGGGAACGACCTGAGGCCGTACTACAATATCACCTTCCTCCTTCCGGAACGGTCCTCGCATCCGACGGCCCGGCTCGTCTCTTTTTCGTTCGACGTGGCAAACCTCAATGTGTTCGTCCATCGAGGCCCTCCGGAGGGCAGCGCGGGAAATGCCCTTGGCCACGGCATCCGGGCGGCGTTCCCTCCTGTAGACTGGCGCCAAGTGGGGAGCGAGATCCTGGCCTCCGTTCGAGGAGGCGTCGGATGGGTCTTCGATCTCTTCACGGTGAATGCTAGGGCCGACAGTGTGACCGTCGACTCGACAACCACCACCGTGGTCGACCCGGACGCCGCCACGTGCACGACGTCACAATCGGCGGCCGCGGCGGACAACGCCGTACTCGTCATGCTCAGCAACCGGCCCGCGAGCGCCTACTCGACCGTCACCTACGGGGCCGTGAGTTTGAGTCTCATCGCCGGGACGGCCTCGAGCGGTGGCGGAACCGTTCGGACGGAGATGTGGTTCTACCAGGGTGCAGTCCCCGGCGGTGCCCAGACGATGACGGCCACGCTGGCAGCGGGCACGGCCAAACACGTCTGCGCGACGATCCTGTTGAGCGGAGTCTCGAGCGCGGGCCCTACGGCAGGCGGGACGACGGCAAGCGGCAATGGGGCCAATCCGAGCATCCCGATCTCGCCGGCGGCGGGCGAATTGGCGTTTGCCGTGTTCGCACACCAGACCGCCACGGCTCCAACTGCGGTGACCGGTACGGGAGCGGCCGCGACGGATCTCTACGGCGTCGCGGTGACCGAGTGCACCGGTTCGGGTACCAATCTCTGTGGAGCGGGCGCGGACATGCCCAATCCGGGAACGGCGATCACGTGGACGATCGGCGGCGGCAACAACTGGGTCCTCGGAGCCGCCCGCGTCGTCGCCGCTCCCAACTGTGGTGTGGCGGCGGGGAACTGCTATCGAATCGGTGCGGGCGGGGCATGGAACACGGGAGCCAACTGGTCCAACACATCCGGAGGGGCCGCGTGCGCGTGCACCCCGATCGCGTCGAACAACGCGATCTTCAATGGGAGCCCAAGCGGAACGACCACGCTCGCCGCGGCAACGACGATCGCCAGTATTGACATGACCGGATTCACCGGGACCCTCGATACGACGGCCGCGAACAACTGGGCGCTCACGATCAACGGCGCGTTCCGCATTCAGGGCACGGTCAACGCCCGCAATTCCACCGTCACCGTGACCGGCAATGTGAACGTGTTGACGGCAGCGACCGTCGTTCTTCTCGGGGCATCGACGTGGACCGTCAACGGGACGTGGACCAATCTCTCCACCGCCGCCGGGTGGGTGGCGGGTTCCAGCAGCGTGACTATTCGGGATGCGACGAGTGGAACGTTGACGTTCGCGGCCCTGGCCGGTGCCATCAACGAGTT
>VBMN01000137.1 GCA_005878385.1 Methanobacteriota archaeon
ATCTCCGCAGGCACGGTGGCGCCGCAGGACGGACACTCCCGCTCCGCCTCGGAGATCACTCGGTCGAGCTGGGCGACTTCCTCCTCCCACGCGACATCGTCGAGGAGGGAATTGGCCGTCGACCGGAGTTTCGCCGAGACCTCGGGCCTTCGGAAGTGCTTCGCCTGGAGGCGGAGTTTGGCCACCTTCATCTTCTTCGAATCTGGGGCTTTCGACGCAGCGCGGTCGAGGCTGGCAATCGCCTCGTCCGTTTGACTGAGCGAGTCGAGGAGCAGCCCGCGCGCGTACCACAGCTCCGCGTCGTCGGGCTTCTCCGCCAAGCGGCCGTCGTAGAACGCGAGGAGCCCCGCGAGTCCTTCTCCCGTGAACGCACGACGGAGGTCCTCTTCCATCTCCTCCTCGTCGAAGGGCGCGCCGCACTCGATGCAATCGAGCGAGAACGCCGACGTGACGCACTGGCAGAGCGGGCATTCGTATTCGGCCTGCGCGATCGACTCCTTCGTCTGCTTCGGAGGCGCGTAGTTCAGCAGGTGGAACGACGCGACCATCTTCCGGGCCGCGATCGGACCGACCTCGGGGATCCGAGCCAACTGGTCTTCCTTGGCCCGCGCGATTTTCCACGGGGCATCATAGCCGCGGTCGATCAGGGCTTGCGCGCGAGACGCGTCGAGACCGAGGACCTTGAGGAGGTCCGTCAGGGCGCCGCTGTCGACCTCTCCCTTGATTCGGCGCCGAGAGCGACCCACAGGGACCGCGGCACTTTCCGCGGGCTTATCCGATGGGGACATCGGTGGCGGACCGGGCGGCATTCCCGGCGCGGGGTACCGGGTGTGGCACTGATCGCAGATGAGCTGCTCGGAATTGGGCGTCCCGCATTCGGGGCACGGGCTTGCTTGCGCAAGAGCACGGGCCTCTCGGAGGATCGTAACCGCGCCGCAGCTCTCGCACAGGACGACCGGGAGCACCTTTCCGCCGCACGCTTCGCAAGGCGGGAGGTCGTCGACCCGGACCGTCATCCGGCCAATTCCTCCCGGGGCTCCTCCGGATTCCAACAGGGGGAAGAGGGTGTCCTCTGACTCACGCGGAATCCTGCGACCATCACGCGTCGCCGTCGCGACTAGGATTTATAGCGGCTCATGGACTTTCGCCCGTTGTTATCACGAGGGATTCGAGGGATGGAGCGGGCCGTCATCCTGTGCGACGGATATTTTGGCCAGAACACGGGGAAGACGGCGAACGGACTCGTACGGTATTCGAAGCGCTACGAGATCGTCGGGGTCATCGATCGGACGAAGGCCGGGCGCGACGCAGGCGAGGTCCTCGACGGGAAGCCGAACGGCATCCCGATCGTCGCGAATCTGAAGGAAGCGATCGACCGCTCCAGGCCTGCGACCGTGATCGTGGGGGTGGCGACGTTCGGCGGATACATCCCGCAGGAGTATCGACCAATCCTGCGCGAAGCGATTGAGAATGGCCTGAACATCGTTGCGGGCCTGCACGAATACCTGAGCGAGGACCCGGAGTTCACGAAGCTCGCCGAGGCCCACGGAGTCCGTCTCATCGACGCCCGGAAGCCCCGTCCGATTCGCGAGGCGAAGCAGTTCAGCGATCTCTCGCGCAAGCTGCCCTGCCTCCGGATCCCGGTCCTCGGGACGGACGGCGCGATCGGAAAGAGGACGACCGCTCTCCTGCTCACGGATGCCCTGAGCGAGGCCGGGATCGCCGCGACGTTCGTGGCGACGGGGCAGACGGGCATCATCCAGGGCTCGCCGTACGGGGTACCGCTGGATTCGATCAAAGGCGACTTCATGGTCGGCGAGCTCGAATCCGAGATCGTCCGCGCATACGAGGAGACGAAACCGAAGGTCATCGTCGTGGAGGGGCAAGGGAGCATCTCCCATCCCGCGTACGTGAGCGGGACCCGGGCGATCATCAATGCGTCGATGCCGTCGGCCATCCTCATGATGCATGCCCCCGCCCGGAAGACTCGGAGCTTTCGGCGCGATGTGGTCGCATGGCCCATGCCGACCGTGGAGGAGGAGATCGAATGGTTGGAATTCTTCGCGCGGAACGCGGGGAACGGGAAGGTGGTCGGCATCGGCATCAACCACGAGAACATGACACGGGACGAGGTCGAGGCCACCGTGCGTGCGTACGAGGCAAAATACAAGCTCCCGACCGCGGACCCGCTCTGGCATGGTTGCGCGAAGTTCGTCGACCGAATCCGGCGGATAACATGAAGATCCCGAAGTCCCACCCGCGGTACGATTCCCTGATCCGAAGGGAGAAACTTGTCCGGGCATGGAAGGCCGGCATCGTGGTCCCCGAGGGACTCATCGCCCACGGTCGTGGGGAGGCGTTCGACTACCTGTTCGGCGAGCGGACGATCGCTCCAGCACTCGTGGCCGAACGGGCCGGAGCCGCGTGGCTGTTGCGCGCCCAGCGACCGGTCCTCTCGGTCAACGGAAACGTCGCGGCGCTGTCCGCACGGAAGATCGTCCGACTTGCGAACTCGATCCCTGCGCGCATCGAGGTGAACCTGTTCCACCGCTCGGAAGCTCGTGTCCGGCGAATCCGACAGCTCCTCGAGCGGGTGGGAGCCCGGGACGTCCTAGGGGAGAGGCCCAATGCCCGCGTGCCAGGCCTCGAATCGAAGCGGGCTCTGTCGCATCGAGAGGGTGTGTTCGGTGCGGACGTCGTCCTTGTCCCCCTTGAGGATGGGGATCGGGCGGAGGCCCTCGTGCGGATGAAGAAGGTCGTGATCAGCGTGGACCTGAACCCGTTCTCGCGGACGACACGTATGGCGTCGATCCCGGTCGTCGACGAGGTCTCCCGGGCGCTCCTCAATATTCACCGGTTCGTTCACGAGCTTCGAGACGACGGGAAGGAAGTCACCCGGATCACCCGCACCTACGACAAGGACAGAAATATGGCGGCGCTGTATTCCTTCCTGCGCTCGGAACTCATCGGAATGCGAGCGCCGGGGGGAATGCGAGCACGGAAACGACGGTAGGTGGCCGCCAGCGCAGACCTCGATTGCGCCTTCGGACCGTGATCTTGGTTCTCACAATTGCGGCGGTCGTCGTGGTCAGCCCCATCGTGGCCATCACTACAGACCTCATCCGTCTTGGACCCACCCAGGTGGATCTGGGGCCGCATCCGATTCTGTTGGCGGCGGAGGTGGAACGAGGGTCGGCCTCGGACAATAATCCGGAATACGATTGGTACGCGATTCGCCTCAGCATCCAGAACAATACCACTGCACGCGAGGTGCACCCCTACTCGCTCGAGGTCCTCGTGAGGCTCCCGAATGCCCTCGTCTTCAACTGGGCTCCGGCCAACGGGCATCCTTTCTACCAGACGGTCACACGAGAGGACGGACCTCGAGGATTCGGTTTTGCTCTCGGAGCAGATGAGCTTCGCGTGCCGGCGGGGGATTTCAGGACAAGCTCCAACTTCAACATCAGTTCACCGGGAGGAATGTCCATTCAATGGGTGGCAATTGGCGAGGAGGGGCTGAATCGAGTCCCGATCTTCGAGAACGCCGTGGACTTCGTGCTCTACGGAATTCAGGTCCCTGAGGGAACGGGCCTCGAAGCACAGATCGTTGTCACCCTGACCTGGGGATACTATGGGCCCCTACAGGCGTATCCCGTGGGATCACAAACGGTGAGCGTTTCCACTCCCTTCACTTGAAGTGTTCCGCCTTCCACTTGATCGAGCAGCCCATCGGAGGGACGAACGCCACCGGAGGATCTTTGTGTGCCGTGAGCGCCTGGAGAACTTCTCGAATCACCTGCTTCTTGACGCCCTTCGGGTCCTTCGAGTCATCGAGCTTTCCTCGGTACCGAAGCTTTCGAGTCGCGTCGAAGACGAAAAAATCAGGCGTGCATACCGCGCCATAGGCCTCCGCTGACCTTTGGGTCTCATCTCGTAGATAGGGGAAATTGTAGCCTTTCATCTTCGAGCGTTCGACCATATGCGCGAAGTCGTCCTCGGGATAGCTTTCCTCGTCGTTGGCGTTGATCATGACGAACTGGACGCCCTTCCCGGCAAATTCCTTCTGGACCGCGATCGTGCGGTCCTCCCACGCCTGCACGTAGGGGCAGTGGTTACACCAGAAGGAGACGACGAGGATCGGCTTGTCTTTGAACGAAACGAGGGAATGCGTCTTTCCGTCCACTCCGGGCAGCGAAAAGTCGGGAGCCTGCGATCCAATCGGGAGACCTTGGTACTGGGTCAGTTCCATCGCGTCACGAGGCGGATTAGGCGACAGTCCATTAAAGGATTTGCGGGCCGTGGGACTCGTGACGATGTGTTCCCCGAATCCGTGACACAAAGTTTATCTCCGACGCGCTGGATGGACCAATCCCGTGATTTGACGTGAAATATGTCATCGTCACGGGTGGCGTTTTGTCGGGCCTTGGGAAGGGCATCAGCACCTCTTCCATCGGCGTCCTGCTGAAGTCGAAGGGATTGAAGGTCTGTCCGATCAAGATCGATCCCTATCTGAACGTGGATGCAGGGACGATGAACCCGTACCAGCATGGGGAGGTGTTCGTCCTCGATGATGGCTCGGAGGTCGATCTCGACCTGGGCAACTACGAGCGGTTTCTCGATGTGAACCTGACCGGGGACCACAACATCACCACGGGCAAGGTCTATCGAGCGGTGATCGAAAAAGAACGGCGCGGCGACTACCTCGGGAAGACCGTGCAGATCATCCCGCACATCACGGATGAAATCAAGGCCCAACTCCGCGCGGTTGGCGAGAAGGAACGCGCCGACGTCGTCCTCGTCGAGGTCGGAGGGACGGTCGGGGACATCGAGGGCATGCCTTTCCTAGAGGCGGTCCGCCAGCTCGGGCAGGAGGTGGGGAAGGAGAACATCCTGTTCGTGCACACGACCCTCGTGCCGGTCATGGGAGCGGTCGGCGAGCAGAAGACGAAACCGACACAGCAGAGCGTTCGGGAACTCCGGGCCGCAGGAATTCTGCCCCACGTGATCATCGCTCGGGGCGAACACACGTTGGAGACGGAGATCAAGAAGAAAATCGCGTTTTTCTCAGACGTCCCGGTGGAGGGCGTGATCAGCGCGCCAGATGCCTTGACCATCTACGACGTCCCCCTCCTCTTCGACGGACAGGGCCTCACAGAGTATGCGATGAAGACCCTCGGCCTCCGTGCGAAAGCGGAGGACATGCGGGAGTGGAAGGCGTTCCTCGAGAACCTGAAAAACCCGAAGGACGAGGTCACGATCGCACTTGTGGGCAAGTATACCCACCTGAAGGATTCCTACATCAGTCACATCGAGGCGTTCCATCATGCGAGCGCGGCGGCGCGCGTCCACGTGAAACTGAAATGGGTCGAATCCGTCGACCTGGAGAAACAGGGGACGAAAGGCCTCGAGGACGCGGACGGCATCCTGGTCCCGGGCGGTTTCGGAGACCGCGGGATCGAGGGCAAGATCGCGGCGACCCGATTCGCCGCGGAGCACGAGATTCCGTTCCAAGGCGTGTGCCTCGGGTTCCAGCTCGCGACGATCGGCTTCGCCCGAGCGGTCTTGGGCTTGAAGGGAGCGAACAGTTCCGAGTTCGACCCGAAGACCCCGCATCCTGTCGTGGACTTGCTGCCGGAGCAACATGCCGTGAAGGGAATGGGCGCGACGATGCGACTCGGAGCGCACCCGATCGAACTCGATCCGAAGTCCGCGACCGCCAAGCTGTATGGCGCCACGACGATCCATGAACGGCACCGGCACCGATACGAGATCAATCCCGCGTACATCGCGAAGCTGGAGGACGCAGGCTTGGGCTACGTGGGCCGTTCGGACGACGGACGGCGCATGGAGGTCCTGGAACTGAAGGGCCATCCGTACTTCATCGCGTCCCAGTTCCACCCGGAGTTGCGCTCCCGTCCGCTGCGGCCTTCCCCGATTCATCTCGGGCTGGTTCGCGCTGCCGCGCGCTAGCCCCGCAACCTTTAAAGTGACCCGGGGCTTGGACGTCGTTCGTGTCGTTCGGTTACGAAGAGCTTCTGTCCCGTGCGAAGAAGGCGCTGCCTGCGGCGCTGAGCAGCGGTGAGCGGTTCCAGGTCCCTTCCCCGGACGTCGTCATCGAAGGAAAGACGACGATCCTGCGGAACTTCGAGGACATCGTGGGCGTTATCCGCCGAGACCCGGACATGGTCCTCACCTATCTCCTTCGAGAACTCGGGACCGCGGGAGCGATGGAAGGCCGACGGGTCGTATTCAAGAGCAAGGTCACCTCCCAGCAGATCGAAGATCGAATCAAGTCCTACGTGGACGCGTACGTCCTCTGCCAGGAATGCGGTCGGCCTGATACCCGCCTCGTGAAAGAAGGGCGCATCGCGATGCTCGAGTGCGACGCCTGCGGCGCGCGCCGGCCCGTGAAGGCCGTGAAGAAAGCCGCAAAGGTCGAGGAAGCGCCCCTCGTCGAAGGGAAGGTCTACGAGCTCATGATCCAGGATATCGGGAAGAAGGGGGACGGGATCGCGAAGCTCGACAAGTACGTGATCTATGTCCCGGGAACCGCGAAGGGCTCAATCGTGAAGGTGTTCATCGAAAAGATCGCGGGCACGGTGGCCTTCGGACGTGTGACCCGGGAGTAGGCTTCCCATGCGCCGCGAGATTCCGTCGATTGCGGCCATGGCAGCCCTCCTCGTCGTGAGTCAGATTGCGGCGATTGCCCTCTCGCCCATCTTCGCCGGGGCCGGGTTCCAGGCGTTCCAGCGTCCCGAAGACGTGACGAACACGGTCATCTACCTCATCATGATCCTGGCCTTCACCGCCGTGATCCTCGGACTCGTCCGGTACAAGCGACAGAACCTCGCGAAGTACGTAATCATGGCCTCGATCTTCATCACCCTCGCGTTCGTCCTCCTGCTTCCGCTGTTCTACGCCCTGGATTACGCGACCGGCGGGACGGCCGACGGCGTGCTGCTCGGTAACGTCGCCACGGTCCTCGCATTCGCGGTCGCCGCCGGCCTCGTCTACCTGCTCGTGAAGTTCCCTGAATGGTACGTGGTGGACGCGATCGGGATGGTGACCGCCGCGGGCGTGACCGCGATCCTGGGAATCTCCTTCGGCACGCTTCCCGCGATCCTCCTCCTCATCGCCCTGGCCTTCTACGACGCCTGGGCCGTCTACCGGACGAAACATATGATCACCCTCGCGGACGAACTCACGAGCCAGCGGCTACCAATCCTGTTGGTGATCCCGAAAAAAGCCGGCTACTCGTTTCGGCAGCAGAAGAGTCTGAAGGAGCAGGTCGCATCCGGCGAAGAACGCGAGGCGATGTTCGTCGGATTGGGAGACCTGATCATTCCCGGGATCCTGGCCGTCTCCTCA
>VBMN01000138.1 GCA_005878385.1 Methanobacteriota archaeon
GAGAACCGCAGAGAGACCTGCCCACGGAACTGCCGATGCCCGCGGCGCCGCGCGGCCGATCCTCGTCCGAGTTGGACGCCCTGGGCCAGGAGTTCCAGACGTTCCGCCATCTGCTCCGCCCGAAGGAGGCGAAGGAGGTCGAGGCGACCCTGAAGGAGCTCGCGCGCACGCGGGACCGGGAGGCGATGGCCGCCCTCCGACGTCGGCTAAGGGCCCTCTCCCTCGAGGCCGCGTTCTGGTCCGAACTCGCGTCGGGGTCCAAGGAGTCGAACGCGATCGCCCTCGTGATCCTGCGGAAGGGCAAGGAGGTCCTCGCCAAGGCCGGCGAGACCGCGTACGTGGACGACCCGGCGATCGCGGAGATGATCCAGCGGGAGTCGGGGCGGCGGACGAAGGCCACGTTCGTGATGCACCTGCCGGTCGGCCGGCTCGTCGTGATGACGGGCGAGGACGCGTCGATCGCGGCCCTGTTCCGGCGGGCGCCCGGCAAGGATGTGGTCTCGGTCCTCACGAAGACGGTCGAGGCGATCGAGGAGAACAAGGCGGCCGCGACGAAGACGTTCGGGAACGAGACCCTCGCGGGCAAGTACGCGGAAGCGCTGCTGAAGCTCCTTCAGAAGACGTCACTCTGAGATCGCGCGCGTGAGCTGGAACCGTCCGTTGTTGCGACTGAGGGCGTAGTACCCGTGCTCGTGCCGCGTGCGGCGCATCTTCACGGTCCGCAGGCGCAGCTGGACGTCGGTCTCGCCCTTCTCGAAGTGACGCAGGACCAGGATCCCGTCGGCAAGGAACTCCTCGTCGAAGGAGGAGAGCTTGCCGTTGTTCCCCGTCGGGACCTCGGAGATCAGGAAGCAGGTGGCCCCGAGGGACTTCAGGAAGCCGAAGAAATGGAACAGGTCGCGGCGCGGGTGATCCAGATGGCTGAGGCTGTACAGGGCCGCCAAGCTGTCGATCGCGACCAGGTCGAAGTGGTTCACGCGGACCCGTTGGTCGATGTACTTCCGCAAGACGTCGAGCCAGTTCTTCGACAGCTCCTCGTCCTTGTGCTCCAGGCGGATCTTGCCGATGTCCAGGACATACAGTTCCATCGCGTCCAGGCCCGTCATGCCGAGCTCCGCCATCGCGGCGCGCAGGTCCTCCTGGCTCTCCTCGAGGGAGACGTACAGGGCCTTCGAACCGGCCTTCACGTTCTCGTACAGGATCGAGAAGGTGAGGGCGGTCTTCATCGTGCCCGGGGTGCCGGCGACGAGGACAATCGAGCCCCGCGGGATGCCTCCGCCGAGGGCCTCGTCGAAGCCTTCCACGTGCGTCTGGAGTCGGTCCATAGAGTGCCCGCGAACGAGCCGGGTCGCGCTATAAAGGGGTGCCGCGGAAATTATCATCACTGAAAGCGGCCGCCATGGGACGGATTCGCAGACCCCATCGAAAGGTTCATCGGGCACCAGGAACCTACCTCTAAACAGAGGTAGAAACGAGGGATTGGATGCGGGTCGGTTGTGGTCTTCGGGTGCGGACGATCGACGGGAACGAATACCTGTACTTCTGGCACTACGAGCGGGATGCCGGGCGGAGCGAGCGCCGCGAGGATTATGTCGGTCCTGCCCGCGAGTCCAAGTCGAAGCGGGAGGCGACGTGGAAATTACTGGCCTACTACCGGTCGGTGCAGCAGGATCTCTCTTCCCGAATCGCTCGACTTGAGCGGACCGTGTGAGGCCCCGCATTGACGATCGCGATTTGGCTGGCCTCCGTCGTCCTGGCCCCCGTGCCGTCTCCGTGGGAACGGACTGCCATCACTTGTGAGACGGTCTAAACTCGCCGGTTATCTAGCGAATGGCGATTCCCGCCCCGTGGGAGGGCGTTCGCACGTCTCGTCATCGGTTCACGGAAGGTAAGTCGGCGGTGCCTCTCTACGCGGCCCTGTTAACCGTCATCGCGGCGATCGGGGGTCTCGCGCCAACCGTATTCTTTTCGCCTCATGGCGGGACGGACTGGCCCGATGATCTCGGCTTGACCGCGTCCGTTGTCCCGCAGAGCTACCGGCAGGGCGATGGCGGGCCGTTCAGCGAGACGGAGGACACGTACATCAGCAGCGGAGCCGGGGACACGAATTTCGGTCATGGTCCGAAACTGTTGGTCGATGGCTCCGGGTGTAAGGTCGCGATCGGGGTCCTGTGCAAGACGTTGATCAAGTTCCCACAGTTCATCGGCCACAATTCGGGACAGGTGCCGCCCGGCGCCACGATCGTGAGCGCCAACTTGCAGTTCGTCGTCACGAACCGAGGCGGGAGGGAGGGTCTGTTCCAGATTACGCAGGCTTGGAGTGAGGACAGCGCGACCTGGAACAGTTTCAGTCCAGCCGGAGCGCCGACGACACGTCCTCGCGAGTCCTGGGTGTATCCGTCCGTCCTCGGCCTGTTCTCGATTGACATCAAGTCGATCGTCCAACGCTGGGTGGACGGCGACGCAAACGAGGGGATCCTCCTGGCCTCCGACGACACGAACGGGGTGGACTACGAGTCGAGCGAGTCCGCGAATCCCCCGACCCTGACGGTGCAGTTCTCCCCGGCTCCGCCTCCCATGACGATCCAGATTCAGGACCTCGGCGCCCTCCCGGGATTGGGCTTGAGTCAGGCGAACGCCGTCAACAATGCGGGCCAGGTTGTCGGCGTCAGCTACGACTCCGACTATGCCGTATGGCACGCCTTTCTCTGGCAAGGCGGCGCGATGACGGACCTCGGAGTAATCCCGGGGGACTTGGGCAGCCGCGCGAACGACATCAACGACGCCGGCCAAGTCGTGGGCGAAAGCCGATATTCGTCGTCCTCGATGCATGCGGTCCTCTGGGCCAACGGATCGATGGCGTCCCTCCCGACGTTGGGCGGTAGCGCTTGCACTGCCGCTGGGATCAACAACGGCGGGCAGATCGTCGGGACGTGCGCGGACGCCTCTTCCGTCGGTCACCTCGTCCGTTGGGAGAATGGGGCGGTCACCGATCTCGGGACCGACGGCCTGATCCCCGAAGGCATCAACGACGACGGGCAAATCGTCGGCGAAAAGTACTACGGAGGCAGCCTGCACGCGACCCTGTGGGATCAGGGCGTGCTCACCGACCTCGGGACGTTGAATGGGGCGCCCGACAGCTACGGGCTCGACATCAACGATGCCGGCCAGGTCGTCGGGTACAATTCCGGGTCTCCCTACCACGCGCTACGGTGGGAGGCGGGCACGGTGATGGACCTGGGCACCCTGCCGGGCGGGAGCATGTCCACGGGCAACGGGATCAACGAGGCCGGCCAGGTTGTCGGGTACAGTACCACGACCGAGACCGGAGGCGCCCACGCGTACCTCTGGTCCGATGGTTCGATGGCGGATCTCGGGGACCTCGGGTACGGTGGCTCCTCCGCGTCCGACCTTAATGACGCAGGTCTCGTCGTCGGTTCTGCCACGGCAAGCACCGACGGAACCACCCATGCTGTCCTCTGGACCATCACGCCCCTGCCACCACCCTCCGGTCCGGTCACACTCACGTTCCAGAAAGGTGATGGCGGGTCCTACAGCGAGACGGACGACACGTACATCTCGAGTGGCCGCCCGGATACGAACTTCGGGACAGGCGGAGCAATGTTCGTCGACGCGTCGGGATGTAAGTTCTCCGCCGCCACGGTCTGCAAGGCCCTGATCCGGTTCCCGAATGTCATCGGGTCCGATGTGGGCCAGGTGACACCGGGATCCGTGGTCGTCTCCGCGTTCCTGCAATTCGAGATCACGAATCCGGGCGGGACCCAGATGCTCCTCCAGCTGACCGAAGGCTGGACGGAATCGGGTGCGACGTGGAATGGCTTCACGACCCCGGGCACGCCGACGACGAAGGGGGCCACGATTGCGTTCAACGCACCCCTCGGCCTGGTCACCGTGAACATCACGACTATCGTGCAGAACTGGGTGAACGGGGACGCGAACTACGGGCTGCTCATTGGGTCGACCTCGACCGACGGCGTCGACTATCGGGCGAGCGAATCGGTCAACCCTCCAAAGCTCATCGTCACGCTCCAGTCACCCTAGCCACTCGGAAGCGGTCCGCGCACCGTATCGCCCGCATAGGCCAGCTCACGTATCGGATGCGCTCGGTGGTTTTTACCTCTGAACAGAGGTAGGTCCGACATGGCCGGATTGCGTCCTACGGTGGGGTTACCTATATCCGGGGTTCGTCCGTTCGGCGGCTCCGGTGGCCCTCGAGGCGATCCCCCAGGCCCTGTGGTTCTTCCTCCCCGCCTTCATCGCGAACCCGATGGCCGTCGTCTTCGGCGGAGGTTCCCCGATCGACGACGGCCGGAGCCTGTCCGATGGTCAGCGGATCTTCGGGGACGGCAAGACGTGGCGAGGCCTGATTGGCGGTACCTTCTCCGGCGCGATCCTGGGGCTTCTCCTCTCCCTCCCCTTTGACCTGCTCGGGTCGTCCTCCTCGTGGTCCTACGGTTCCCCGACGGTGGCGTTTGCCTCCTCGGCGGTCCTCGCCCTCGGCGCTCTCCTCGGCGACCTGGTCGGCGCGTTCGTGAAACGGCGGATGCATCTGCCGCGGGGTGCGAAGGCATCGGGCCTCGACCAATACGACTTCGTCGTCGGCGGGCTCCTTCTGAGTCTCCTGATCCCGTCGTGGTCCGTCCCGCGATTCTTCTCCGGGGACGCACTCCTGGGGTTGCTCGCCATCATCGTTATTACGCCCGCCCTGCATCGGGCCGTGAACCTCGTCGGCTATCGGATGGGGAAGAAGCATGAGCCCTGGTGAGATCGACCGCGCGCGGTTCGTCGCCGCGTTGAAGGCGGCGGGGGCCTTGCAGTTCGGGACTTTCACGCTGGCCAGCGGCCGGACGTCTCCGTATTACGTAGATATCAAGAAGGCGGTCACGCGACCGGATATGTTGCGCATGATCGCGGACGGCATGGCGCCGTTCGCGCGGGACGCGGATCGGATCGCGGGCGTCGAGCTCGGTGCGGTCCCCACCGCCGCGGCGGTCAGCCTGGCGAGCGGCAAGCCCTATGTCATGGTGCGCAAAGCCTCGAAGGAACATGGCACGAAGCACGAGTTCGAGGGCGAGCTGAGTCGCGGGGATCGTGTGCTCTTCGTCGAGGACGTCGTCACGACCGGCGGGACGCTGCGCGGCGCGATCGAGCGGCTGCGGGGACACGGCGCCGTCATCGAGGACTGTGTCTGCGTCGTCGATCGAGAGGAAGGCGGCAAGTTGTTGCTCGCGGAGATCAGCGTGCGGCTCCATGCCCTGCTGTCCGCGAAGGATCTCCTCGACGCGACGTAGGACGCCTTCGACACTTTCGGCCATCTCCCCCCTGCATCCATTCATACCTGCCGATTTGCGTTTCCGGATGATGGACCCCATCGCCGTCCCCTGGGAACCGAGGCCGGGCGTCCCCGCGGCGATCACCGTCTCGCAACTCGCCCGACTCATCCGCGAGACGGTCCGCGCGAACCCGCTCCTGAATCGCATCCTCGTGCGGGGAGAGGTGAGCAACCTCCAGACCGCGCCCGCGGGCCATGTGTTCTTCACGCTGAAGGACGCGACGGCCCAGGTCTCCTGTACGCTCTTCCGGGAGGATGCCGAGCTCCTGGGGTTCGAACTCGAGGACGGCATGGACGTCGTCGTGTCAGGCGATGTGGACGTGTTCCCGCGAAAGGGGACCGTGCAACTCCTGGTCCGCGCGGCGACCCCCGCGGGGGTCGGGGCCTTCTGGGCCGCGTACCAGCGGACTCGGAAGAAGCTCGCGGCCGAGGGCCTGTTCGATGCCGCACGCAAGCGGTCCCTCCCCTCGTTCCCGCGCCGGATCGGCGTCGTCACCTCGGAGACGGGTGCCGTCGTCCACGACATCGTCACGATCCTCCGCCGGCGCTATCCGGTCGCGCATGTCATCGTCGCGCCCGCGCTGGTCCAGGGACCCGGGGCGCCCGCGAGCTTGCGTCGCGCCCTTGCCGTCGTCGCGGATCGGGTTGATGTCGTGATCCTGGCGCGCGGCGGCGGATCCCTCGAGGATCTGTGGTGCTTCAACGACGAAGGCCTCGCACGGGCGGTCGCCTCATGTCGCGTCCCCGTCGTCAGCGCGATCGGCCACGAGACGGACGTGACGATCGTGGACTTCGTCGCCGATGTCCGCGCCGCGACCCCGAGTGCCGCGGCCGAACTCGTATCTCCGAATTCCGTCGAGTTGGCCAACCAGTTGAACGAAGCGGGTCGACTCCTGGGCCAGGCCATCCGCGAGATTGTATCCGCAGCTCGCGAACGGGTGAAAGGCCTCGGAGAACGCATGTCGCCGCGAGGATTGCGGCGAAGTGTGGACATGAACCGCGAACAGCTCGAGCGCATGCACGAGGCCTTGTCCGCCCTCGGCTCTCGGGAGATCCTGCGACATCGGGAACGCCTCGCGGCCGTCGGTCGCCGACTGGACTTGTTGAGTCCTCTCGCGACCCTGCAGCGCGGGTACGCGATCACCGAGCGGGAGGACGGCCACATCGTGGCCCGGGCGACCGAGGTCGAGAAGGGAGACGCCCTCGCGGTCCGGTTCCAGGACGGTCGGATCCATGTGCGCGTGAATTCCGGAGGAGAAGCGACATGACCGACGAGCCGACGTTCGAGGAATCCCTCCGGGCGCTCGAGGACAGGGTGGACGCGTTGTCCCGGGGCGACCTGCCACTCGACCGGGCCCTCGCGGTGTTCGAGGAGGGCCTCGCGTTGTACCGACGATGTCACACGATCCTCGCGGACAGCGAGCAGCGCGTGACGAAGCTGGTCGCCGCGGCGGAAGGGCTGACGGAAGAGCCGTTCCCTGTCGAGTGAACCACGGCTAGGGTCAGAACTCCGCGGCCGTTTCCTCGGTCGCGGTCTCATCGATGATCCGCCACGGTTTCTTGTACCCGACCCCGCCGCGGGCTTTGCTGCGGCTCTCCCCCGCGGACTTGTAGTCTTCCTGGATCGCGATCGCCCGTTCGGGCATGTTCGTGATCGACAGGTCGGAGAGGTCCTCGCACATCGCGAACAGCTTGTCCTCCGTATACCCGAACGGCGCGAGGAGCGTCTGTCCAGACCGGCAGAGGAGCTTGATGTACTCCCAGGCGTCCGGCGTCTCGTTCCCCTCGAGGAACTCCGCGACGCGCACCTTTCGTTCCGAGTCTCGGGCCCGGGCGTCCATCAGCACGTACCGCACGGATTCGCCCGGCTCGACGGGGAAGCCGCGCTTCTCCATCTGCTTCAGGGCTGCCGCGGTCGCGGTGAGGACGACGTACTCCGTGAGGGTGCGGGACACGCTCTTCGTGAGGATGAACTGGTGGACCGGGATCGCGCGCTCGAGG
>VBMN01000081.1 GCA_005878385.1 Methanobacteriota archaeon
GGTCGACACGGTGAACGGACCTGCATAGGTCTGCCAAGACCCGCCGTCGAGACGGTATGAGGTCGATGCGACGCCGCTCGCGTCGTCCGTCGTTGCCAGAGAAACGGTGACGGTTGAGACGAACCAGCCGTTCGTGCCGGATGTCCCCGCCAGGGAGGCCGTGGTGACGGGTGCCAGGTCGTCCACGGTCACCACGCGACCCATCACGCCGGCGAGGCCCGTCGGCGTCCGGACCTGGAGGACGAGTGTGAAGTTTCCAGGAGACCCGTAGGAGTGCTCCGCCGTCTGGTTCACCGACCACGGTGTGTCCCAGGTCCCGTCGCCCTCCCAGTCCCAGCGATACTCCAGAGAGGGATCCGATGCATTGCCGCTGTCCGAGGCGGACGCGTCCACGACGAAAAGGGTCGTCAGGTTCCCCCGACTCGGTGTCACGGTGAAAGACGCGCTCGGAAGGGTGGGCCGTGGGACGAAAGCCGGTAGAATTTCCATCGTCCCCCTCATGACCGTTGGGTAGAATCCGCATTCGTACGTGAAGTTCCCAGCCGTCGTCGGCGTGAATTCGAACCACTGGGCTCCGTAGGTGAAGTTGGGAGACAGGGGCTCGCCCGCATCCGGAATTTGGTTCCCGTTGTAGTCGAGGAACCAGTTGTACAGATTCCCATTCACGCCGTAGAGGGTCAGGTTCACCGGCACATCCAGGTAGGCCAGGAGAATCGGGCCGGGACTCGTCTGGTTCGTCGGCGTGTGACCCCAGCCGGCGAGGGCGCTTCCGTACAACGTATGAAACATGATCGGCACGGGGCGGTAGGGGGACATCAACGGGAACCGGTCGGAGAAGTTTCCGGGGAGGCTCGGGTCGAAGGTCCAGATCGTCATGGGGGTGTCTCCGATTCCGTCTCCGCCGGTGCACACGTTCTGGGCTGGCCCGGTGCACAGGTCCATGCCGGGATACGAAGACCAGAAGTTCCCTCCGCTCGGGTAGCCATCGTCCCACGTGTTGTTGCCGGCGGGCCAAGTGCAGCCCGTCCCGTGCTCATCGAAGTTCACGTCATCGAGCCCGAAGCTGTTCAGGAGGGTGTTGTGGAAAATGTGGATGCGACGGGCGGAGGACATCCAGATGTCCGATCGGTTCACATTGAGGTTGTCCTCGACGATTCCGTCGTCCGTGCAACGAAAGTACACCCTCGCATGGTTGAACCGATTCCCGGTGACGGTCACATTGTGAGCGTTCCAAGCATAGACGCCTTGGGACCATCCCGAGTTCGGATCTTGAGACCGCACGTCGTTGTTCCGGATCGTCACGTTCGTCCCGCCGCCCGTGAAAAAGCCGGTGCTGTTCGAGACAACGGCGTTCCCCTGGATGACAAGGCTCTGTGCTCCGTACTGGTTTACGGCCTCTCCGTTGCCCAGGAACGTGGAGTTCTCGATGACCCCGTTTGGTGAGGTGGTGAGTACCCCCTTCGCGAAACCATTGGTGGAGTGAATCTGGACGTTCCGGACCACCCAGAAAGCGGTCGTCCCTTGGATCTGAATGCCCACGAATGTGGTGGATGAGTCGATGTCCCAACCTGAGATCACGAAGGGATCCGTCGAGGTGCCGCTTCCGCCCGTGACCCCGTTCGTCGCGTTGAAGCCGGAGTCGTTCGCGATCACGATGGGGGCATGCGAAACGTAGTTGACGGAAGTTTGCGAAACGAGTCGAGGGTTGATCGGCGCGGGAGCATCTCCGAGCTTCGACGCGCTGGTGGGGGATGCTGAAAGCAGGACGAGTGCGAGTAGGACTCCCGCAACCGCGAGCGCCTTCATTCGCTAAGCACCCTCTTCCCGAATAATTGACTCACCCTCCCATGAAGCTTCGCCAAACGACGCTTCCGAGACGAGACACTCATGGAAGAATCTGGACGATAAAAATACGGTCACCAACAGGGCCCGCAGTCCACACGACGCGGTTCGAGGTGAGGAATGCCGCCACGATTCCCTGCGGAAGGACGATATTGGGAGCGGGGTGGACTTGCGCCCCGACGGTCGACCATCGCTCCAAGACGACCGCGTAGTCCGCACCCACGAGGCATTCGTTGTCCCGCAATTTCCGCGGGAGGTCGGCGTTGGCCGAATACCCGAACCACATCCTTCCGACGTCGGCGAGGCGCTGATCCGTCGTCACATTCCGCGCGCCGAGCGAACCGAGTACGGCCAACGCGTGGAACTCCTCCGAGGTCGTGACGTTCTGGACGCCGAGGACCGCGGGCGTGTTCCAGGCCATCGGCGTGCTCGCCAACAGGGCGACGAGGAACCCCGTCACGAGCGCGGCTCGGGTGGGACGCGAGGGTCCTACCGCCCTCCAAGCCCCGACGAATGCGATGGCGATCAGGACGGCCAAGGCGTAATCGAGGAAGTCGAACGCCCGGTACACGAGCAAGAGTCCTCCGGGATCCAGGCCGCGGAAGAATCCGAACAAGATGAGCGCGACGGGGGCGACGAACATCGCTACGATGAGGTCGCTCGTCCGATTCACGGTGCGTCGCACGAGCTGGAACCCTCCCACAGCGAACGCGGCGAAGAGGACGATCGAAGGCACGACAAGGAAGAAGGCTGACTCCGTACGCCCGGCCCCGACGAACAGATTCGTTGCCGCGTTCCCCGCCAAGAGGACGAATCCGACGACCGGCGGAAGGATGACCTTCGTCGCTGGAGAAACGAGGCGGCGACCCATCCGACGCGGAACGGGTCGGACCATCGGAGCCATGAGGGCGGTGAGGAGGACGACCACCGCGAGGAACAGGACCAATGCCTCCGGGGCGAGAATGTCCGAGAGGAACGGCAGGTCCACGGAGACGTAATAGGCCCAGGCGCCGAGGGCCAGTGCGGGGCCCGTCACGACATCGAGTGCGAAAGCACGCCAGGAGAATCGCCCTCGCATGAGCGCGCGGCGCTGCGTGAGGACGACGAGCGCCGCGACCATGCCGAGGGTCAGGAACGTGCTGAGCGAATGGAGGAATGGGAGGAACAGCAGAAGGAGGACCGCGAGCGCGCGCTTCCTCGGATCCGTGCGCTCATGGAATAGCAGGACCGCCACGGGGAACACGAGGAGTCCGATCGACTCCTTCGCGGCGGCGCTCGTCAGGAGGAGGAAGCTACCGAAGAGTGCGACGAAAAGACCGGCGGCGAATCCACCGAGCCGCCGACCGGTCGCTCTCGCCCCGAGAAGGTACGCAGGCAGGACCGTGAAGCACGTGATCATGGGCAGGAGCAGCTGGACATGGAGGAGCGGCGAGATCCCTCCGACTTGAGCTGCGGCTGCCCACAACAGCGAGAACCCAGGCAGTTTCTGATTGTAACTGTTCACGTCGGCGGGATCGATCCGCCAGACCCCGTGCGCCGCCATGTCGGTCGAAATCCGAGCCAATGCGAACCCGTCGATGCTGAACGGGAGAGGACTGAACGTCAACGGCACGAGGCGCGCGGCGAGGGCGATGCACAATAGGGCGGCCACGACCGCCCCATCCGTCCTCAACCTCGCAGGATCGCCTCCAGGGATCGCGGCGGCTCGACCGCGATAGTCTCTCGAATCGACTCCGTCGGCCGGAGTCGCAACGTACCGCGGAGCAGGACGAAGGCAGAGCCGATCGAAATCGCCACGATGACCAGAAGGATGAGCACGAACGTGACGACGTCCAAGGAGATCGGGACTTGGTGCCCGAATACGACGAGGTTCACCTCGGGCTGGAGGAATCTTCCCGCAAAGAATCCGAGGATGCCTCCGGTGAAACCCGCGAGAAGCGAGAACGGCATCGTCTCGATGAGGAGCCGGCGTCGCATCCATCCGTTGCTGGCACCCACCGCGCGCAGGATGCCGACCGTAGAAATGCGATCGGCAAAGGACCTCGCCTGGACCGCGTGGACGCCGAAGGCGACGAGGATCCCCAGGAGGACTGCGATGCCGTACGCGACGACACGGACCGACGTGGTCGCCTCCCCGACCGCCGTCGCGAGGTAATCTCGCGGCGCGCCACCCAATCCAGTCCGCAGGATCGCGTTCGCCAGGCGCTCGTCGCTCGGAGGATCGCTGTGGATGTCCATGCGGACGAGGCCGGGACCGGTCACGTGCACGCTCGCCTGGAATCCGTCGAGGAAGCGCACGAGGGCCGCGGGATCGGAGGTTCGAACGCGAATCGAGTGATAGTTCAGCGGGCCGATCCCGGTGAGAAACCGACCCATGCCGAAGTCGACGAGCAGCTCGTCATTCGCCGCCGATTCGGTCCGGAACGTCCCCGTGATCCGGAGGAACGCGAGGCGAGGCGCGTATGCGCCCGCGACCGTCACGGTGTCACCCGTAGCGAGTCCGAAACGGAGGGCGAGATTTTCTCCCGCCAACGCGAATTCACTCCCCCCCATCGAACCGGTCAGCGGGACGGCGTTTTCCAGCCGCAGGAACGCATCCGGATCCACGGCGCGCACGACCACGGGCTCCTCTTCGAGCGTGGTGAGGCCGAGGATCTCCGGGCTTACGGTCCTCGCCCACGAGCTCGCCGTGAGGTTACTCACGAGGCTCACGTTGATCGAAAGAGGACCCGTCCCTTGTGTGATCGCGTACGCATCCCCGGCAACGATTCGGGCCGGCTCGCTCGGGAGGGCCCCAAGGACCGGCCAGGTCGCCCCGAGGAGGAAGGCGCAGAGGACGAGTCCCGCGAAGGCCCGCGGACGGATCAGGATCGGATCGCCCCCTTCGATCGGACCAAGACCGCGGCGCGTCGGGACGGCACGAGGCCCGCAAAGAACGCCGCGACGAGAGCGACACTCAGGGTGAGTCCGACCGCTTCGATCGGCGGTGCGAGGATCACGAGATTCGGGAATCCGAAAAGCGGGGCGAAGGAGACGACGGCGTGGGCCACCACGATTCCCAACGCAGTGCCCAGGAAGGCGCCGACCAGGGAGATCAGGACGGACTGCGCCTCGTAGACGGCGGCGACTCGACCCGGGGTCGCTCCGAGACTCCGCAACGTCGCGATCTCCCGCCTCCGCGCGTGCACCTCGAGCGACATCGCTGCATACACGAGCAGGGCGATCACGAGGCCGATGACGAGGGCGAGGAGGCGCAACGTCCCCTGAATCTGGGCCACACCGCCGCGGACGAAACCGACCGCGCCGACGGCATCGATCCGCGTGAACGCGAACCGCGAAACCGTCGATGCATCGAGCGAGGCATTCGTGAGAATCGCCTGCACGGATCCGCCATGCATGAGGTCCATGCCGACGAGGAGGTCCGCCCGGACGTAGGCCCAGGTGTCCGGGAACAACGGTGAACGCGTCGGCGGCGGGGGCACGATCGGCAGAGCCGTGAGGCGGATGCCGAAGAGGCTCAGGTTTCCGGAGTTCTCCACTGGCCTCTCACTCATCTCCAGGATGCGTTCGCGCAGTCCTCCGTCGAGCGACAGGTCGCGGGCTCCCAAGGGATATGAATTCGTCGCGTTCCCACCCTGGTAATTCACGAGCGCGACGACCATCACCGGGAGGGACTCGTTGTTGATTTCCAGATTCCCTGCGTGAGCACGGAGCGCGAGAAAGTCGCCCGGAATCTCGGAGAGCACGGCCGGATCGATCTCGCTCGCGAGGAGTTCCCGCCCGCGGATATAGACCGAAGGACCGGAACCGATCCGATCGGCGACGGATCCGATGCCGTCCGCGAATCCTTCCGCGAGGCTAAGCGTGCCGACGAGGACCATGCACGCGAAGGCGATCGCCCATGCGGTCGTCCGGGTGCGTCGCGTGAAGCGGGTCGCGAGCCGAAGGACCGGTCTCGCCATGCGTCCGTCGGCGGAAATCGACCTGGCCGGATAAACATTCGGCGGGAGGCTTTCCACTCGCGTTCGAAACACGTCCCGGGCGACCGTCGATGCGGTGCCGTCGGACCTTCTGGTTAGGGATTGGTCAGGCTCTGGTCACTTTCTCCAAGACCCTGTGGCCTCTTCGGCCCGTCCGTGAACCGCATGCTTGGGACGGAATCGGGTATCGGACTCGCGACGGAGGACGTCTGGGACACGCTGGTCGGGCTCCTCGACGGCTTCGGTCGAGCGGCGGAGGGGTATGCGGCGCGATTCGATCTCGGGATCTCGCCGACCCGGGTTCGCGATCGCATCGAACCGATCCTCGACGATGCACGAAGGATCCGGCGCGCGGGATGGGACGCACTGCCGGGCGGAGCCGCGCTCCGAGAATGTCTCGAACGGCTGCGCGAGCTCGCACCGAACACGCATCGTAAGACCATCGCCCGGATCGCCGGGGTGTCCGTGATCCACGCCCACTTTCGATCCCGCATGACGGAGAAGGGCATCCGACGTGCGATTGCTGCGAGCTCCTTGTACGAGATGACGCAGGACTTGCTTGATGACCTGCTCGATGGCGGTGGCTGGACGTTCCCCGAAGCGGTCCGACTGTACGACCGATGCCTCCGTCCGCTCACGGACCCCACGGTCTCGATGGAAGGACTCGAGGCCGACCTTGCGGACCTCATGGGACCCGGGCAGGACGGCCTGGAACGTGTCCTTGCCGTGGCGACCCGAGAACTCCGAGGACTTCTGGGTTCGGGCGATGAGCGAGTCCGACGACTCTTGGCCAAGGGACACGAAGCGCTGACCCGTGCGCAAGCCGCGACGATCTACTTCCGACGCGAGACGCTCGATCTCGTAGCGATGAGGGACATCGCCGCGGGCCTTCCCTCGCCGGACCCGTCCCTCCCGTGGCTCGATCGCCTCGCGATCTACGCGTCATGGCCTTCGAACATCGCCCTCATCGACGCAGGCTTCGCTTCGTCGCCCGTGGCGCAGAAGGAACTGACGGCGCATGCACGCGCCTGGCTCGCATTCGACGAGGCCGTTTCGTTCTTGGAACACTTCGCGGGAACCGAGGCCGACGTACGCGAGGGAGTAGTCAACTTCGCATGCCTCTACGCAAACCTCTCGGCCACGATCCTTGAAGAGAACTCGTTCGGAGGATTCACATCGCGGCAACGTCGATCGATCTTCGAGAAAGCGACCGAGTGCCTCGTGCACGCTGTGCGCGAAGGAGTCGCGGGTGGTGGACCTGCCGAGGAATACGCGCTGTTGGCCGTGATGATCCCGACCATCATCTTCGCCATGTGCAAGACGCCGGCGGACCAGGCGGCCTCGTTTTTTGCGATCCTCGCTCCCGCACTCCGGGCCACGAGGGGGACAGGTCATGTCATGTCGGAGGGGACCATCCCCGCGTAAGCAGGCCTACCAAGTGACGTGGTATTCGCAACAGGGGTCACCCGCGCGGACACACCGGACCTTCCGCACCTGGCCATCGATGCCTCGCCAGTGAAGGATGCCCTCGTAGATCCCGTGGAACATGGCGCACATCGCGGGCGTCGGCATCCAGTCGAAGTGACGGAGGTCGGCGCTCCTCGGGGTTGTCTCGACCTCGAGCCGACCGAAGTTCCACTCCTTCGCATATACGACGGGGGCCCTCTCGGACAAGGCGCGCAAGGACATCCGGCGGGCGAGCTCCCCGCGAATCGTCGGGAAGGAAGGGGCCGTCGTGGCGAACACCGCGCGGATGAAGGCGTAGCTCCCGTCCCCGAATCGCGCCTCCACCAGCTCGAGGAGTTCGGCGCACGCGTCGACGGAGATCCAGGAGTCTTCGGTGATCTCCCGCGGGTCGATCGTCCACGATCGGATGGCTCCGTCAAGGGCCTCCTTGCCCTTGGAATCTCGGAGAGCCGCGAGAATCCGGAGGACGCTGGAGCCTCGAATCTTCGGGACGAATCCGACGTACGGGGTCCCACGGGCAGACGCCGGAACGAACCGACGGCTGGAGCGATCGAAGTAGGCGAGCAGCGTGACGCCCGCCTCCGTGACGCCGTAAATCCGGCCGCGGGCTTTCGCCTCGGGATTGAGGCATTCGACAAGGCCTCGCCCTCCCATCTCCCGGAGCGCTCGGCTGACGTGCGTGATGCGGAGGGTCGTTTCGCGGGCGACGTCCTTCGGGAACTTCGGTTTGCGCGACAAGGCGTTCAGGACGCGTTCGCGATAGCCGCTCGCCGCCACGAAACTGAAATCGGACCAGACATGGCTGCCGGACTCCATGGCTCGGCGGGAACAAGCCGAGCCGGTAATAACGTTCTCGCCGCCGACGGGTTGGCCGCGATCGGTCGTGTGCCTCGATTGCCTGGATAATGGAGACCCAAGGAATAAGCGAGACGACATGCATGCTTCGCGGGATGCCCGCCGCGTCCGGATCGGAGCCCTCGGGACCGCCGCAGATTCGGAAGCACCTCAGATTCTTCGTTGCGTTCGTGGTGGCCCTCGTCCTCACAGGAACTCTGTTCGCCTACGAGCTGTCCCTCTTTCTCGGGCCTTCGCTGTTCGTTCCAGCGGGGACGGTGGTCGATCAATCCGGCGCGACGATCGAATTCACCGTCGCCGGTCGCCCTGGGCAACTGGTGGGTCGTTGGCACGCGACCCAGGGAGGCGTCCTTTGGCTCAATCCGCCGGATTTTGGATCGCTGCGCTCGTCGCCGTGCATCGCCGATCGGGACTGGAATGGAACGGCCAACGTTTCCCTGTGGCCCGGGCGCTACACCCTTGCGATCGTTCCCAATCCTCAGGGCAAGGTGATCGTGACCGAAACAGTCCGAATCGTCTACCCGGGCGATCGGAACGCCACCGACCATGCGCTCTTCGCTAGCTGGTGCGGCGGATAGGGAACAAGTTACGCTCGGCATGCTCGGATCATTGAAGGAAACGATGAGCCATCCGTTCCCGACGGGCCGGGATGCCGCAAGCGTCAAAAGCGATCCGACGCTTCGTCCCTCGGTTGTGGAGCCTCCGGTTCGTCGGTTTCGGGGTCGCCACGCATTTCTTGCTGGATCGGCTGTGGGAGACCCCCCGGATCGTGCTGTACCCTTCCTACGGATGGGCGTTCAGCCTCGCGGCGTTTGACACGGGGCGATGGTTCGACGCGCTGTTCCATGATCCGTATGTGCAGGCGGGCGAGATTGTGGGCGCCGTAATCCTCATCGTCTTCGTGTGGCGAAAAGGCCTCTTGTCGTGGGAGGCGCTTCGAGAGTTCGCGCGCCATGGGATTCTACCGCGCGTCGCGCCGAATCAACGCTGAACAAGGTTGCCTCAATGGCGGTCGGAGCTCACGCTAGGGAATCACGACTCGGCCCGGACAGCATAGGGTGTCACGGATTCTGTTCCAGAGGTGGCAAAAGGCCAAGCTGGGCCATCAGGCCCGCCTGATCGAAGTACAGGTTGATCTCCGCGAACTTGCCGCCCTCGAGCTTCGAAATCATCGCGACTGAGAGTTGAACAGGCTTGTTCGTGGCGGGAATCGACTGGCCCCCCTGGATCTCCAAGGGTCCCGTGTGGGTTCCTCGCATGTGGCCCAGTTGGGTTACCCAATCCCCGGCGCCGAACTGCGTTTCCGTCGCGAACCGAATGTCGGGAAAGGCCTTGAGAAACGGCTCGAGAGACGCACGGATCGCCTTCGGCCCCTTAATCCCCTGGGGATTTTGTGGGTCCCGCTGAAGGACCGAATTCAGATGGAGGCTCTCGAACGTGTCCAAGTCGCGGTCATTCAGGGCCTTCGTCGCCTTTTCGATCACTCTGAGATTTTCTTCTACGCTCATTGATTCACCTCCTCCTTCCGCTAAGGCCTTGGGTATGCTAAACGCGCCCCTCCTCGGCTCCCATCCCGGTTCCGCATCCATGTTCCTCCGTATAACTGTTGCATCCGTCCGCCCTCACGGTCACGGTGCATCTCGCTCGCAAATCGAGGCCGCCGTTGGCCACCCTCTTGCCAACATGCGCAGAATGCGTCGCCCCATGAGCCGCGCGACGATCCGTCCCAAGGGCCCGGCGGGTGTGATGGTGCTTCGAATCTGCAGTCGAGTGCCATCCCCGCTGGGAATAGCCTCGAACTCATCGTGAATCCGGAGTCCCATGGCCCTCGCATCGAAGGTCCAACTGCCATCCTCGCGCACACGGAGGGCCTCCGGGAGGAGCCTCTCCGTCCCGAAAGGGCCGCGCCAGGTGCCCACCAGGTCGATCCGATTGCCGTCCCGAGCCAGGACGCGAATCCGGTGAGGCTGTTCGCGCGGATCCTTCGCGACGTAGTCATCCGGCAGATCCGTCCACCACGCCCGGACGGACGGTGGCGGTCGGTGGATGCTCAACTGCAGGTCCAGCTTGAGCGATCGGCCGACCCGGGTTGCGACGTCGGTCGAATGAGAAGTCACATGCCCCCGCGCATCCCTGGTTCCAACGCTCATTTAATCCCCCGGATCGCCTACTCGGAGGATGTTCCATCGCCACTTGTATCTTTGTCGGCGGGGTCTCGCGGAACGCGAATCGGTTTCAGGTTGAGCGTCGGGTTCCGCGGGTCGTCTTTGGCGGGACCGTCAAGGCCAAGGCAACGCAATCCCCTGACCCTTCCAGTGGACGCTCTCGACAATCTCGACTTCGATATCTTGCGGGAGTTGATGGTCGGGAGCGGAGCCTACCTGCGGAACGATCGTGTAAGCCTTGGGACGATGGCCCGTGCGGTGGGTGTCCACCGCTCGACCGTGGCCGATCGAATCGCGAAGTGGACTCGCATCGGGTTCCTCGGGGACTGGACCATCGACGTGGATCCGGCGGCGCTCGACCTCGTCGGGGCCCATGTCCATTTCGCATCGAGAGCGCAACCCCGCGAGCGCGCGTTGCACCTCGCGGCGCTCGTCGAAGGCGTCGAGGGCGTCCTTTCGTTCGATCAAGGGTGGGTCGGCGTCATCTTCATGGCGGATTCACCCGCCGCCCTCGCGCGGACCGAGACCCTGCTCGCTCGAATCCTCGAAGCCGAGCGGAGCTCACGCATGGTCGATACGGCCGTGGATTATCCCGAGACGCGCCCGTTCCCGCTGTCTCCGCTCGACGCCAAACTTCTGACGGTCCTGCTGCGTGACTCGCGGCAGACTCCGGCGGGAGTGGCCAAGAAGACACACGTCACCGTGCGCACGGTGGAGCGGCGACTCGAGCGGCTCCGAACGGCCGGAGTCTATTACGTCCGACCCATCATTCACTTCGGCCACATCCCGGGTGTCAGCTTCGGGCTCTTGTGTTTCCAGTATTCCGGGGGAGAGCGGGGCACGGTGTTGCAGCGGGTCCTTCGGCTCGTCACGAATCAGATCGGCCGACAGGTCGAAGCCCCCACGAGAGGCATGCTCGTGATTCACGGCTCCGCGCGGGAACTCAGTGAGTCCGCAGAAACGACGGCGTCTGTCCCGGGTGTGCACGATGTCGTCCTCCGGACGTTTCTGGGAGAGACCGAAGCGCCCGGGTTTCCAGCTTGGTTGTCGGAACGGATCGATCGCCAATCTCGGGCCTCGAGGGTCGCCATCCCTAAGTAGCGGACGGAGTATTCGTCCTGAGAGCAGCGGGGAGGGAGAATCGTTGTCAGCGAAGGAGAACAGGGCCCTAATTCGGCGTTACTTCGACGTGATGGATCAGCCGAACGCAACAGCGGACATGCTGGATGAATTCGTCGACCCCGGGATCGTCGTGCACAATGCGCCTCCCGGATCACCGACGGACCTCGCGGGACTGAAGAAACAATTCACCATGTTCCAGACGTCGACTCCCGGGTATCACACGGTGGACGTCTTGGTCGCAGAAGGAGACAAGGTCGCGGCGAAGATCACCGGTTACGGCACCCACGAGGGCGAACTCCTCGGCATTCCTCGAACGGGCAAGAAGATCCAGATGAGCGGCATCGTGATCTGGCGCATCAAGAACGGCAAGATCGTCGAGCACTGGGGACAGAACGACACTCTCGGTTTGCTCCAACAGCTCGGCGCCGTACCGCCACTGGGAAAGCCTCCAACTTAGCGGCCACGCAGAGGGAAGGGGTCGCCGTCCGAACGCCGGAGGGTCGAACGACCATCATGGATGTCAAGACGCTCGACGCCTTCCGGCCGTCTTCGAGGAACGTGGCTTCGAGAGGACGATCCTGGCTACGACGACGCAGAATCCCTCCAGAGAAAGTATTTTCCCACTCATGTGCCTACGGGCTCCTGAGGAGATTTTGAGTTGGAGCAATTCGCTTTGATAGCCACGCATCCGCCAGATCAGTGTCCGACCGCCAACGAGACGATTCGAAAGTTTTTCCTGAATCGATCTCCAGACATGACGAAGACCGCCGAGAAACACGGGGTCGAGTACCTCGCAGGGCCCATCATCACGACGGAGCACAAGAGCTACGCGATCGTGAAAGCCAAGAATGTCGAAGCGGTTCGAAACTTCGTCATTGAGAGCGGCCTCATCCAGTGGAATAGCGTGGACGTCGTCCACGGGGTCTCGATGGAACAAGCCCTCGAGGAAATCGACAAACTCAAGCCGATTTACTGAAGGCCCGCTCCGCGTCCGCCTGGGGACATCCGCGAGGGATGAATTACGGGATCGGCTCTGGCATCCGGGGACACTAATCTGTGGTAGCTACCTTAAACAAGGCTGATCTTAGGCCTCTCCGGCAAATCGCGATCTCGACCCTCGATGCTCATGTCCTTTGGGGATCTGTGTTGCGTGAGCCCCTCCGCGCCCACTCCTGGAGCAAGAGGTTCAGGTTGCTCCGACGAAGCATGTATAGGTTCACAACCTCTCCCGTCGTCCAGCGCAGGACCCAGTGCGCGCCCTTCCCGCTCGTCATGTGGATGTCCTGGATCTCCGCCCATGGGAACACCGTATCACTCAGATGCCGATCGTACGGAGATTCGAACCACATCCGGAATCCGACATCGTCAATGGCCACGTAGGACGGCCGACCGACTCCGCCGAATAGCAGCATGTAGGAGAAAAGTCCCGCGCTTAGGACCACGATCGTCCCTATGAAACCAAGACCCCAGTACCCCGAGTCCGCTCGTGGACCGAGTCCGGGATAAACCGCGAGAAGGGCGACACCGCCGAGGACGACCCCCATCGCACCGACGCCTCGCTTCCTTGGAGTGGTGCCTCGTCCGTTCGGGATCCAGCTCCGGTTCGGGTCCCGCGACTCGGCGGAGGCGTCGAGGGCAAGCATGGGTTGTCCGTGGAGGGCGCGCCTACTGCGGACCCGGCGCGCGAGGAGCACGACCGCGCCCGCGACGGAGATCGCTCCGATCAAAGAGGGGATTAGCAGGAGAAGAGCCGCGCTCATCACGCTCGGCTCCAGTGTGATGAGGGGAACGGCTGCCGCCTGCGATGCAATCTGCGCGTCGAGATGAAGCGTGCCGTTCCCGAGTCTCGAGACGCTCCCGACGATCTGGACGCGGTCCCCTCGCTCGTACACCCACATCGTCGTGTGAGGGGCCCACCATGCCATATGCGGCCCGTTGTAGATGAGGTACCAAGCTCCCGTCGCGACAAGGAGGGTTCCCGTCGCGTCGCCGAGCTCGAAGTTGTCGGTCGTGTTCCACGTCCAGCTCCACCCCGTTTTGGAGTAGTAAACCTCATGTCCACCCCACGCGACGAGACTGGACGAGAGGATCGTCCCGTCCACCTTGGCAATCTCGCCCGGAGTGAGGTCGGCGATTGGGGTCGGGTTCGTGTTCCTCCACGCGTTCGTCAGATTGTAGTCATAGGAGACGGCGGGATACCAGATTGCGAGGAACGCGACTCCGAGGACGACAGCCCCGAGGATCCTAGACGGCTTCGATGTCGCCTTTATACCGCGCCCATGGCCCTCCTGGCATCCCTCCCGCCAGCAATTCCGACAGACGTAGAAATGATCGACTTTGCACCAGAGCAAGCGGAATCCCTCCAGGCCCGGATATCGGACGCGGCAGCGGACACACGCGACCCCCCGCTGAGAGCGGCTCGTCTCGGTCGCAATCGGAGTCGTGACGTGGGGAAAAGTTCGCTCCGGCGACGGGGTACCGGAACCTTCGCCCTTCCGTGGTGGAGTTTGCGTCCTGGGGGAACTGGGCCGAACCGCTCGGTGCAGCGGCCACTCGCTTGCGATGATCTGTGCGTTTTCCGAATCGATCCGGAGGAACCGCACGAGCCTTGTAATCGGGTCCGCTCCACCCGGGGTACTAGATCGGAGGACATTCAGATCGGTCCACGACAACACCTCGCGAGCTGTGCGGCGGTCGTACGGAGAATCGTACCAGAAATGGATTCCATCGTCCGCCACCGCGACTTCCGAGGGCACGGACCAGGGGAGTGCGGCCACGAGGGCGGCAATCGAGCCGAACAGAGTGGCAAGGACAATCCCGGCTCCAAGCATTCCCAGGGATGCCGGAAAACTCGAGCTGGCAATCAAGAAAACGAGGACGAGGTCGAGCGCCGTCGCCACGACCGCCACGGCGACGACTGTGACCATCCTCTTCGGGAACACCGCCTTGTTGGACCGCCACGACCACTGCGGGTTTGGCACATCGGTAAACGATTCCGGTGGGACGGGCCTGCTACCGCTCACCTTCTGTCGATGGAGGGAGCCCCGGACGAGAACGGAGACCGCGAGCCAGACCACGCCGGCGAGAACCAAGACAGAGATCGCGAGGGCGATGGTTTCGTTGTCCATCAGAGAGCCCGGCACCGTCGGGAAGACGAACAAGACTGCCGCGAGCGAGAGAAGGGTCGGACCGAAGATTGCGAGAAGACCGATCCCCAGCATTCGATACGACTTACGAATCAACGGGGTCTTTCCGTGGGATGGCTCGCATGCTTCACGGTAGCATTGCAGGCAGTAGTAGCAACGATCGGATCGACACCAAACCATCCGCCATGCCCGTCGACCGGGGAACGCGAGATGGCATCGCGCGCACTCCCTCACCACGAGCCAAAACTGATTGAGAGGTCCATAAGCTTGATGCGTAGACCTGCACACGGTGCTCGTCCCATCGGCTCGGTCTGGGGGCCTGGAACCCCTATTCCGAGTCCCCGTGAACGCCAGTTGGCCAGATGGAATAGCCCGTCAACATTGTTCCCGCGGCCTTTATGACCCAGCCGTCCCAACCGTTTTTCCATGGCGGACGCAGGCGCCCACCCGAATCGGCGGCCCCTCCTCGCGCTCATCCTCCTCTCTCCGGTCATCGCGGAGATGCTCTCTGGATCCACACCACCCTTGGAATGGCTGAATCCGATCGCGGCCCTCTTCTTGATCTGGTTGTACGGCGCCGGCGTCCTCGTCATGCGCGAGACGGCGGTGCGGTGGAAGACCGGATGGCCGAGCATCCTGCTCCTCGGCGCGGCGTACGGGATCATCGAGGAAGGCCTCGCGGTGAAATCGTTCTTCGACCCGACTTGGATGGACCTCGGGACCCTCGGCGTCTATGGCCGATGGCTCGACGTGAACTGGGTCTGGGCCGTCTGGCTCACGATCTACCATGCGGTCGTCAGCATCGCGATTCCGATCTTCCTGATGGAATGGATCTGGCCTCGCGTCCGCGGCCATCCGCTCACCTCGCGGCGCGGCTACATCGCCTCCATCGCCCTTCTCGCGGGGGCGACGATCTTCATCAACCTCTTGCTCACGCCGTACCGGCCGTCCGCCTGGCATCTCCTCGGGGCCTCCCTGACTGTGGTCCTCCTGATCTGGGCCGCGAAGAGGTACGCGGGCGTCCTCTGGTCTCGGCTGCCGTCGCGAAAACTTCCTCCCGCGCCGCGGGTCTACGCGCTCGCCGGTTTCGGGTTCCTGATGGGCTCCTTCCTCCTCTATGGCGGAGGACCGTTCTTCGGAGTGATCCCGGTCCTCACGGCCCTGGAAGGCGCCGTCGTCCTCGTCGGCGTCATGTTTCTCGTGCGCCGCACCTCGGATGACCCGGTCACCTGGGCCCGGCAGCGGTTCGCGTTCGTCGCGGGATGCGTCGGATTCCTGATCGTCCTCGCGGCGTTCCTCGAAATCGCCGGATCACGAGGCATGGCGGTCGCCGGCGCGGCCTTCGCGTACCTCCTGGTGCGCCTGTATCGGAAAGCGTTTTCTTCCCGAGAGATTCTCGTGACGCCCGCCGGACCCCCAACGCCCTAGCATTCATCGCACCGGCGCAATCCTTTATGATTCCCGCGCTCGTTCGCGGCGCCCATGACGACGGCGGCGGACTTCCGATCCATCTACGAATACAATTGGCAGGTCCTGCGCGACTACGGCGAGGCCCTCGAGAAACTCCCCCGAGAGGAGCTGGTCAAGAACCGCGAAGCGACGCACGGATCGTTGAAGAACATCTTCCACCACATCCTTTCCGTCCACGACGGCTGGCTGAACGTGACCGCGCAAGGCGTATCCGCGGATCCTGCGATGCGCGAGAAGGATTTTGACGAGGTCCCTTCGATGGAACCGCTCCGGGGATATCTCGAGAAAATCATCGCGAAAGAGACATCGTTTCTGGCCAAGCTGAAGGACAAAGACCTCGGCCGCCGGGTGAAGCCGGAATGGAAGGAACGATCGCATCCGCTGAGTGATGCCTTGATGCAGGTGACGATGGAACAGGCGCACCATCTCGGGGAGCTCATCGCGCTCCTGTGGCAGATCGACGTGGAGCCGCCGGAGATGACGTGGATCGACGTGCGCCTCGCGATGAAAGGGGACCCCGGCCCGTCATAGGAATCCGGAAGCGCTCCCGCAAAGCCTTCACGCGAAGATCGACGGAGTTCCCGTCGGGAACTGGACCCGATAGCCGAGCGGCACCGTCCGGGCCTGGGTCGCGGGGACCGTCTCGATGAGATTCCCCGCGGAATCCTTGAGGGACCAGGGGTCCGTCGACGCCACGACGACCGGCGTCGTGACGACCACGTATTCTCCGGTCGTCGGGGCGGAGTTGGTCCCCCCGGCACCGACGAACGACATGGGCGTCGACTCGAAGAACGGCGTCGCCAGTTTGCCGAACGGGGTCACGCCGGACATGTTCCCCAGATACACCCGGAAGAACTGGTTCGGGTTCAGGTTCCCGAGGGCCATCGTGCCGACGCCGTCCTTGTACCCTCCGTTCACCCGCAGGACCTGTTCACGCGACATCCAGCTCGTGTTCCGGTTGTCGAGGAGGTTCACCGTCTTTCCGATCTCATCCGAGATCGCGAGTTCATCGATCGTGAGGACGAACCAACACGCTCCCGCCCCGGAGGCGGGTTCGATCGTCACAATCGTGTGCGGGGACGTGTAGTGCTGCTCGAAGAAGAACCGATCGATGTTCATCTGACGCAATCCCTTACTGGGTTCCGACTGCGCCTGCATCAGGATCGGCCGGAGCCCGATTCCCGACGTTCGGGCGGATTGTTCGACCACGGAGAGATTTTCGAATCGGATCGGCGTGCCGGTCTCCGCGCCGCTGGACACCTTGATGGCGACGGGAGATCCCGCCGCGTCATACTCCGTCTCGATGCTCGTGTTCCCGCTGAACGTGATGTGGCCAAAGCCGGAGTTCGTATTCCCGAATTCGATTGCCGAGTAGTCCGCCCCGGTGCCGGATAAGGCGACCTTCAGGTTCTGGATCTCGATGTACTGCATGTAGCCGGCGCTTCCGAGAAAGCGGAGGCCTTGCTGATTCGGCTGCCCGGTCGGGTGCATCGAAATGTCGCGCAGGACCATCATCTGCTGGTTCCCGGTCCCGTCAAACTGGAGCTCCCGACAGTGCAATCCTTGCAGCAATCCGCCGCGGACGACGCCCGTGTACTGAATCTTCTGAATGTGCGGCCGCGGTGTGTTCCGGTAGCGAGGCGGGGGATCCCGGAGCGAGACCAGGGAGACGCTGTCCTTGTTAATCATGACGATCCCGTTCGGGGCGTCGAGGTCTTCGGTAATCCAGATCGTTCCACCGAGGTCGGATGGGAGGGCGTCGATCGCGCTTTGGACGACGACCGCGCCGTCCGCTTGCGAGAACTCGTCGGTCCCGGTGGCCAGGTTCCTCCGTCGAAAGAGGGTCGCGGCCTTGTCGAACCACACCAGATAGGACCCGGCCTGGGGAAAGGGAGAGGGGCCGGTTGGCGGCGGGGGGGCGGCCGTGGGCCGTAAGGAGGGTGCCAGGACCGCGGTCCCAACCACCGCGGCGCTCGCCCCCCCGATGATCGCGGCCTTCACGAAAGCCCGTCGAGAGGTCGGCTTGGGCTTCTCCTCCTCCATAGCCGTCCGAAAACCGTCCCGATTTGAGATAACCCTTGCGCTTCGGAGCGAACTCAGCCCGCGGCGGTCACAGGAACAGGCGACTTGTCATGGCCTGCAAGCCCGCGACGGCACCCACGTCACCGGACCACTCCGACATCAGCGGCCCATACCGCCGTTCGGCCCGCTCGAGGAACACCTGCATCTCCTCCCGCATGTCGGCCGCAGCAGGGCCAGAGACAGCGACCGCGAGGATGAACCGTTGGCTCCGTTCAATCACGACCGTCTTCTGGCCGAGTTCGAGCCGTCGCAATTCGTCGGATCCCCCCGCGAACGCCACGCGCGAGAAGTTCATGATCGCGGTGAGCATGCCGGCCATCACGTCGGGGTCGTTGTCGACCTCGTCCGAGCGAGAGGCGTGGGTGAGCAAGACCCCGGACCCGTCGATCACGAAGACGTCCTCGACGCTCGTGCCGACCTTCGCCGGGAGTTCCAGCGGCTCGAAGTCCCGTTCCAGGGACGCCGTGATCGGTTCTTGCAGGGAGCCGAGGTCCGCGCTGACGAGCAGGACGCCCCCGCCCGACGTCGTCAGGTCTCGGATTGTGTGGAGGCATCGGACGAGACGCTCCGTGTCGACATAGATGGCCATGTACTCGAGGCCCTCCAGCGCCACCACGGCAGTCGGCTGTTTCGTGATGAACTCCCGCACGACGCGCTCGAGCATCTCGGGCGGCATCGGGGCGAGGCGGTTCTGCCCCAGGGCCGACGTGAGCCAGATCATCGGCGTGGCGGGGAGGTCGTAGTCCTCCCGCAACTCCATCGGCGCGCGGCGGGAGATCACGAGCCCGATCGACCCGCGCCGGACCGCTTCCGCGAGAGCCAGGAAGACGAGCTTGGGCCTGCGCTCCCGGAAGAAGTACGCGCGGCCGGCCTTGAGATCGAACCGACGCGGCAGGGACATCGGCTCCTCTTTTTGCGGCGTGACGACGAGCATCTTGTACCGCAGAACAGCGGTCGCGAAGCAGGCCGCCATCGCGAGGGCGGTGAGCGTGAGGTAGGGCGGTGGGTAGAGGTCCAAGAAGATCTTCGAGAACGCGTACGTCTCCGCGCCCACCCCGTGGATGACGACGCCCGCGGTCATCAGGATCGTCTGCTTCCGGACGATCGGATCCTTGTTCCGGATCAACGTGCGAACGAGGACCGCGAGGGCCGTCGACATGAAGATCGTCGCAAACAGAGCGAGGGTCGCGGTGGCCGAAGCGTCCTCGATGACCACGCCGATGCCCCCGTATTCGTTCGACAAGGTCGTGACCTGGACCGTGACCCCGATCGCGACGACCAGGAGGGAGGACTGGAGGAAGAGGTTCACGAGGCGTCGCCGCATCAGCTCGAATCCGAGGAAGTATTGTCCGATGAACGAGGCCACGAATCCGACGGCCAGCATGTGGAAGAAGTAGAACAGTCGGGCGATTGCCAGGGGCCCGCTATTCGAGCCGTAGTAGTCCAAGGTGGACGTACGGAGCAGATAGGCGAACGTGCCCGCGAGGACGAAGAAGATCATCGCAAGGACGAACGTGTCCCCGGCTCGGCGGTTCGGGATCTTGCGGACGACGTAGGCGGCGAGGAGGAGAGCCACCGAGCTGCTCGAGACCGAAATCAGAGAGTACCACTGGGAGGCTTCGACCATGCGGCGGGGGCGGACCCGAGCCAGGGCCTAAAAGACCTTGCCCGCGACTCTCGAAAATGAACATGAAGGCGGTTCCCCTGGCGGGACTCCTCCCTCCCGTGGAAGGGCAACCCATTTAGGCAGGGCGGCCATCCATCGGGAGTCATGGCGGCCATCGGAACGACTCCGCTTGAAGACCGGGTGTGGCTCGTCACGGGCGCCTCGTCCGGGATCGGGAAGGCGACCGCCCTCGGACTCGCCCGACTCGGCGGCACGGTCGTCCTGGCGTGTCGGGATGCGACCCGGGGCGAGGCGGCCCAGCACGAGATCGTCCGGGACTCCAAGAATCCGAAGGTCACCCTCATGATCGTCGACCTGGCGAGCCAGGCATCGATCGTCTCGTTCGCCGAGGAGTTCACGCAAGACTACAGACGTCTCGACGCCCTCGTGAACAACGCGGGCGTCTTCACGCGCGAACGGATGACCACGCCGGACGGCCTCGAGCTGCAGTTCGCGGTGAACTACCTGGGAGGATTCTTGCTCAGCCACCTCCTCCTCGATCTGTTGCTCGCCTCCACACCATCGCGGATCGTGAACGTCTCATCGAGCGCACACAAGGGAGCGACGATCAATTTCGACGACCTGCAGGGCGAACGCAAGTACGCGGGTTACAAGGCCTACAGCCAGTCGAAGCTCGCGCAGATTCTTTTCACTGTGGAATACGCGCGGCGACTCGCGGGGACCGGCGTCACCGTGAACGCGGTCCATCCCGGCGTGATCAAGACGAACCTCGCCAGCGACGAAACGCCCAAAATCTTCCGATTCGTCCGGATGTTTTTCAAGAGCCCCGCGAAGGGGGCGGAGACCCCGATCTTCCTCGTCGCATCGCCGACGGTCGCGAACCTGAGCGGTCAGTATTTCGTGCAGCGCCATGTGAAGGCGCCTTCCCCACAAGCGCAGGACCCGGCCGTCGCCCGCCGACTGTATGACGTCAGTGTGAAGCTCGCGGGACTCGAATCGGGCGGGACGCCGTCGTGATGTGAAACGAATTCCTCCTCCCGCAGGGCCGACATGGAGCGGAAACGTTATGCCAAACCTCTCCGTGCGTCCGGAAAGAATGGACGGCGCGCGGGTTCTCGTGACGGGTGGCGCGGGGTTCATTGGATCCCATCTGGTCGATCGACTGGTCGTACGGAATGAGGTGACCGTGATTGATGACCTCTCTACGGGGACGCTCCGAAATCTGGGCCGCGCGCGCGGCAAGGTCCATCTGAAAAAGGCCTCGGTCCTCGAGACTGATACCCTTGCCGGGGCGATGGAGGGTCAACAGACCGTCTACCATCTCGCGGCGAAGACGTCGGTCCCAGAGAGCGTCGCGAAGCCCGACGCATATTGGCGCACGAACGTGGAGGGCACGGTCGGCGTCCTCAAGGCCGCGGCCGATGCTGGCGTGGGTCGTGTCGTCTTCGTCTCGAGCGCGGCCGTGTACGGGAACTCGCCCGAGATGCCGAAGGTGGAATCCATGCGTCCGGACCCGGCATCCCCCTACGCCACAACGAAGATGGTCGGCGAGTTCGCCTGCGAGGAGATCCGTGGGATGACCGGGATCGAGACCGTGGTCGTCCGCCTCTTCAATGCGTACGGCCCGCGACAGGACCCCTCCGCACCCTACTCGGGCGTCGTGGCGAAGTTCTGCGCCGCCATCGCGGCGCACCGGCCTCTCGAAATCTACGGCGACGGCGAACAGACGCGGGACTTCCTCTTCGTCGCCGACATCGCCGAGGGACTCGAACTGGCCGGCACCCAGCCTGTGAACGGCGTCACGTTGAACATGGGGAGCGGCGAGGCCTTCACGGTGAACGAGGTCGTCCGCCTCCTGTCCGAGATCGCGGGCGAACCGATCCGCGTGACCCGCAAGCCGGAGCGGCCCGGCGATGTCGGGCATTCCCGCGCGGATGTCTCGAGGGCGAAGGAGAGACTCGGTTTCACCGCGCGCACTTCCGTGCGGGAGGGCCTCAAGAAGACCCTCGAGGACGCCCGGAAGCGGTCCTCGCGTTCCTCCTAGGTCATCGGCCTTCGCGGTTCAGCCAATTCTCGAACGCGTCGAACGAGAGCGGTCGGCCCAGGAAGTCTTCGATCAACTCGGACGCCGGCTTCCGGCTGCCGGGTGTGAGGATCGTCTCGCGGTATCGCCGCGCGACCTTCGGGTCGAGGATCGTGTCGCCTTCCTGGAACTTAGAGAAGAGGTCTTTCGCGATCACGAGGGACCACATGTACGTGTAATAGATTGCGGAGTAGGCGTTCAGGTGGCCGAAGTTGCATTGGAAGTGGGTTCCCGGATGGAACGGCACGAGCGGGAACCGCCGAAAGACCGCCTCGAGCGTCTTCGTCGTGTCGATCCCGGTCGGGTCGCCGTGGTAGTACTCGAAGGAGAGGGTGCCCAGGACGAGCTGCCGCTGCACGTCGAGCGCCCGCGAGACGGCGTCGGCCCGCCGTAACTTCGCGACGAATTCCGCGGGCACAGGTTCGCCCGTCTCGTGGTGGTGGGCGAACCGCCGCAAGGTCGCGGGATCGCGGATCCATTCCTCGAGCATCTGCGACGGGGCCTCGATGAAGTCCCACTCGATCCCGTCGTCCGTGTTCTTGATCCATCGACCGTGGCCCATGAACATCGCGTGGAGCAGATGCCCGAACTCGTGGAAGAGCGTCTCCACCTCCAGGTACTCCATGAGCGCGGGCCCCTCCTTCGGATCCGGGAAATTGCACATGAGGGCCGCCTGGGGCAGTGCGCTCGCCGCGATCCCACGGACGAGGATCGAGGCCGCGGCATGCGAGTACTTGTCCTTCCGCGGATGGAGATCCAAATAGAAGCGACCGATCCGTTCGTCCGCGTCGAAGACGTCGTATACGTCCACGGACGGATGCCAGACCGGCACGCCGGACACGCGTTCGTAACGGACGCCGAACAGCTCTCGGGTGATCTCGAAGAGGCCCTCGAGGACGTTCGTGAAAGCAAAGTACGGCCGAAGGAGTTTCGCGTCGAAGTCGAAATTCTCGGCGCGCACCAGCTCGGAGTAGAAATTCGTGTCCCAGGCGTGGAGGGACGCCGCGCCCGGCGTGTCCTTCCGTTTGCGGTCGATCAGGATCGCGGAGTCTTCCTTCGCGCGTTCCTCGGAAGCGGCGCGGACCTTCGCCAGGAAGTCGCCAATGCCTTTCGCGGATCCGATCATCTTGTCCTGCACGATGTAATCCGCGAAGCTCTCGTATCCCAGGATCCGCGCGAGTTCGTGGCGCGTCGCCATGAGCCTGGACAACGTCCCGAGGTTCGCGGGATGACCACGGTTCAGGTGCTCCCACTGGAGCCGCCGTCGGACCTCCGGGTCCCTCGCATACCGGAAGACCGGGATGATGTCCGGGTACTGGGTCGTGATCGTGATCTTGCCGTCCGGCCCGGGCGGATGGGCTTTCACAAAGTCGTCCGGCAGACCCGCGAGGGCCGTCGCATCGTCGACCTGGATCGAACGCTCGTCCTCGCGGATCGTCCGATCGAACTCCTGACCGATCGCGGTCATCTCGTCCCGCAGTTCCTTGATCCGGTCGCGGGTCGCCACATCCCGGTCGACCCCGGCGAGCCGGAAGTCCCGGAGGATCTTGCGCACGGCATACTTCGTGTCCGGATCCTCCTTCGACACGTCCAGGTCCACGAACGCGTCATAGAGAGGACGGTTCAGAGCGAGGTCCGTGGCGAACCGCTCCGACTCCTGGTACCACTTGTCGGCCGTGGCACGGACCGCGGCGTCCGGGTGCACGTCGAAGAGGAATTTGCTTTGCCCCTGGAGCTCGGACAGTGCGGACAGGAGGCGGTCGTAGGGTACGAGCAGGTTGTCGATCGTCCGCGGCCCGCCGTGCGCGAGGATCGCCTCCAGATGTTGGCGGCACTCCGCCAGGCCCGCACCGGCCTCCGTCGCCAAGGACTCCGCATCGGACGCGAACAAGTACCGCGGGACGGTGAGGGGACTTGCGTCCGAACGAAGGCTTCGCTTCGGTGGTGTGCGGCGACTCGCAGGCATGGCGCGACGGAATCTTCGCCGAGCTAAGTACCTTGTCTCCCGGAGCGGGGAAGAGGAATGCCTTCGGGTCCTCCGTTCGTTTCCGGTCTACAGCTCTTCATCCAATGTCGGGGACGGCGGCCCCGTTTGCGCGGACCCCGCCTGCGGCGCCATGATGACCGGTCGCGGATTCTTCGGCTTGCGGACCTGGATGTAGAGGATCAGGATCAGCAGCACGACGATCACGACCTCGAGCCCCGTGCTGAGGAGGGCGGTCGACTGCATCGCGGCCTGGGATTGCAGGTTGCTCAGGGCATTCTGCAACGCGGTGATTTGATCCTTCAACGCGCCGAGGTTTGTGTTGGACGTGGACTGGAGATTGTTCAAGGCCTGTTGCAGCGCGTCGATCTGATCCTGCAGGCTCGGTCCCACCTGTGCCACCGCCGACGCGGAGGAATGGCTCGGCGTCCCCATCGTGTCGATGGCTTGGACCTGGTACCAGTACGTTCCGTTGGCCAGATTCGTATCCACGTAGCTGGTCGTCGTGCCGCCCACGTTCGCGACGAACGCCCAGTTCGTCCCGTCCGTGCTCCGATATACGTTGTAGCCGGCGACATCCCTCTCCGGCGGCGCCGTCCATCGGACCGTCGCGTCGTGTCCGGACACGCTCGTCGGATGAATCGTCGGGGCTGAGGGCGGCCCGTTCCACCAGAGCAGGTTGAGGGCGTCCTGCGTGGCGCCAGTCTGATCCACGGTCTCCGCCGCCGCCCAGAACGTCCCGTCCCCGTCTGGGGCGATCTGCGCGTACGTGATGTTCTCGTTGTTCACGCCCGGATTCACGAAGCCCAGATATTGCTCCGAATACCAAGAGACTCCCGCGTCCGCCGAGATGGAGTAGCCCAAGCCGGTGTGTTGGATGCCCCCAATCATGCGGGTGCCCGGCCAGGTAATCATCACCGTCCCCTGGTGGACGGCGAGCGAGGGGAAGGAATTCGGGTTCGAGGTGTGATCCCCGATCGACCGCTGAGTCATCCAAGAGGCCCCTCGATCGCTCGAGCGCGTGTACCACACGGTGAGTCCACCGCTGTACCCGGATCGACCGTCGATCCACGCGAGGTGCAGATTGTCGTGTACGTCCACGGCAAAGCTCGGGTACAACGCGATCCCTGCGGACGGGGTCAGGGTCGCAGAGGACGACCATGAGACGCCATCGTCCGACCCAGTCATGTTGAGATGGTACTGATTCGTCGTGTTGAAGTCCGAGTCGACCGCAATGAAGACCACGTACGCGCGGCCGCGGGAGTCGAAGGCCATGCTGTCGAGGATTGCCTGCCCACCCGGGCCCTGCATGGAGATGTTGCGCTGATTGATGAAGGAGTTCCCTGCGTTCGTGCTCATCGCGAACGCGATGTTATAGAACCACACGGAGGGCGTCGTCGGCCTGTATCGGGTCCACGCGACGTACACGTTCCCGTCCGGAGCGGCCGCGATCGTGGGGTAGATGTCGTGCGTCCCATCCGGAGGAATGCCGACGCGGACCGCGTTCAGCCAGGTCCGGCCACCGTCCACCGACTTGCTCACGTAGATGTCCTCGTAGTCCGGGGCCAGGCTCGTCCGGGTCCAGGCGACGTACAGGTTCCCGTCCCCGTCCCGGGTCGCACTCAGGTAGCCACCGACCTGCGCGACGTTCGAGACGTCGTTGATCTGTTTGTCGAACCAGAGGACGGGACCGCCGATCGGAGTGCCACCCGTGGAATTGAACTTCGCGACTCGAATGTTCCCGACGCTAGGAATGGTCGACGAATTGCCTTGGTTGTAGAACACGTACACATGGCCTTGGTCGTCCGTCACCACGGCAGGATGATAGTTCGCGATCACCGCCGACCCGGAGACGACTTCGCCGATCGAGGCCCAGGGCACCGTGTTGTGGTCCGCCCGTGCGACCGGAGGGGCGAGGAGAAGACCCAGTCCCAGGAGGGCGACGACGAGGACAGAGACGACGGCACCATGTCCGGCTGAAACGTGGGAGTGCATCACGATCCCTTCGACGGCCGGGCGTAGCGACGACGGGTTTCTAAATCTTTCGTCGCCGCGGATTCGCGGACTTCGAGCGAGGAAAATTCCAAACCCCACGGAGGCTCGGCGTGTCCGCAAAGACTTTGTCGGAGGGGACGCGATGGCGTCCGTGGTATGGCGACGACGGTCCTCGCGGCATCCGGGCTGTGGAAATCCTACGATGGACGGTCCGACGTCCTCCGCGATGTGAGCTTGGAGGCGGACGCGGAAGACGCGCTCCTCATCTGGGGAGCGAACGGGAGCGGGAAGACGACGCTGCTCTCGATCCTCGGCGGACTCGACGTCCCGACCAAAGGCTCCGTGATCCTGGGAGGTCGCGAGATCGCACGACTCAAGGAATCGGCCCTCGCGAAAGTTCGTCTCCATGATGTGGGATTCGTCTTTCAGACCCACAACCTGATCGACGACCTCACGGTCGAGGAGAACGTCGCGTTGCCGTTGCGACTCGCACGCCGTCCGGCCGACGCGCGCGTCACGGACCTCCTCCAGGCCTTCGACCTCGGTCGACTCGCGACCCGCCATCCGAACGAGATCTCCGTGGGCGAGGGTCAACGGGTCGCGGTCGCCCGCGCGCTCGCGAACGGCCCCAGGGTGATCCTGGCCGACGAGCCGACCGCCGCGCTCGATGCCGAAGGAACCTACTCGGTCCTCACCGCGTTCGAACTCGCGCGCACCTCGTTTCACGCGGCCCTCATCGTCGCGAGCCATGATGCCGCGGTCCCAGGGTTCCGCGCCGATGCGTACCGTCTCGAGGACGGAACGTTGAGCCCCACCGGGTGAGGACGAAGCCTATATCCCGGTCCGCGATAGGGCCCCGCGGAATGGGCATGGACCGGGCTCGGAATCGAATGGTCGAGCTCGTGGGCCGCGGGTGGGACCAGGTCAAGAGCCCTCTGTATCGCAACGCGCTTTTCATCATGATGACCACCGTGATCGGAAGCGGCCTCGGCTTTTTCTTCTGGGTCATCGTCGCGAACAAGTATGCGAAAGAGGACATGGGCGCCGCGGTCACGTTGTTCCAGACCTTGGGTTTCCTCGGGGCCCTCGGGAACCTGGGCATCGGGATCGGACTCATTCGATTCATCCCGGAGACGGAGGACAAGCAAACTCTGCTGAACACCGGACTCACGGTGTCCGGCATCGTGACGTTCGTCCTGAGCGTGGGCTTCCTCCTCTCCCTTCCGATCGTGCTCCCGAACCTCTCGTTCGTCCTGCTGGATCCGTTGTACATCATGACGATCATCACCTGCACCGTGGCGGTTGGGCTGGCGCCGATCTTGGACGGCGCCGCGATCGCCGTGCGTCGGGCGGACTTCCAGACCTGGCGGATCACGATCTTTGCCTTCCTCAAGATCCCGTTCGCGCTCATCGTCCTGGCATCGCCCTTCTTGAAAGGGCGTGCGGGCATCTTCCTGTCCCTGGCCGCGTCGTTTGGCATCAGCGTGGTCGTCCTCGGATTCGTCCTCCTCCGACGGGCCGTGCCCGGATATCGACCCCGACTCGACTTCCGGTTCGACCGAATCAAACCCCTCCTCAGCTTTTCCTTGGGCAACTATGTCGCCGCGGCGATCGGTGCGGCGGGCATCCTCCTCCCGACGCCCCTCATTTACGATGCCCTCGGGCCGAGCGCCGGGCCCCTGAATGCCGCGTATTTCTACGTGGCGATCGTCGTCGCGACCCTCCTGTACATCATCCCCGGTGCGGCCTTCACGTCGTTCTATGCGGAAGCGTCCCACAAGGACATGGACCGACGTCGCGGGGAGCGGCAGGCGATTGTCCTGAGCCTCGGACTGTTGATCCCGGCCATCGCGGTGATGTGGCTTTTCTCTGAACCGATGCTGCGGTTGTTCGGCGATCCGGCGTACGCCGACGAAGCGGTCACGCCCCTCCGCATCCTCTCCTTGGCCTCGATCCCCGTCTTCTTGAACGGCGTGTTCGGGACGCGCGTGCGCGTCCGCAAGAGGACGCTCCCGCTCATCGTCGCGGCGACGATCAGCACCGCGATCACACTGGGTCTCGGCTGGATCCTCTTGCAGAACCCGGACCTGGAGATCGACGGACTCGCGTATGCGTACGTCCTCGGCCAAGCCGCCGCGACCCCGTACCTGTTTTTCAAGGCGCGGAAGTCGTACGAGGCGATCCCGACCGAATCGATGCTGGGGCAACCCTTGGAGTGAGTCATGGCCACGGCGACCGCGACGGCCGAAGTGGCATCCGCGAGGACCTCGCGCTGGACCTATCTGCTCGCCTACCTCGCCGCCGTGATCGTCGCCGAGATCCTGATCGCGATCCCGGGCCCGCCGAACGGGGAGGGACGGCCGTTCCAACCGATCGGCCTCGCCATGCACATCCTCCTCGTCTTCACCCTCATGTTCGCCTCCGTCTTCCTGCAGACGAAGGACACGCCCCTCGCGTCCCTGCTCGTCGCGGTGAGCCTCGGGTCCCTCGTGCGCGTCTTCTCCCTCGCGGTCCCTCGTTTCAATTTCATCGCGACGCCGGAGACGGATCCGTTAAACACAATCCCGTGGCTCGCGCTCGTCAGCGTCCCGCTCCTCGTGTCCGTCGCCGCGGTCGCGTACGTGCAAGGATTGCGTCCGCGGGATCTCGGCCTTGTGATTCGACGCTGGAACGAGGTCCCCCTCCAATTGGCGGTCGCGATGACCGGGATCCCCCTCGGGCTGCTCGAGTTCGCGATCCTACGACCACCGAAGTGGATCCCTCAGGAGACGATCGTCGCCCTCCTGGGCGGCGGACTCGTCATCTTCCTGGCGACCGGCCTCTCCGAGGAACTCATCTTCCGCGGGATCCTGCTGAAGCGCGCGGTCGAAGCGCTCAACGACCGGGACGGCCTCCTGTATGTGACCCTGATTTTCGCCAGCCTCCACATCTTCTTCCTGAACGGGCTCGACCTGGTGTTCGTCTTCGCGGTCGGCCTGTTCTACGGGTTCGTCGTGCTGCAGACGAAGAATCTGTGGGGCGTCATCCTGAGTCACAGCCTCGGCAACGTGATCCTCTATCTGGTCGCGCCGTTCCACTAGGGAGCGGGCGTCCGAGAAACCGGTGCGGTCCCGAGGGCCGCAGACCTAGAGCACTTCGACGACCTTCACCGCGACGATGAAGGCGAACACGACCAGGAGTGGGGTGATCGGGATGAGCAACGTGTGGGAGAGGACCTTCGACTTCAGGCTACCCGTCTCCTCCGCGTGGGCGCTCGTGAGCTCACGCATGATGAGGAACAGAATCAGGGACGCGACCGCGGCGGCGCCGAAGCTTCCCGCCAGAAACGTGGACGTGACGGTCACGACGGTCGTGATCATGTCTGGACCCTCTACCCTTTCTACGGAATATTAAACGTAACCCTATATAAATCCATCCCCCACACGTCGTTTTTTCGAGAACCGGAACGTCCTCCCGCGGTGGAGGACCGCGGGCCATCACCTCTTCCGACCGCCGGCACCGCCGCCGACGAGCCCGTACACGGTCAAGGCGACGTACCATCCGACGCCGACCCAGCTGTATCCGATCCCCAGGATCAATGCCGTGTTCAGCCGATGGTTGAACTGCGCGAAGCCGTCGGCCCCGGGGAGCATGACGCCGGAGAGTCCGAGGATCAAGGATGCAATGACGCCCGGTCCGATCAGGTACCGTCCGAGGAACTTGCGGCGCTGCATGAGGCGCTGACGCTTCGAACCGATTTTGGTGTCGTCCTCGTCGCCACCAGACGAGCGACCGCCCGCGGACGGATTCGCGTCCATCGCCTGCGCCTCCCGGCTCGCGTTCGCCTCCACCTCGCTCAGGCTCTCGAGGAGCTCGTCGATGTCTCGGTCCACCGTGTCGCGCAGGTTCGACTGCGGCTCCGGCAACGGAGGCGGGAGCGCCTCTTGCGAGGACTGCCGCACCACCGCGCCGAGTCGCGCATCGACCTCGCGGATCTGCCGCGAGAACGACGCCCGGATGCTAAGGCCGAGGCCGGCGAGTCCCACGAGGAAGATCGCGGCGACGAGCATGTATGTGGTGTAGATCCAACGCGTGATGTCCGCAGGATACCAAGCCGCCGAAAGGCCCTGCGCGAACTGCCACGAGGCGATGCCGATGATGGCAAAGTAGATGCCGAATCCCGCCGCGAGCACGCGCGGTCGCAACTGCCTCGCCATTCGCACCCCGCCTGATTCGGGACCGGATATATTTCATCACCTCCTTCTCACTTTTGATTCCAGCGGAGGGTCCGGCCAAAGGTATATCCCACCCTCGTTCCCTTCCACGTAGGAGGAAGGCCCGCCCCCATACGGAGGTCGGCCCGTCGGAGGAGCCTGGGATGGGATTCCAAACGCGTTCGTCACGGTTTGTGCTCCGGGAAGTCCTATTGGTCGGCCTCGCGGCCGCCGCCGCGTTCGTCTTCATCAACCACGACAATCTCTACCTGTCCCATCCCTTCCGCCTCGCGGACGCGCGGATCGAGTCGTATGCCCTCGCGACCGCGATGATCTATCTGTTCCTTCGACTCGTGATCGTCGCACTGGAACTGCGCCCGCCGCGATCGCATGAGGAACTGGTCCGGTGCCCGGAGTGCGGATAGTGGCTCGACGATCCGACCGCCGCCGGCCTGGAGGCCCACCGCCGGATCGAGCTCACGCCGAAGCCGTCGCGGAAGGAGATCGTCTCCGCGGTCGCCCTTCGGAAGGCGGTGGACGCGGCGCGCCGTGGGAACCTGAGGCCTCCGCATCCCGGCGTCGTCGAGCCGAACCCCGCGGTCCCGAATCCGACGAACGTGACGAGCGAGGATCTGGTCGCGGCCCTGAACGACCCGGACTTCCTCGAACGGGCAAGGCACAGCCCGGAGCCGCCGGTCGATCGGCGCCTCAAGCGCTGAGGCCGACGAACACGAGGAGCTCCTCGAGCACTCGATACGTGAAGCCCCAGATCAGCCACTCGCGGTGCGTGTACGAAGGCACGAGCAGTTCGCCCAGGATCGTGGGCACGAGCGTCTTGCCTTGGGCCGGCGGCAGCTGCGCCAGGGGCGTCCAGAAGACGGCGGTCATCTCCGGGCCGGGAGTCGGCTCGACGGGTGCGGACGCGAGGGCCACGAAGGGGACGACGAGCAATTCGGGCTTGTTTCCCGGAGCCCGCGGCGCCATGTGGCCGAGGACCTCCGCACGGCCGTTCAGGTCGATCCCGACCTCCTCGCGCGTCTCACGGATCGCCGTGTTGAGCAAGGTCCCGTCCTCGGCATGGTGTCGTCCGCCGGGTAGGCCGACTTGTCCGGACCACGGGTCGCCCTCCCGTTTCCTCCGTTCACCGAGGAGGACCTCGAGGCCGTCCGGCTCCTCCCGCAGCAGGATCATGACCGCGGCCGCCGGTTTCGTCTTCAGTTCGGCCTCCGCGAGTTCCAGCGGGAGCAGGAATTTTCGCAGCCGTTCGAGCGACGCGTTCGACAACCGGACGCCGAAAGGACATTCGCGCTATTTGGTATTCGCCGCGCCGGCTTCCACCGTGCGCCGAGGAGGACCCAGGACTCGATCCTCAACTTTGTCCGAGGCGAACGCCGCCGACGGGTCAATGAACCGGGATGAACCGAAATCGATTTATCATGCTTCGGAGTGGGACTCGCCATGGGTCGCGCGGGCCGCACTCTCCCTAGTCATCAGATTGCGGGCTTGTTTCTCCTGGCCGGAAGCGCCGTGTTCGCCCTCGGCATCACCATCGCGGAGACTCTCTATCCGGCCTACAGCGTGTCGCACGACTTCCTTGCCGACTTGGGCGGGGGACCCAGCGCGCTCGTCTTCAATTCGTCGATCACATTCTTCGGCGTCGCCCTCATCGCCGCGGGCGTGTTTCTTTTCCGGGCGTTCCGAGATCTTCCGCTCACCGTCGCCTTGGTTCTCGCGGGAATCGGGGCGATCGGCTTCGGCTTGGTACCGGCCACGGACAATCTCGCGCCGGAGACGTACCGTAACCTCGCGATCCACACCGGCTTCGCCCTCGCGGCCTACTTCTTCGCCGCCTTGGCAGCGATCCTCGCGGTCCGAGTGGTCCGGTCCCCGTTCGGCTACATTTCGGTCGCCCTCGGGATCGTCTCCCTTGTGGCCCTCGGATTGCTCGGGACGGATCAGTACGGAATCCTCGGCCGGGGAGGAATGGAACGGATGGTCGTGTGGCCTCTCCTCCTCTGGGGCGTCGCGGTGGGAGGATCCCTACTGACGATCCGGTCGCTCGACAAGAAGGGCGTCGCGTCCGTCGGAACGGCCCAGACCTAATCTTGCGGACATCGTGAAGTTCGTCGCGAGACGACGGAATCGAAGCCCTGATTGCGGAGTCGCCGGGCTCCGGGAACTTCTCGCCGCGGCATTTCGGGGAATCCTTATTCGCCGATTCTTATTGCGTCCATTCGTGGGCGTCGTCGAAGGATGGGAGTTCCCCTGGATAGAGCCGCGGCTTTCGACCGGACCGATGGACGAGTCGGCCATGGTCCGCGAGCAGGGAGGCTGGGTCCTCACCTCCGCGATCGCCAATTCCTCCCTAGGTTTCATCTTCTGGGCGTTCGCGGCCCGACTGTTCACCTCGGATGCGTTCGGCATTGCTGCCGCTCTGGTCTCTCTGTCTTCCTTGGCGACGTCCATTGGCATCTTGGGGCTGGACAACGGACTCGTCCGGTTCATCGCGCGGGCCGATCGACCGCGCGCCTTGATGCGGAAGCTCCTCCTCATCGGTGGATCTCTCTCCGCCGTCACCGGGCTCGTGCTTTCCTTCTCAGTGCTCGCCATCAGCAACGCCGCGGCACAGCAATGGTCGGTGCTCGTCCTCCTTGCGGTCGTACTCACGACCGCCCAGACGTGGTTCCAAATCACGGACAGCGGGATCCTGGCCGCGCGCCGAGGCCAATTCCTTGCGACCCGCGCCATCGCGTTCGGCGTGGTCAAGATTGTCGTCCTCGTCGCCATCGTCGGGGCAGGCGCGAGCGGTCTCTTTGCGGCGTACGTCCTCCCGCTGCTCGCGGTCGTCCTCGTGAGCTTGTTCTTCGTCGACCGCCTTTGGCCGGAACGGAACGAGGCGGGCGCCCCGGTCCGCTTCCGGGAGGTGGCCCACCTCTCCGTGGGGAACTGGATCTCCGGACTCGCCTATTCGATGCCAAGCCGCGTGGGGCCGTCGATCATGCTCATCTTCCTCGGGCCGAGTCCGGTCTCGTACTTCTTCATCGCCTTGCAGGTGGCGGAGGTCCTCAACTACATCCCCGAGGCCCTCTCGAAGTCTCTCTTCGCCCACGCCTCGATCCAAAATCGCCTGGGCGCTGCCTTGACGTCGAGCATGCGTCGTTTGCTCGGGGTCATCATGTTGCCCCTGGTCGCCTTGGGCATCGTCCTCGCGTCCGTGGGCATGACGATCGTCGGAGGGACGCAATATGGGACCCACGGCCTCGCCTTGCAACTCTTCCTCGTGGCGACGTTGCCGAAGGCCGGCATCCAACTGTACAAGGCGCAATTCAACGTGGACCGCAGG
>VBMN01000139.1 GCA_005878385.1 Methanobacteriota archaeon
CCTCGTCCGGGGTGTGCCCGCCGATTGGTTGCCGCTTGCATGGGCGCTGGGCGGGGCGTTAGCCCTCGGGGTCGGTTGGCTGCTGTCGCGGTGGAAGAAGCCGGCCAAAGAGGAACCAGGAGCGACGCCCACTCTCGGAAGTGAATGAACCGAGACCTCCGTCGGTCTACGGTTTCTCGGTCCGCGCTTTCGTAATGCGAGTGATGGCTTTCCGACGCCGAAAGATCAGGACCACCAAGATGGCGGCCAACAGGACTGCGACTCCGCCGCTGAGCGTCTGATACAACACGGAGACCGAGGCTCCCTTGACGAAGATCGTTACCGTCGCGAACACGTCCGGGTTCAGGGGCGTGTGATCGTTGTTCACCAATCGCGCGGTGATCGTGTTATTCCCGTCGGGTAGGTCCACCATGAACCCCGTGTCGTATCGACTGAGATCTTGTCGGAGGACTCCCGCGAGAAACAGCTCGAAGTGGCCTTCGTTCGGCGCGTTCGGTTGTCCGTGTGCGTCCACGAATGTGAAATTGGAAATTTCCACCGAGACGTAGACATCGTGGCCCGTCACCTGAGCCGGGACCGGGGAGACGATCCGGATCGTCGGGACGCCTCCCGCAGGGCCGTGGGTGGCGACGACGCGAACGGCTGGGCTCACGTCTGGACTCAGTGCATTCCCGACGTCGTCCACGAGCTGCAGGCGGATCGTGTGCGGTCCGGAGCTGAGCGGGAGCACGATCGGCTCGACCCGCGTGGCCATCCATGCATATCCTCCGTCGACGTAGACGTCGACGTGGCCTTCCGTCGGGCCCACGACTTGCCCGACCCGACCGGGCTGGACGAGGACGAAACCGGAGACGACGAAGTCCACGACGACGGGAGTCCCGTTGCCCACCACCGTCCCGTCCGCGGGGGAGGAAATCACCAAGGTCGGCCCCGCGGCGGCCACAGAGGGATTCGCGACGGACAACCCGACGACGCCGAGTAGCAGGAGCAGGGCGATCGCGGCCGCAGGGCGATGGGGAGTCACTGTGTTCCCTGCCGGCGCGAGGGCTCGCACCATCGCTAGGCCTCCAGCTTGCGATACATCAGGGCGACGATCGCGAACGCCAGGGCTAGGTTCGTGACCCCGAAATAGGTGGTGTAGTCGACCGGGATCACGCGCCCGACTAACGCATGTACCGTGAAATGCGCGCTCGCCGACACGGCGGGATTCAGGGGATGATGCAGGCTGTCGACGAGCTGGAGGGTGACATTGTGGGCTCCGTCGGGCAGGCCGAGGTGCACGGGCTGGTAGTCCGCGACCTCGGCGTAGAACGAGCCGTCCACGATCACGTGGATGTGGCCTTCGTTCGTCACATTGAGCCGGCCCGGTGGGACCAGGACGAAGTTCGAGACCCGGTAGGAGAGGTAGAGATCGGTTCCGAGGATCGCCCCTTCCATGGGGAACGCAATCGAAATCCCCGGTTGTCCGGTGGCCGGTCCCTGGGTCACATTGACCGAGACAGACTGGCTGACGTCCGGACTCAAGGCCGTCCCGTTGTCCATCACCAGCTGCAATAGGATCATGTGCGGGCCGGAGGCGAGAGCCAACCGGAACGCATCGACAGCCACTTGCATGGTCAACCCTCCGTCGACAAAGACCGCGACATGGCCTGCATTCGGCGAGGAGGGACCGGTCCCAGGCTCCGTGAGGTTGAAGTTCGACACCGTGAAGACGACCGGCACCGGACTTGCATTTCCAAGGACCGCGTTGTTCACGGGCAGCAGGATGGACAGGGCGGGCGGCGACGCAGCCCGGACATCGGATGCGCTCCCTCCGGACAGGAACACCAGGCCCATCATCGCGACGAGCAGGGCGAAGGTTCGCACGTTCATGTTCCGCCCCCACTCGGCTACAATTCGTCCCGCGGCGCAATCGAGGTGTTCGCCGGTTCCTTTCTTCGGCGGAGGATCAGGATGGTCACGATGAAGACCTCCAGGAAAAGGACTCCTCCGTTGAGGACGAGCGGCAGGGTCGCGGACGTGGACGCCGTGACGTGGAAGTTCGTGGTCGCGGAGACGTCCGGACTCAGCGGCGTGTCATCGTTGTTCACGAGTCGCATCGTGAGGTCATGGTCTCCGTCCGGCAACGAGACGAGGAACGCGGGCTCGACCTGGACGAGCTCCTCCAGCACACTCCCGTCCAAGAGCAGCTGGAGATGGCCCTCGCTCGGGGCGTTCGGTTGTCCGTGCGGTTCGACGAGGGTGAAGTTCGTGATCTGGAACGAGACGTACATGCCGTGGCCGGTCCGCTCGAACAGTTTCGGGGAGACGATCCTGATCGTCGGGACGCCTCCCGCGGGGCCGTGGGTCGCCACGACGCGGACGGACGTGCTCACGTCCGGACTCAGAGCATTCCCGACGTCGTCCACGAGCTGCAGGCGGATCGTGTGCGGTCCCGAGCTGAGCGGTAGCACGATCGGCTCGACTTGCACGACGAGACGCGCAAGTGCGCCGTCGACGAACACCCTGAGGTGGCCTTCGTTCGGGGCCGCGACCTGACCCACGCGTCCCGGTTGGACGAGGGAGAAGTCGGACACGAGGAACCGCACGATCATCGGGGTACCGTTCCCGAAGACGGCGCCATCCGCGGGAGAGACAATCATCACTGTGGGGGTGGCCGCGCGAGCGGGCACGGCAAAGAGGGGGAGGGCCAGGACGCCCGCCAGGAGGAGGAGGGAGAGCACCGTGGACCGCGACGGGCATAGGTGGAAATTTCGTCTCGGAGAAATCCTGCGGCGTTTCATCGCTTCCGCCTCCAGTCGTGGAGGTACAGGACACCGACGATCGCGGCCCCCAGACCGATCTGCGCCGTCAGCAGGTAGGGAGTGAGGTCCGGGATGGGAGCCACTTTCTGCTCTCCCTCCACTCGGAAGCTCGTCGAGTCCGAGGCGTCCGGGTTCAGCGGCTGGCCCACGCCGTCCACGAGCCTCAGCGTGACCGTATGGTCCCCGTCCGGGAGGTCGGAGAAGTGCGCCGGCTCGTACGAGGTGAGGTCCTTGAAGACGAGGCCATCGACGAGGACTCGGAGGCGGCCTTCGTTGGGCACGCTCACTCGTCGCCCCGGAGGCACGAGCGTGAAGTTCGTGATCCGGAACGAGATCGTGATGTCGTCTCCCCACAAATCCCCCGGGATCGGGTAGAGGATCTCCACATAAGTGACCGCAATCCGCGGGGTGCCCGCCGCGGGTCCGCGGGTCAGGGTGACGGTGATGGACGCGCTCACGTCGGGAGTGAGGGACGTCCCGTTGTCCGAGACGAGGCGCAACTGGACGTGGTACGTGCCCGATTCGAGGGCGAGGACCACGGTCGGCTGGCCGACCACGGTCCTCAGGTTGCCCTCCACGTAGACGTTCACGTGACCCTCGTTCGTGGCGGGGCCCGGGCCTCCGGTCCCCGGCTCCGTGAGGTTGAAGTTTTCGACGGCGAACAAGAGGACGAGAGGGCTGCCGTTGCCGATCACGGTGTTATTCGCGGGGGACACAATCGTGAGCGTCGGAGGCGGCGGGGTCGCCCGGACGGTCGCGGCGGGGAACCCGCACACCAAGAGAAGCCCGACCGCCACGAAGAAGAGCGCGACCCTTGGACCATTCACCGTGCCGCCCCCAATTGTGGCGTATACAAAGCGTTACACCGAAGTTGGGCCGAGGATGAGCGCGGGCCCTATTAATCTAAGGCACCAGGCACGAAAGCCCCCTGGTTTTCAACCTTGAGAATAGGTCTGAACGCAAATATTCAAGCCTCCGGAAGAAACTCCTATCAGGCTCAAGGACCGTCCCTTGGGCGAGGGTCATGTTGGGGGAGACTCGCGGCAGGGTAGCGGAGACTTCAGTCTCCACCCTCTTGGTGCTCGCCGCGATCCTGACGGCCTTCGTGCCCTTCGCCGGTCCGTCGAATCCGGCGGCCGCGGCGCAGGTGACGGTCGTCGTATCGGGCCGGACGCTGTCGTTTTCGACGGAATCATTCGGCTCTGCGGCGCCGGTCGTCTCTTCCGTCCCGCCGACGGGTGTGAACTTCGACTACGTCCTCACGATCATGCTGGAAAACAAGGCAATCTGCGACATCCTCACGTCGTGTAACGGTAGCGCGCCGTACCTGACGAGCCTCGCGGCCGCCTCGGGCCTGGCGACGCACTACCATGGATGCATCTCGCCCAGCCTCGGGAACTACCTGTGCATCACGTCCGGGAGCACCTTCGGCTGCACGGCCGATTCGCTCCCGAACGCGTCCGCCTGCACGCGGGAAGCATGGAACGCCACGAACCTCGTGGACCGGCTCGTCGCGGCGAACCTCACGTGGAAGTCGTACCAGGAGAACATGCCGAGCGACTGCTTCGCCGGGAATCAATACCCGTACGCCGCGAAGCACAATCCCTTCGTCTACTACAAAGACATCGCGACGAACGCGACGCGCTGTGCGCGGGACGTGCCGTCCGGGACGTCCAATCAGCTCCTGCTCAGTGACCTCGGTTCCACGACCACGGCCTCGAATTACATGTGGTACACCCCGAACCTCTGCCACGACATGCACGATTGCAACGTGACGGCGGGGGACACCTTCCTGTCCGGGCTCGTGCCGCAAATCCTGAACAGCACCGTGTTCCAGACGCAGCGGGCGGCCATCCTGATCACGTTCGACGAGGACGGAGGCGGACGTGGTTCGCCGGACCTCTACACGGTCTGGGCCGGACCCGCCGTGAAGCATGGCTTCCAGTCGAACGTCCCGTACGACCACTACTCCGCCCTGCGCACGATCGAAGCGAACTGGAACCTGGCGCCTCTGACCGCGAACGATACCGCGGCCGTCCCCATGAACGAGTTCTTCCCCGGGCTCCCGACGGCCCGGTTCGTCACCTCTCCGACGTGGCCCAAGGGAAACACGACCGTGACGTTCAACGGGTCCTCCTCCTCGAGCGACGTCCCGAACGCGACGCTCCAGTACCGATGGGACTGGACGGACGACGGGACGTGGGACACGAACTGGTCCGCGACGCCGACCGCGACCCACGTCTACGGATCCTCGGGCCTGTACACGGCCGCGCTGCAGGTCCAGGACATCCATGGAACGAACAAGACGACGCATCTCGTGGCGGCAGACGACCTGCCTCCCGTCACGAACGCCACCCTCTCCGGGACGCTCGGCCAAAACGGTTGGTACAGGGGCAACGTGACCATTACGCTGAACGCGACCGACGACCGGAGCGGCGTTTGGTACACGACCTACCATCTGGATGGATCCGCCGTCCGGACCTATGTGAACCCGATCGTCGTGACCGGGGACGGGCTCCACACTCTCACCTACCATTCCGTGGACCGGGCCGGCAACTCCGAAACCCACCAGGACGCGACCTTCCAAGAGGACGGAACCGCTCCCGCCACCGCGGTCGCGTTCTCCGGGACCGTGAACGGAAGCCAGTTCCTCACGCCGATCCTCGTGACCCTGTCGGCGACGGACGCCTTCTCCGGCGTCGCCAGGACCGTGTCCCGGGTCGACGGCGGACCTGTGACGAATTACACGCTTCCGTTCCTGGTGAGCAACGTGGGCTCCCATGTCGTCCAATACGACTCCATCGACGTCGCGGGGAACATCGAGCCGACGAACTCCTTCTCGGTCGTCAACGGGACGATTACCAATGTCTCCCTCCTGTCGCGGGCCGTCCTGAGCGGGACCCCCGGTTCCTCCGGCTGGTACACCTCCGCGGTCACGGCGACCTTGGAGCTCGTGAACGGGACCTCGCCTCCTGACTCCATCGGGTATCGCCTCGACGGCGGCGCCTGGACCGTGTACGCCCAGCCCTTCGTCGTCACGGGGGACGGGGTCCATAGCCTAGACTTCAATGCGACGAATGGCCTAGGCCTAAACGAGGCGACCCATCACGTCGTCATCAGAGTCGACACAACGCCACCCGTCTCCAGATCGACCCTGTCGGGCACCCTCGGCAACGACAGTTGGTACATCTCCGCCGTGAAGGTCGTCCTGAATGCGACGGACAACACGAGCGGGGTGGCGAACCTATCCTATCGGATCGACGGAGGCCCCTGGTCCCTCTACGTCGCTCCCTTCTTCCTGAACGAAGGTCGGCACACGCTCGACTACCACGCGACCGACGTCGCGGGCCTCTCGGACCTTGGCCATTCGGCAAGCGTCAAGATCGACACGACGAAACCCGTCTCGACCGCGGCCGCCTCCGGGACAGCGGGGAACAATGGCTGGTACGTGACCCCTGCCACCCTCGTCCTGAATGCATCGGATCTGACGAGCGGCGTGGCACACATTTCGTACCGGATCGACGGAGGTCCGTGGCAGACCTATTCCGTTCCCTTCGTCCTCAGCGACGGCGTACACGACGTTGAGTACAACGCCACGGACAATGCCGGACTCACGGAGACCACGAAATCTCTGACCGTAAAGGTCGACACGGTGGCCCCGGTGACGACCGCGTCACTGTCCGGGACATCGGGCAGCCTTGGCTGGTTCGTCTCGGCCGTGACCGTGTCCCTGAACGCGACGGACGCGACGAGCGGCGTGGCGAACATCACGTACCGTGTCGACGGTGGGATGTGGATGGCGTACGCGGGCCCCTTCGTCCTCGGCGAAGGACGTCATGCGGTCGACTTTTACGCCACCGATCTGGCCGGGGTCGTGGAGGCGATGGTTTCCCGGACCGTCTTGGTCGACACGACGCCGCCGGCGACCACGTCCAACCTTTCGGGGACGTCGGGTCACAGCCCCTGGTACGTCAGCTCCGTGACGGTGTACCTGAACGCCACGGACGTGACGAGTGGCGTGGCCGGCCTTGTGTACCGCGTGGACGGAGGCAATTGGACGACCTACACTGGCCCGTTCACCCTGGCCGATGGCGTGCATCTCCTCGAATACTACGCGACCGACGTCGCAGGGCTCGTGGAGTCGACGAAGTCGCGGACCGTCTCGATCGATACGGTGCCCCCGACGACGACCGCCGCCCTGTCCGGAACCGCCGGGGCGAACGGCTGGTTCGTGTCGGCCGTCACCGTCTCCCTGAACGCGACGGACGCAACGAGCGGAGTCGCCAACGTTTCCTACCGGATTGATGGAGGGGCCTGGCTCGCCTACGGCGGCCCGTTTGTCGTCGGCCAAGGAGTCCACACGGTGGATTACTTCTCCCTGGATCTCGCGGGCGTGACGGAGGCCATACATTCGCAGACGATCCAGGTCGACACGACGCCCCCCGCGACGACGGCCACTCTGGGTGGGACGACGGGCGCGAATGGCTGGTACACCTCGAATGTGACGGTCAGTCTCTCGGCGAGTGATGCGGAGAGCGGCATTGCCCACCTCTACGTCCAGGTCGACGGGGGAGGGTGGGTCATCTATGCGGGCGCGGTCACGCTGACGGACGGGACGCACGTCGTCACATACTACGCCGTGAACAACGCAGGGCTCCCAGAAACGGTGCATTCCGTCACGATCCGTGTCGACACGGCTCCTCCAACGAACGACCGCCTCGGTCTCCGGAACGGCGGGAGCGAACGGTTGGTACGTGTCGAGTGTGATCGTGAGTCTCTCCGCGAGCGACCCGGAGAGCGGCATCGCCAACGTCTACGTTCGGGTCGACGGGGGAGACTGGGCCGTCTACACGAATCCGGTCACGATCATGGATGGGACGCACGTCGTCGACTATTACGCCGTCAACATCGCAGGGTTGTCGGAAGCGTCGCATTCGGTCATAGTCCTTGTCGACACCGTTCCTCCAGCGACGGCCATCTCACTCTCAGGGACCCCTGGGGCGAATGGATGGTACACGTCGAACGTGACGGTCTCGCTCGCCGCAACGGACGCGACGAGCGGTGTAGCGACCTCTTCGTATCGAATCGACGGCGGTTCGTGGTTCGTCTACACGGGGCCGTTCGTCTTGGGGACAGGATCTCACGTGGTGGATTACTTCTCCGGGGATG
>VBMN01000140.1 GCA_005878385.1 Methanobacteriota archaeon
CCGCGAATCGTCCCGGGTTCTGCCTCCGCGGAATTCGTCTTGCCCATCATCCGGCGGACCGAGGCGACCGCACCGTCCCCTTCGAGGACGATCGCGACCACGGGTCCTGCCGTGATGTACGACATGAGTGGCTCGAAGAACGACTTCCCCTTGTGCTCCGCGTAATAGCCCTCTCCGAGGGACCGCGAGACCCGCAGCATCTTCATCGCGACCACCTTCAGTCCGCGCCGTTCGAACCGGCCGACAATCTCTCCGATGAGGGCTCTTTGGATGGAATCCGGCTTCAGAAGGACGAACGTACGTTCGGCGGGCATCACGTCCCCTTCTTCGACTTCTTCGCCGTCGGCGCGGGAGCCTCTGCCTCCTCTTCCTCTGGCTTCTCCCGCTTGCGCCCCTTCACCAGGGCCCATTGCCCGTCGAGCCACGCCTTGAAGACGCGGCGTCCTTCCTGGGAGTCCTTCCACGCCGCGAACTCCGCCTTGTCGACGTGGGTCACGGGCTTCGCCCCGTGCTTCTTCTTCGACCAGCCGAGGATCGAGGTGCGGAACGCGTTACTCCCGGTGAAGCCGGTGAAGAACTTCTCGAGCTCGCCTCGCGGAAGATCCGGTCCCAGTCGTTTGTCGATCAGGTCTCCGAGGTCCGCCGGGATATCCTTCCCCTTCGGCGTCTCGATCGTCACGTTCGCCAGGAGCGCCTCCGCGGCGACGGGTGCCTCCTCGGCGACGATGGCTTCTTCCGTGACCGCCCGGCCGGCCGCGCGTCGGAACGCCTGTGTCCATGGAGTCCAGCGCGGCACCCGACCGAGGTGCAGCATGTTCGATTGGCATTTGTGGGAGCAGAACAGGAACACGGTCCCGTCCTTGCGGATGAACATCTTCCCCGTCCCGGGTTCGATCTCGTTGCCGCAGAAGGAACAGGAGCGTCGGGCCGGCATCGTCTCACCGGACCGAGAGCTTCCGCGCTTCCCGCGCCGTCTCGCGGAGCATGAGGACGTCTCCGACTTGGATGCTCCCCTTCACGTTGCGCGTGATGATCCGACCCTTGTCGCGCCCGTCGAGGACGCGGACCTTCACCTGGACCGCTTCGCCCGTCATGCCCGTTCGGCCGACGACCTCGACCACCTCCGCGGGGATGCTGTCCTCGTCCGCCATCGTATCTCCTCGTTCCTCGGAGGCCTCACGCCTTCTTCATCGCTCGGAGCTTGCTGGACAAATCGTCGAGCACGGGCTTCGCCTTGCCCGGGTCGAGGATCGCGATCGAGGCGGTCGCCTTGCCGAGGCCCACCGCGACGCCCAGCTCCTGCTTGCTCGGGACGTACGCGTAGGGCACGCCCTTCTCTTCGCACAGGAGGGGCATGTGGGCGAGGATCTCCTCCGGTTGCACGTCCTCGGCCATCACGACGAACTGGGCCTCGCCGCGCTCGACGAGTTTCGTCACCTCGTTCGTGCCCTTCCGGACCTTCCCGCTTTCCTTCGCCAGCTCGATCGACTGATAGGTCTTGTCGACGAGCTCTTTCGGCATCTCGAAACGAACGTACATCGGCTTGGCCATCGTGGAGACCTCCTTCCGCCCCGCGGCCGCGAGGCGTCATGAGTCATCGGCTCTCCGTATTCCAGAGAAGCGGCCGTCGAAGTGGCGCGGCTTATAAGAAGGTTTGGATGAAGGCCGTCGGCGCTAACCGATTCACGGCAACGCGGCCCCAACGTCTTGGTTGGTCAACAGGATTATGCCGATATGAAGGATAGAGGTTCCGGCATGGAGAGCGGAACCCGCGGGCCCGAGAGGACTCACGGGCGAAGTTTTCGCCGAATTCCGGGGTCTGACTGGTTCCTGGTTATTGCGTTCATGTTGGCCATTGCGATTCTTGGCCCCCTCGCGATTTCTGTGGGATATTTTGCAGCGGGGTTCCTCACTTTTGCCGCCGTCAGCTTGCTTCCCGCATATTTTTGGCTCCGACCGCGGCGTCACTGATGTCGCGCTGTAACTGTCCCCTCTCGCGATCTCCATTCGACTCAATGCGGATCCGTTTCGTCTGCTTTTGGTGAAGGCCCGATCTGGTCCCGAACCATCCGATTCGCGATCTCAAGGAACTTGCTTTCCGTACCGGGAGGGATTGTCGCCCCCGCAGCGGCATGATGTCCGCCTCCTTGGCCGCCGACGGCATCGCTCGCGGCCTTCATGACGGCCGCAAGGTCCAAGCCTCGGGCGACAAGCTCCCGCGTGGTCCGTGCCGAGACCTTGATTCCGTCCGACGCGTTGGCGAATGCAAAGATAGGCAGGTCCTTCGTCGCATTCTCGCGGTTCAGCGCCATGGAGGCGGCGATGCCGACCACGGTGTCACGGATCGTATCCGCCGCATGGAAATACTGAATCGCGTCCATCTGGTTGATACCGGCCGCGGCCACCGCCTCCATCGAATCGACCAGGTATTCGCGATGACCGCGTAACAGACGAAGGGCCTCCGCGAGGGAATCCTCTCGGTCTCCACGGCATACGCGGTAGCCGACCTCCGGCTGATCGTACCGACCGCACGCATTGATCAGCGTGCCGAATTCCTTCGCATCGCGGGTGGGACTGCCGGCGGGCTCGCGGATCAGCGTGTACGTCTCTCCCACCAGCCGTTCCACTTCCTTCCCACCGCAGCCCCGTTCGAGCATGTGGGCCACGAGGGCATTGACGACCCGGCGTCGCTCCCCTAGGTCCAGGTCAGACCAGCTGCGCCAGTGTTCCTCCACCTTCAGGTCGACACCGAGTTCGAGCAGGAACGCGATGCACGCGTCCTCGTTCCCGCTGAGCCGAGGGATCCACGGGTCCGAAGCGTACTGGAGCATCTTGTACGCGGGCCGCGTCTCGCGTCCGAAGAGCCGCAGATCGATTTGGGCCTGGAGGACGCCCTCGTCGATTCCGTCCTGGAGGATTGTGCGGTTGTAGCCGGAGAGCCGCCGGAACTCCTGATCCTGGACGTCCCCGACGGCACCGACGACGGCCACGGAGGCGAGGTCCTTGTTCGCCGGATTGAGGGCCTTCGCGACCGCGTAGGCGCAGCCGGCGCCGCTCGCGACGTCGGAGCCCGCTCCCTCGAGGTGCGGGTTCAGCATGAGGATCCGATCCTGCGATTCCGCGAATCGAAGGAGGTCGCTGCGCAGCGCCTTGGGAATCTCGCGTTCGGTCGGGACGTGATGGTCCGTGATCACGGCGTCGAGCCCATGGAGGGCGTGCATCATGCCCGCACCCAGGTCGATGAACCAGACGAGGGGAGTGCCCTTCCGCTTCAGCTCCGTGATCACCGACTGATCGAGTTTCTTGACGAAAGCCACCTCATGCGTGATTCCCGCCCGATCGAGGGCCTCCGAGGCGATGGCGCCGCCCGTGATCCCATCCGTGTCGATGTGGGTCACGATACGGACGAGGGGACAGTCACGCACACGCTCCGCGATCTCCTGGGCGACCGCTTCCATCGGTCCATCAAGCGGACAACGGCTCCTTGAATCTTTGGGGAGGTCACACGAATACAGGACCGCTATCGCAATCGAAACGCGCCTGCACGTTATCGTTATCTAACGATAACAACCTGGCTGCGGCACCTCGTCGAGGCAAAGGACGGATATCTCTGGTGGGGCTTTGTCGAAGCGTGATTCACGTCACGGCGACGGGTCTTGTGGTGAAGGACGGGCGGGTGCTCCTGGGAAAGCGGACCAGTACGGTCCGGTTTGCAGGCATGTGGGATGCCTTCGGCGGACACCTGGTGCCGTGTGAGGAACCCTCCAACGCCCTGGTCCGGGAGCTCGAGGAAGAGCTTGGGATCAAGGTGGACCGTCCTCTATTTCTCGGAATCTACGAAGATATCGATCCGACGTCCCGCGATTTGTTCCGTCACTATCTGTTCCTCGTCACGCGGTGGGACGGCGAGCCTCGGATTACAAACGAGGAACACTCCGAGATTCGCTGGTTCACCCCGGGAGAGGCAATCGGGTTGAATGTCGCACCCTCACTGAAGGAATCGATCGGGCGGATGCTCTCGACGAAACCTTAAGCGGCACGCCCTCCTTCGATGGACCGGTCCGAATCATGGCGGAAGACCCGGATGTACGAAAGATTCTCGAAACCATCCGGACGATTGCGGTGGTCGGTTGCTCGAAGGACCCCGCGAAAGACGCTCATCGGGTCCCGAAATACATGCAGATGCACGGATACCGCATCATCCCGGTGAACCCGACCGCTTCCGAGCTTCTCGGGGAAAAGGCCTATCCCTCGCTCGATGCGGTGCCGGTTCCGTATGACGCGGTCGACATCTTTCGGCCTTCGGCCGACGTACCTCCAATCGTCGAACAAGCGATCAAGGGACCCGCGAAGGTGATCTGGATGCAGCTCGGGATCCGGAATGAAGGGGCTGCGCAAAAGGCTCGGGCGGCCGGGAAGATCGTGGTCCAGGACCACTGCCTGATGCGCGACCACGCCCGCCTATTCGGCGGCGACATCCTCGAATGAGTACGCCGCGAAGACGACCGCGACGCTCGGGCCGCCACCCCGCCGCGCGGCGGCGCTGAGGGCTTCGACTTCTCCGAGCACACTGATCGCGGCAGGCGGCGCGTTGAACTTGGTCTTGGCGGCCCATTCGTACAGGGATCGGACCTGTGGCTCGGGGACAATCCCCACGCGGTACGGACCGAACACGCCGCGCTCCAGTTTCACGGTCGGACTGATTCCCGCGAAGGCTTGGACGGGGATGTCGATCCACTCCGCACCTTCCTTGGGGAAGAGTTCCCGGAACACGTCATCGCCCATCGCCGCTTCCGCGGCGGTAAAGGATTCACGTCCCTCATTCGATTCCCAGACCCGCCCGAGGCGCGTGCCCGCCGACACGACCGCGTGGTCCAGCCAAGCCAGATCGTGGACCCGCGGGATCGAAGCCCTCCGGGTCCAGAGGACCTTCGCAATGAGCTGGTATCCCTCGCGAAGCGCCTTCACGTCGGGAGCTTTCGTCCCTCCAGCCCGCTGCGCCTTGTCGAGCGCACCTGCGACCACTGGCTGCGCGGTGAGGACCGCCTGGAAGTCGACGACGCGCAGGAGCCCGCGCCATCCCATGGGACCCGCCACGGTTCCTGCCGAGAAAAGGGTGTCGGCCGAGGGCGCGTATCGCAACCTGCTTCGACCGACAGGGACGCGATTCCCTCAATGCAGGACGACCGACTTCACTCCGTCGACCTGTTTGATCAACGGAAGGAGTCGCTCCGGGACCGGTGCCTCGGTCACGATGAATCCATGCGGATCGTCCACGATCTCGGGGTCGTCCATGATCACCTGGCGGACCGAGATGCCCGCCTGCGCGATGATCGACGTGACTCCGGCCAAGATGCCTGGCTTCGCGGCGTTGGTCGGGACGATTTCGATGGCGCCCCAGTTCATGAGCGGCGCCACATCACGCAGGTGGCAGGCCGGGAGCAGTCGGTCGAAGAAGTTCCCCAATTCCGGATTCTTCGCGATCGTGTCGACGGTCGCCGTCACCACACGTCGATCCACGCTGGCCGCGCGGGCCAAGGACGTGTCGGAGATCTTGATTCCGCCGGCGTACACGCTGCCTTCATGGACGCGAAGCCCGTAGACGACCATGAGTTGAGCGACCTTCTCCTGCGCGGGGAAGCCTTTGAAGTACGGACGCAACCTCGACCACATGCCCAAACCAACGCAATGCACGAAAAGGTCCCATGGAGTTTAAATCCTCTCGGTTTCACATGTAGTCGTGATACAAAGAAATGTACATCAGAGAACAGAAACGTTATATAATGTTCAAAGATTCCAGTTCTCTAGAATCGGTGGTGTCCATGCAAGCGATCCAACCGGCCTCTGCAGGCGCGAGCGACGTGAAGATTCTCCTCGATGTGGATGACCTGCCGAAGGCGTGGTACAACATCCTTCCGGATCTGCCCGCTCCGTTCCCACCATATCTGCATCCAGGGACGAAGGAGCCCGTGCCGCCGCAGGCCTTCGAGCCGCTGTTCCCGAAGGAACTGATCCGGCAGGAGATGAGCTCGAATCACACCGAGCCGATTCCCGACGAACTTCGGGAGGCGTACTATCGCTTCGGCCGACCGACGCCGCTCTACCGAGCGAAGCGCTTGGAGGCGTTCCTGAAGACGCCCGCGAAGATCTACTACAAGCGAGAGGACCTCTCGCCGGTCGGATCGCACAAGCCGAACACGGCGATCGCCCAGGCGTACTTTGCCGCGAAGGAAGGCATCGAAGCCCTTGCGACCGAGACCGGGGCCGGACAGTGGGGTTCCGCCCTCGCGTTGGCGACGAATTACTTCGGCATGCGCGCGAAGGTGTTCATGGTCCGCGTCTCCTACGACCAGAAGCCGTACCGCAAGTACGTGATGCGCCTCTACGGCGCTGAGGTGATCCCGAGTCCCAGTGATCGGACGAACATCGGGAAGAAGATCCTGGCCCAGGACCCGGACCATCCCGGTTCCCTGGGAGTCGCGATCTCGGAGGCGATCGAGACCGCGGTGACGAGCCCGAACACACGGTACTCCCTCGGATCCGTGCTGAATCATGTGCTCATGCACCAGACGATCATCGGCCTCGAGGCCCAGAAACAGTTCGAGCTCGCCGACGTCACACCGGACTACATGGTGGGCTCCGTTGGCGGCGGATCGAACTTCGCGGGCTTCACCTACCCGACGATCGGGGAACGGATTCACGGTCGCTCGGAGACCCGATTCATCGCGGTGGAGCCGACGTCCGTCCCCTCGATGACGCAAGGGCGGTACGAGTACGACTTCGGAGACACCGGAGAGATGACGCCTCTCGTGAAGATGCACACCCTGGGCCACACGTTCGTGCCCCCGCGCATCCACGCGGGCGGCCTGCGGTACCATGGCACCGCGGCGACCCTGAGTGTCCTCCTGGACGCAGGCCTCGTCGAGCCGCGGGCGGTCGACCAGCTCAGCACGTTCCAAGCCGGCGAGATCTTCGCGAAGACGGAAGGCCTGATCCCTGCACCGGAGACCTCTCACGCGATCCGCGCTGCGATCGACCTGGCCCTCGAGGCGAAGGCGAAGGACGAGGAGACCGTCATTGCATTCAACTACAGCGGACACGGCCTGCTCGACATGGAAGGGTATGCACAGTACCTCGCGGGCACCCTCGGGAACAACGGGCACTGATCGTCCGGACGGGCGCCGCCGACGAACCGCACCTCGGAGGGGACCCGTCCCTCGCGCGAAGTCTCTTGTGGTCTCCAGCAATCCGGCCGGCAATGGATGTCGGTGTGGACGTGGGCGGGACGTTCACGGACTTCGTCGGGTTCCGCGGCCGCACGGTCGTGACGACGAAGGTTCCC
>VBMN01000141.1 GCA_005878385.1 Methanobacteriota archaeon
GCAGATCGACAGGAGGGACCCGCGCTTGGACGAGCACACCTCGTGAATCTCGTCGAGGATGACCCATTCGACGTTCGTGAAGCGCTCGCGGAATTTCGGCGTGCTCAGGATGATCGCAATGCTCTCCGGCGTCGTGATGAAGATGTGCGGCGGCCGACGAACCTGCTTCTGGCGTTCTTGGGGCGACGTGTCGCCGGACCGGACCCCGACCCGGACCAGCGGTTCCGGCTTGCCCTCCTTCTGCGCGAGCTCCGTGAGCTCCCGGAGCGGTTCCTCGAGGTTTCGGTTGATGTCGTTCGCGAGCGCCTTCAACGGCGAGACATAGAGGCAGTAGATTCGGTCCTCGAGCTCGCCGCGCAGCTGTTTGGCATACAGCTCGTTGATGATCGACAAGAACGCGGTGAGGGTCTTCCCGCTCCCCGTCGGGGACGAGACCAGGACGCTCTGCCTCGCATGGATCAGGGGGACGGCGTAGGCCTGCGGCTCCGTGAGGTCCTTGAACTTCGACTGGAACCAATCCCGGACGAGGGGTTCCATGAGCCCCAGGACTTCGTCTTTCGTGGATGCCGTGCGGACCTTATGTAGCAAGCTTCTTTCCTCGTGTGGGGACGGAAATCACGGGGCATAGGAAGGGGTCCTAAAAGAGTTTGCGGGGTTGGAGTTCAATCGGAGAAGCGAATCACGATCCCGCGGTTTTTCAAAATGAGACAGGGGTCGAGGGTGCACCTCAAAGTCTCAAATAGACGCCTTCCGGATATCCGGCGACCGGATGGCTCCGTTTCTTCTCACAGAAAAGGATGTCGAGGGCCTTCTCCGCATGGACGATGCGTTGGCGGCCGTCGAGGAAGGACTTGGAGCTTTGGGACGGGGCGATGCCACAAACCGCCCGCGCCAGCGGGTCGGGACGCGAGAGGCCACGGTCAACGTCATGCTCGCATCGTGGCCGGGGCGGGGGTATGCCGGGTTCAAGTATTACACGACGTCGCGCGCGGGCATCCGATTCTGGGTGCACCTGGTCGACATCGCCACCGGGGAACTCGTCGCTGTGATCCAGGCGGACCGGCTCGGACAGCAGCGGACCGGTGCGGTATCCGGAGTGGCGACGAAGTACCTCGCGCGGTCCGATGCATCGACCGTCGGCATCATCGGGACGGGCTGGCAGGCAGAGAGCCAACTGGAAGCGGTTTGCGCGGTCCGCTCCATCCGGCGAATCCGCTGTTTCGGTCGGGACAAGCCGCGCCGCGAAGCGTTCGCGACCAAGATGTCTTCCGTCCTCGGCGTGCCGGTTCACACGGCGGGGTCGGCCGAAGAGGCGATCCGTGACGCCGACGTGGCCATCGCAGCGACGAACGCGCCTCAGCCGGTCATCCGCGGAGATTGGCTGCGAGCGGGCTGTCACATCAACGCGATCGGAGCGAATCGACTCGAGACCCGGGAGCTCGATGACGCCGCGGTCCGTCGATGCGCGTTCGTGGCGACCGACTCGATCGAGCAAGCGAAAGAGGAAAGTGGCGACCTCGTCGAACCGATGAAACGAGGCCTAATCACCTGGGACCGGATCCACGAAATCGGCGAAGTCGTCGCGGGCAAAGTCCAAGGCCGGACGAACGACGACGACGTCACGTTGTTCAAGTCCCATGGAATGGCGATTGAGGATGTCGCGGTGGCCGCGCTCGTCTACGAGCGCGCGAGGGACCGAGGAATCGGCAAGCCCATCTCCTTGTGAAACCGGTCCAAACGTGGAGGCCTCGGTAAGAGTACTTCAGGCCACTGGGCGGGGGACGGACGCAAATGCGACGCGGTAGCCGGCCTCGCCGTTCAGCGACAGGCCCGAACGATTCTCCAAAAGCACGGCGTGACCCGGCTCGAGGCTGTGGTCATTGACCGACCCGATCCCGCTGAGCACGTACGCGATACCTCGTCGGTCGCGGCCCACTCGGAGGAACGTGGTGCCTTCCTTCACGAACCCGATGTCGGTGAACTCGAGATCGGACGACGTGCGGGCAGGCCCGTTCGATCCGATCAAGGCAGTGCGGATCGTCCCGTCGGAACCCACCGAAGGGCGCTCCGGCGTCAGGACTTGGAGCGAGGCTGAGGGCGCCTCGCCGCCCGCAGGCAGACGAACAACGATGGAAAGCCAGCGCGCGGTCCGTCCTCTTTCCATACGGAGCGCGTGACGAGTCTCGTCGCGGGCTGTCAGGACGAGCAATGATCCTTGCGTCAAGCTCGCATGATTCCCCGAGCCGTCTTCATGGTCGATGTAGCCTTCGAGGACGTACGTGATGACCTCCTCTCCGACGTGCGAGTGAAGTTCGCCTTTCTTTCGAGACGTGGCCATGCTTTCCGCGAAGCGCTGGAACGGAAGGAAGGATGGCTCGTTATGGGTTGGAAAAAGGAGATGCGCCGTCATGTCGGAATCGTCAATCTCCCCGTGGATGATGGTCAGTTCCCGAGGCTCGCTGGCATGTGGCAGGCGACCAACTCAATGATCCGTGGACGGACCGAGAAGGGTCACCGCGGCGGCGTCGGATATAGGTTCTCGGTCGTCGGCGCCTGAGCGAAAGACTCCGATGACACTCAGGGTCGCTCGATGATCATCGAGACGGCGTTACCCCCGCCAAGGCAGAGAGTCGCGAGACCGCGCTTGGCGCCGCGGTCCTTCATCGCATAAACAAGCGTCGTGAGGACGCGGGCGCCGCTGCAGCCGATCGGATGCCCGAGGGCGACCGCCCCACCGTTCACGTTGAACTTTTCCGGCGGAATTCCGAGCTCGCGCATCACGGTGACGCTCGCGGCGGCGTAGGCCTCGTTGTGTTCGAACAAATCGATGTCGTCGACCGACAGGCCCGTTTTCTTCAAGAGCTTCCGGACGCCGGCGATCGGCGCCTCCATGACCAACTCCGGCTTCACCCCGACGGTGCCGTAGTCGACGACACGCGCGAGCGGCGTTACGCCGTGCCGATCCGCCGCCTTCTCGGACATCACGACCATCGCCGCGGCGCCATCGCTCAGCTGGGACGCATTGCCCGCGGTCACCTGGCCGCCTTCCCGGAAGACGGGAGGAAGCTTCGCCAGTTTCTCCATTGATGTGTCCGTACGGATTCCCTCGTCGATCTCGACGCGACCCGCGCCAGGAACGTCCACCGGGATGATCTGTTCCTTGAATCGCCCCTCCTGCGTAGCCGACGCCGCGCGTTGTTGGCTCTCGAGGGCGAAGCGGTCCATCTCCTCCCGCGTGACGTGGAATTTTTCCGCCACGATCTCGCCTGTGATCCCCATGTGATACTGGTTGTACGCATCCCAAAGGCCGTCGTTCACCATCGCATCGAGGAACGGCACATTGTTGATCCCGATCCCCCACCGGGCCTCTTTCACGAGATAGGGGGCACGGCTCATCGACTCCATGCCGCCCGCGAGCAGGATCTCACCGGACCCGGAGCGAATCATGTCGGTCGCGAACATGACCGTCTGGAGACCGGAGCCGCACACCTTGTTCACGGTCACCGCTCCAACGCGGTCCGGAAGTCCCGCGAAGAGCGCCGCCTGGCGCGCGGGATTCTGGCCGAGGCCCGCTGCGATCACGTTGCCCATGAGGACCTCCTCGATGTCCGCGGGCACGAGGCCGGACCGGTTCACGGCCTCCGCGACGACCGTGCTCCCGAGCTTGACCGCCTCGACGTTGCGGAATGCGCGACCGTACTTGCCGACGGGAGTGCGGCACACGCCCGCAAGAATCACATCGGTCAGCGCCAGAACCTCCGCGACCGATGTCAAGATTGAGCCGCGGTATTAAGCTGTCGTCCGGTGGCTGCGGAACCATTCCAAGGTCCGCGGCACACCCTCCTCGTATGGCGTCGCGGGGGGCCTGCTTCCCGTGAGCGACCGATAGAGCGTTCCATCTAGGAGGATCGGATCGGCGAATAGGTATGCCATCTCGTATGAGGAACGAGCCATGGCGTTGAAGAGACCGACCAGGCGGTACATGCCGCGTCCGACGACTCGGACGGAGGGCTCGCCCGACCCCGCGGTCGCGTAGACGAGTCGGATGAAGTCCCGGGCCACGATCGGACGCGGGCCTGGGACGTGGACCGCCCGGCCGTGCGCCGCGGGCGTCCCGATGAGTTTCAGCATCGCTTCGGCCGCGTCGTCGTTGAGGATGAACTCATGGAGCGCGTCGGCATCGAGCGGCCAGCGGCACGGTTTCCCCGTGAGCGCTCCCTCGAAGATGGGACGGAGGTCCTCGTGCATCCCACCGGGGCCGTACACATCCGGGTATCGCGGCAAGACGAGGTCCACGCGTCCGTCTTGATGGGCTTGGAGGAACCTTCGTTCGACGCCCAATCGAACCCGTCCTTTCACGGTGTCCGGTTCCTGTGGATGGTCTTCCGTTACGAACCGAGATCGAGGAAGGCCGTAGACGTACACGTTGCCGGGAAAGACCAGGGTAGCGCCCATGGCTTCCGCGGCCGCGAGGGCATTCTCCGCGAGGAGAGGGACGACCCGCGGCCACTCGGGGTACGGGACCGTCGCCGCATGGACGACGATGTCGATGCCGCGGACCGCTTCAACGACGGATTCCCTGACGCGAAGGTCCGCAGGGACAACCTCGATCCCCGCCGGGAAGCCCGGGGCACCATGGCCAGGACGAACGACCGCGCGGACCTGATGGCCCGCGAGGCGCGCTCGGCGCACGACGGCGCCTCCGATCAATCCCCTCGCACCGAGGACTGCCACTTGCATGCGCCTCGGACAATCGCGGTCGCTGAAAAGGATGACGCCTTCGGCTGGGCCACATGCCTACGTGCACGATGCATGCACGAGCCCGGCTTATGCCGGCCCCGCGACCGTCGCCGGAAGGCCCGCTTCGGTGAGGTGGGCGAGGTGTGATCGATGAGAACTGGAATCAAACTGGGGCCGCGTGCGGCCGCCTTCGTGGCGGTCATGATCGCGGCGAGCGCGGTGGGTATCTTGACGCCCACGCTGAGCAACACGGTGTCGAAGGACGTGCAGGTGACGGGTTTCGCGGTCACCCTGACGGTCGACGGGATCCCGGATTCCGTGGCCCCCGGGGACGTGTTCCGCGTCATCGCGGCGATGGCGAACAATGCGAACCGGCCCGTCCCGGCGGTGCTGCGGATGGAAGTCCGCAATCCGAACAACACAATCCCCGAGGAGTTGACCGTGTACTCCCAATGCGGCGCGGAAGAAGTTGTCTCGGGAACGCGGCTGATCTACTACATCGGCTGGCACGGACCCCTCCTCGCTCCGAAAGGAGTCTCCTTCGCGGCGGGTATGAATCTCGCGACCGTGTCGTCGGCCATCGGGTCCGCCGAATATTGGCCCTCCGTCCTCCACGAGATCCAGGGACGCGATCCCGCGGGGTATGAGTCCCTTGTGGATCCCGGGTTGAATGCGTCTTTGGGAGTGCGGAACTCGGGCTCGTCGCTCCTGAAGACGTTGTACTATTACGGCATGGTCGGCTCCGCCAACCCGGCCAGCTCGAACCTGGCGGACTGGGCACTCACGACCGTATTCTCCGAACGGTTCGTGGCGTTCGGGGGCCCGGCGCAAGACGGGTTCCTCGTGGAAGTGCATCCCCAATCCCGCGGGAGCTTCCAGTTCAAACTCTGGGCCGAGCGGCCGGATGCCCTCGGGATCCCCCACCACCCGTACACCTGTGGGCCGCTGTGAGCCGCGGCCCGTCACCTTTTTTATTCGTTGCAGAAAATAGAAAGGGCCATAAGTTGATTTTCGCGGGCGATGATGACCGCCCATGGAATTCCCTCCGTTCGAGCACCTTCGGTTCTACGAAGGCGTCCACGATGTCCGTCTGAACATTTCCTATTCGAACATCAAGGGCTTCACCCTCGGGGAGTTCCACAAAACGCTCCCGAAGGACCTAGACCTGAACTGGACGGACGAGCGGGGACCACCGGAACTTCGAAGGCTGATCGCCCGGCATTCGCGCGTGACGATGGACCGCGTGCTCGTGACCACGGGGGCCACGGAAGCGAACTTCCTCGCGAACGCGGCCCTGGTCCAGCCACGGGATCGCGTCGTCGTCGACACTCCGAACTACTCACCCTTGCGCGATTGTGCCGCGGGTCTCGGTGCGAGTGTGGTCCCGGTCGTGCGGGACTGCCGAGACGGATGGTCCCTTGATCTCGACCGATTTCGAAAGTCGGTCGGAAACCGGGCGAAGCTCCTCGTGTTCGCGAACCTGAACAACCCGACCTCCACCCCGATCGGACGAAACGAACTTCAGGAACTGGCGGACATCGCCGAGGAGTGTGACGGCTATGTCCTCGTGGACGAGACATTCCGCGAGCTCGCCTTCCACAATACGCCGCCAAGCGTCGCCGAATTTGGTCCCCGGATGATCGCACTCTCCACGGTGACGAAGGTCGGTGGCCTCGGTGCGCTCCGAGTCGGGTGGATTGTGGCTCATCCTCGCCTCCTGGAGCAGTTCAAGGCCGTGAAGGACTATACGACCGTCTGCGGGTCCTCCGTCTCTCAGCTGCTCGCGATGTGGGC
>VBMN01000142.1 GCA_005878385.1 Methanobacteriota archaeon
GAGGCCTTCCCGTCCGCACGTGTATCGGCGCTGATAACACATGAGTAACGTTTAAGGTGGTCTCGCCGGGTATGCCAGCTTGCTGGGCGGGAATTCATGGAAGTCAAGCGGATGAAGGTGAAGGTTTGTCTGATTGGGGAGGCCGCCGTCGGCAAGACCTCGCTCATCCGACGATTCGTTCTCGACAACTTTGACGACAAATACATCCAGACCCTCGGGACCAAGGTCTCGAAAAAGGAACTCGCCTCGCCAAGCCCTGACGGCACGGGTGACCTGAAGATCGACATGACGATCTGGGACATCATGGGCCAGAAGGGCTTCCGTGAACTGCTGAAGGAAGCGTACTTCTACGGCGCCCGCGGCATCCTCGCGGTCTGCGATGTGACGCGAAGGAAGACGCTGGAGGACCTCGACGATTGGATCGAGGGCGTGTACAGCGTGACGGGAAAGATTCCCATTGAGTTCCTCGGAAACAAGATCGATCTGAAGGATCAGCAGCAGATCAGCGAAGACGAGATGGTCCAGGCGGCGCGCGCCTACGACAGTCCATTTCACTTCACGTCGGCGAAGGCCGGCGTGAACGTCGAGATCGCGTTCCAGTCCCTGGCGGAGCGCGTTGCGAAGGAGCGTTACGCGAGGAAAGTCGTCGCCGAAGAATAAGAATTATCATAGGCGATACTCGCGTCCTCACGATACATAAGACGGAGTCCGTTTGGTGCCGCATGATGGCGACGCCCGCGCTGGCCGGCCTGAAGCACGTGAAAGCGAAAGTGTGCTTGGTCGGAGATGTCGCGGTCGGAAAGACCTCGTTGATCCGGCGATTCGTGCAGGATGAATTCGACGACCGCTACATCGCGACGGTCGGCACGAAGGTCACGAAGAAGACCGTCGACGTGAGCTGGAAGGGCGCGCCCGCAATGCTCGACATGATGGTGTGGGACATCATGGGCGAGAAAGGCTTTCGGGCCCTCCTTCGGGATGCATACTTCGAGGGGTCTCACGGCGTGATCGCCGTCTGCGACCTCACGCGGAAAGACACGTTCTACGATTTGAACAACTGGGTCCAGATGATCCGCAAGCAGGTCGGGACCGTCCCAATCGTCTTCCTGGGGAACAAGATGGACCTCGGCGAGCGACTCGTGGTCAGCGAGGAAGAACTTGCGCGGATGGGGACGATCCACAATGCGGCGCATTTCCTCTCGTCCGCCAAAAACGGCCATGGCGTGGCCGAAGCCTTCCGCACCCTCGCGGATGCGATCGGGCACCGCGGCGAGGCCTGATCGCGAATTTGTGTCTCCGACGACGCCTGTTATCCGAGAAGATAACCGTTAGGCAACGCCTTTATAACCTGAGGCTTGTGCGCGCGTCAGGCCTCACTAGATGATGAAAATGGACCGCCAAAAGATGAAGGTGAAGATCTGCCTCGTCGGAGAAGGCGCCGTCGGCAAGACGTGTCTCATCCGACGTTTTATCCAGGATCAGTTCGACGACCGCTACATCTCGACGCTCGGCGCGAAGGTGTCGAAGAAAGAGATCAAACTGGACGGGCCGAACGGGGGATCCGACATCGACATGACGATCTGGGACATCATGGGCGAGAAAGGCTTTCGAGAACTATTGAAAGAAGCCTACTTCCATGGAGCCCAAGGCGTCCTCGCGGTCTGTGACGTCACGCGGAAGCAGACGCTTGAAGACCTGGGCGAATGGGTCGCCGCCGTTGTGAAGGTCACCGGGAACGTCCCAATCCAGTTCCTTGCGAACAAGGCGGATCTGAAGGACGAAATGGATGTCACCGAGGCCGACATCCGTCGAACCGCGGAAGCTCATCACGCGCCCTATCTCTTTACTTCCGCGAAAACCGGACAAAACGTCGAAGACGCTTTCGCCAAGCTCGCAAAAATGATCGCGTCGCGTCCATCGTAATGGCTCGTTTTTCCATCAGCCTCGTGACTCGCCCCCATGCGCTCCCAGATTTCTCATGAGACCCAGATCGAAGATGGTATCGACGATCAGAGGCGAATTTCCTCCGGAAAAATCCCGAGCCGTTCGGTAGGGCTTCCTTCTCCGAGACGCATCGCGCCGCTCTCACCACTGTGTCCAAGGTCAAAGTGTTTAAGTAGAAGCGGGGTGTATTCAAAATCAACCCACGCAAGGGGTCGGTCAGAAGATGGTGGAGACTGCGGGAGAACCCGACGAACTCCCGCCGGTGGATTCGTGGATTAGCAAGGTCGACTTCCGGTCCACCGCGGAAGTGAAGATCCCGGAGCGGCTCGTAGACCAAGTCATCGGACAGGAACATGCCGTCGAAGTGATCCGCAAGGCCTCCGAGCAAAAGCGGCACGTGATGTTGATCGGCGACCCGGGCACCGGGAAGTCGATGCTCGCCCGCTCCATGACGGAGATGCTCCCCCGGGACGACCTGCAGGATATCATCGTCTACCACAATCCGGAGGACCCGAACGAACCGAAGATCCGGGTCGTGCCCGCCGGGAAGGGCCGCGAGATCGTGAACGCCCAGAAGGCGGAGGCGATGCAGCGCCGGGAACAGAAGGCCTCCATGGTCATGACGATCGTCTTCTTCATCATCGGCCTGAGCGTCATCCTCTCCTACGAGTGGGGCGCGCCGACGCCGGCGTTCCGGAATGACGCACCGAACATCATCCTCTTCGGGATCCTCGTCGCGGCAATCATCTACATCGCGACTCGATACACGGGCCATCGTCAAGAGAACCTGATGGTCCCGAAGCTCCTCGTGACTCACACACCGGACGAGATGCCTCCGTTCATCGATGCCACCGGCAGCCATGCGGGCGCGTTGCTCGGAGACGTGAAACACGATCCCTTCCAGAGTGGAGGATTAGAAACACCGGCCCACGAACGCGTGGAGTCGGGCGCGATTCACAAGGCGCACAAGGGCGTCCTGTTCGTAGACGAAATCAACGTCCTGCGCATGGAAAGCCAGCAGAGCCTGCTTACCGCGATGCAGGAGAAGAAGTTCTCCATCGTCGGCCAGAGCGAGCGTTCCTCCGGTGCCATGGTGAAGACGGAGGCCGTTCCGTGCGACTTCATCCTCGTGGCGGCAGGGAACCTGGATGCCGTCCAGGGGATGCATCCCGCCCTTCGGTCTCGAATCCGCGGTTACGGATACGAGATCTACATGAAGGCGACGATGCTCGACACGGACGAGAACCGGTTGAAGCTCGTTCGGTTCGTCGCCCAAGAGGTCGCGAAGGACCGCAAGATCCCTCACTTTGACCGCACCGCCGTCCTCGAGATCCTCCGGGAAGCGCAGCGCCGGGCGGGACGCCGCGGACAACTCACGCTCCGCCTGCGGGAACTCGGCGGGCTAATCCGGGTCGCCGGGGACATTGCCCAGGAAGAGGCGTCGCCCCTCGTGACCGCGAAGCACGTCCTCAACGCGAAGCGCATCGCCCGTTCCCTCGAGCAGCAGGTCGCGGACCGCATGATCGAACGGGGGAAGGAATACCAGACCTTCATCACGAAAGGATCCATCGTCGGCATGGTCAACGGCCTCGCCGTCCTGGTCGGCGACAACTCGATCGCCGAGTTCAGCGGGATCGTCCTCCCGATCGCGGCGGAGGTGACCCCGGCCCAGGCGAAGCAGGGCGGGCGAATCATTGCCACCGGCCGTCTCGGAGAAATCGCGAAGGAAGCGGTCGAGAATGTCGCGGCCCTAATCAAGAAATACACGGGCGAGGACATCTCGAACCACGACATCCACGTCCAGTTCGTCGGCTCCCGGGAGGGAACGGAGGGCGACAGCGCGTCCATCTCCGTCGCCACGGCGGTCATCAGCGCCCTCGAAGAGGTGCCGGTCAGCCAGAGCGTCGCGATGACCGGATCCTTGAGCGTCCGCGGGCAGGTCCTCCCCGTCGGCGGCGTGACCGCGAAGATCGAGGCCGCGGCGGAACTCGGGATCGAGAAGGTCGTGATCCCCCGCGCGAACATGAAGGACGTCCTCCTTGAGGACAAGTACCAGGGCAAAATCGAGATCGTCCCGGTCGACACGCTGAGCGAAGTCCTCGAGCAAGCGCTCGTGGGTCCCAAGAAATCCGGGTTGATCAGCAAGCTCGCGGCCCTCGTGCCGAAGATGACGCCGGACAAACCCGGACCCGCCGCGGTCCCCCACTGAGCGTTCCGGAGACAGCCTGTGGACGAGGCCCTCGAACCGTTCGAGTTCTCGGAACCGATGCCGTGTTACGAATCGAACCGGTTGCTCTCCTCCGACCTCGATGACGGACGATGCGTCCACTGTCAGAAGTTCCTCACGCTCGATTGTCCCTACATCGGCCACTTCCTCGGAGAGGAAGACGAATGACCGGCCGCGCCCTGTTCGTCGGTCGGTTCCAGCCGTTTCATCGCGGCCACCTCTCGATGGTGAAACGAATTCTGGAATCGAACAGCGAGATCATCGTCGGGATCGGGTCGGCCCAGTACAGTCACACGGGTGAGAACCCCTTCACCGCGGGCGAGCGCTACGAGATGATCAAGAGGGCCCTCGACGCGGAAGGCATCCACAACTACCACATCGTTCCGATCCCAGACACCCATGTGCACAGCGTGTGGGTGAGCCACGTGACGTCCCTCGTCCCACACTTCGACGTCGTCTACACGAACTCGGACCTGGTCGTCCGCCTGTTCCGGGAGCACGGGCTCAAGGTCCTCTCACCACCGTTCCTCGACCGCGAGCGGCTCTCCGGCACCACGGTCCGTCATCGGATGCTGAAGGGAGAAGACTGGGAGTCCCTCGTCCCGTCGGTCGTTGCGGAGTACGTCAAGGAGATCGACGGGATCGAACGCATCCGGGAGACGCACAAGTACTCGACGCCGTACGGCACGCGGGAAAACCACGAAGAGGCCTGAGAAAGGATACCCGTCCGCGACTCCCCGCGAGGACGGGCATAGGCAGGCATCCCTCCGAACGAGGTTCTCGTCCTTGGATTCCTGCTCGAATTCCGTCACTCCCTCGCGGGTGATAATCCCATATTACCAATCAGTTACCAAACATTGTTCTGTTCCGCGGGCGCCTCCGGAGAGGCCAGGCTTCACCATTCGAGCTGGTAACCGCAATACGGATCCCCGCGGAGGATGCAGGCGACTTTCTTGACGGTCGCCTTCTTGTTGAGCATGTCCAGGAACCCCTCGTACGCGCCGAGCCACGCGGCGCAGCGGGCCGGGCTGCTCATCCAATCGTAGTTCTTCAGGAGAGCCCGGTGGGCCTCCACCTCGACTTCGAGCCGGCCATGATTGAATTCGCGTGAATACGCATTCGGAGACAGCTCCAACAGGATGTGGAAGGGGAGGAGCCTCGAGATCAACCGTTTCGCCGACGAAAAATTCCGGGCCTCTTCGCGGAGCATGCGACGAATCGTCTCATAGCTGCCATCTCCGAAGCGCGCCTCGATCCGGTCCAAGGCGTCGAGCGCGGATCGGAGGGGGTACCAGCCGTCCGCCGCAAGCGTGGTCGGATCGAGGCCGGTCCCGATCAGGATTTCGTCCGCCGCCGTCGACGTGAAATGGGTGGCGACCCAATGGTGGTAATTCCGCAGGTGCGCGCCGCGGATCATCGGAGCCACAAGGCGATCCCCTCGCTCCTCCGCGAGCTCGCCGAACACCGCGTGGCCCAGGCTCGAGGCCTCGTAGAGCCTCCCGCGCCTTTGACCGGCGACCCGTTCCACCAGATCCGTGCGGACGAGCTGTCCTAAGGTCCGGCTCACGTGTGGCAGGTGGAGCCCAGTCTGCTTCGCGACCTGGACCGGGGTCTTCGGACCCGGGACCACCGCCGCCAAGACCGCTTCCCGCTGGCGGCTCGCCAGGACGTATGAGAGTCCGTCGAGAAACGTGCGAGATCGGGTCGGCGCTTTCTGCATCGACGGCCCTCCGTACGTTGCGGATGAAGGACGAGGCTCATTACTCTTTCCTCATCGGGGGGCCGAAAGGTAGGTCAGCAACACGGGAACCAGGAGGGATGCCATGAGGTGGACCCGCCGGACGCGAAGCGCGATCGGCACGAGGCCGACGAGCATCGCGATCGCCGCGACGCCGATCCCGAGTGGACCGGTCACGACGAACAAGAGGGCCTGAATGACGACGAGCGAGAGGAGGGCGATTCGTCGCGGGTTTGATGAGGAACAGCGCCGAGCAATCTGCCGGGCCAGGCGGACGACAAGCGGTGCGGCCAACGCCGTCGCCAGGACGCTGGCCGAGAGGACCGCAAGCAACGAGGCGGGAGCGGACCAAAGGCTCGGCCACGGCACGAAGTCCCCGACGAAGTCTCGGACCGCCGCGGCGGTCCCGCTCCGAGTTCGATGGATGATGAACAGAACGGTGACGCTCAACAGGGCGGTCGAGGAAGAGACCGCGCCGAGGACGATCATGAATTGATGCGGTCCCGTGTGCTTCCGACCTCCGACCGATGCGAGTGTCGCTGCGGCCCCACCGCTGAGTCCGGGCAGCCACGACACCGCTGCGCCCGCCGCCGTCCCTCGAAGCGCGCTGCGGGCGTCCTCGCGCGAGAGCAGTCGAAGGGATTCGAGCCGCTGATGAGGGATCCGAGCCGAGGGTCCTCGGAGCGCGACCAACAGCGTCGGAAGTCCGAAGAGTCCTGCGAAGAGCGGGAACAGGACCGTGTTCGGGTCGAACGGGAGGGTCCCGCGCAAGGTCACAATCCCTAGCGACGCCGCGAGAATTTGCACCCAGGCCGCTCGGAGAACTCGGCCGACGGGACGTCGGCCTCGATATTCGGTCGCAACGATTGCGGCGAGAAGGCTGAGTAGGAAGACGGCCGTCCACGGGCGAAATCGCTCCGCCAACTCGATTGGATCGCTCAGCAGGAACCGTAGCGGGACGACGAAGAAGATCGCGAACGCCGTCCCGAGGACCGAGCCTCGTGCCGCCAAGGCGACCGCCTTCGCTCCATTTCCCGCGAGGAGCAAGCGATGGCCCGGGAGCGTGGCGAGGGCCGTGTCCTCCGTCGGGGCTCCCAGGAACACGCTGGGGATGAAGTTGAAGACGGAATGGCTCGCGGCGGTCGCCACGAGAAAACAGGAGAGCAGTACGCCGGTGAGGGATGGATCGGTCGTCGTGTCGGGCATCAAAACCCCAATGAATGCGCTCCAGGCGCTCCGGGTCGCCAAAAGCAAGGCGGCCACGTTATTCACATGGAGTCCCGGCGAAAGCCCGGTGACCGCGCCGACGAGGACACCTAGCAGGATTAGACCAAGGAAGGCGAGCACGAAGGCCGCGGCGACCACGACGGTGCACCCCTGGCCACCCGCCTCAATGGTCTCGATGCAGGTAGCCTACGGTCGGTCTCGGAGGGAACCCGCGCGACCCCAACCTCCGCCGCCCGGGGTCTCGATGACAATCACGTCGCCGGACTGAAGCTCGAAGGTCACTTTCGTCATGTGCGTGTGAACGCCGGACATTCCCGGACGATAGGGGAGCGCGCCTTCGCCTCCCGCGATGGTCTCGTAGTAGGAGAATGGCCGCGGACGGGACGCTCCCATCGTCAGGTTGTTCATCGTCCCCTGGCTCTGCGCCGGCACGCGGTCCCTCAGGGGAACGGCGAGCGCGAGGAACAGGACGTCGACGATGCGCTGAGAGGTCTCCACATTCCCGGCGGCGACGGCCGCGGGGGGACGTGGATGCACCAGCGAGCCCTCCTCCGCGAAGACCCGAACAGGCCGATAGGCTCCCTCGTTTCGTGGGGCCTCCGGATCCGTGATGCATCGGAGGACGTAGTACGTCGCGCTGACTGTCACCGCGAACGGAGCGTTCACGTTCCCTGCCACCTGGCGATCCGTGCCTTGGAAGTCCACGGTGACGCCTGACCCGCCTATCGTGATCTCGGCGCGAATGCGGATTCGCCTGGTCCGCCGCGAGCCCGCCGACTCCAGGAAGTCCTCGGCGCTCCAGGTCCCTCTCCCGAGGGTTCGGATCGCGGCTCGAACCCGGCGCTCCGCGTAGTCGAGCAGTTCATTGGCTTCCGATCGGAGACGTGCGATCCCGCGGTTCGCGGCGAGCTCCAAGAGTCGGCGGGCACCGAGTTCGTTCGCGGCGACCTGGGCCCGAAGGTCCCCGAGTCGTTCTTCCGGGTTCAAGGTCTCGTGACGGAACCGATCCAGGACGTGCGCCCTCTCGCGTCCTCGATCCAGGAACTTCTGCGGCTCCAGGACGAGGCCCTCGTCCTCCAATCGTTCCGCGTCCGCGGGCATGGATCCGGGTGCGATCCCTCCGATGTCGGCGTGGTGGGCACGATTCGCCGCGAAGCCGATGAGTCCGCCACGCGCGAACACGGGACGGACGAGGGTCACATCGGGCAGATGCGTCCCGCCGTGGTAGGGATCGTTCAGGATCACCTGATCGCCTTCTCGTAGCGTTCCGGGGAAATCTCGGAGGACGGCGGCGACCGACGCGGGCATGGAGCCCAGGTGGACCGGGATGTGTTCCGCTTGAGACAGCATGCGACCGGCTTCATCGAACAACGCGCAACTTGCGTCCATGCGTTCTTTGATGTTGGGGGAGTACGCACTGCGTTGCAGGGCCACCCCCATCTCCTCCGGGATGAAGGCGAACGCGGTCCGTAGGATCTCGAGCTCCGCGGGATTCATTGGCCCACCGAGATCTCGAGGAATCCGGATCGATCGACTCGGAGACGACCACCGGGAGGCACGACCGTCGTCGCGTGGTCCTCCGACACGATGGCGGGCCCCTCGATGGTCGTGCCGGGTCCAAGGCCCCCGCGCTCGTACACCGGGGTGTCGTGCCAACCGTCGTCAAAGAGCGCGTGTCGACGATGGGGAGCCAGCGCGACGCCGGAAGTCGGAGGGCGAGGCCGGGGGATGAGACGCGGGACGCGGGCGACGAGACGAATCGTGACGAGTTCAATCTGTTCGGTCGGGGACGCATACCCGTAGCGACGTCGGTGCTCCCGGCGGAACGCCTTCGCGAGATCGCCGCGCACCGGGACATTGATCTCGTAACTCTGGCCACGAAAGCGGAGGTCGACACTCGCTTCGACGCGGGCTCGACGGGAATCGAGACCTTGTGCGACCACTTGGGAGATGGCCTTTTCGCGAAATTCCTCGATCGTGTGGCGCATCACCGACGCGGCCCGTTCCAGGGGACGGACGACGCTTCGACTGTACTCCGACCGAATCGGCGAGACCAGGATGCCGTATGCGGAAAAGGCACCTGGGAGGAAAGGCACGATCACCGTCCGCACGCCGAGCTCGCGGGCCAGCGCCCATGCGTGCATGGGTCCAGCACCCCCGAAGGCGAGCACGGCGTATTCCCTCGGGTCAAGACCTCTCCGGGCCAGGACCAGCCGCATCGCCTTGGCCATCGATGCCCTCACGACGCGCTGCAGGCCGAGGATCGTCTCGTCCATCGACAGCTGGAGTTCGT
>VBMN01000042.1 GCA_005878385.1 Methanobacteriota archaeon
GAGGGATGGCACGACCTTTCATGTGCCGTATGATGACTTAGCTCCGGAGGGTCGGGAGTTTCTGTATCGGATGGTGAGTGCGCTCGCCCGACAATGAGAGGCAACGTTCGGTTCTGTCAAGAGATTCTGGGAAAGAATGAGCCCCGCCTGAATTTCGTTAGTGGTGGGTGTGCACGCGCCACACATCTTTAGGCACCCTGTCGGGAGCACTATCCCCATAGGGTTGGTACAAATTAGGCCTACTTAGAATGATTTTCACGTCCCTCATGTTGGCGGGCGAGGAACAATCACCTGGTTTTGGCAACCTTTGGATCGGGGACCTTCCACCGTGTCCGTTTTTCCAGCAACAACCCTACGGCAACGATGAAGGCTCCGATGACCGTGATTACAAGAAGGATTTCGCCAAGCACGGGATCGAGGCTCGCACCAGGGTGCATCAAGAAAGAGACGCCAAACAGGAGAAGAACAAGGAGGAAGCTGTTTCCGATGAGAGTAACATCGAGCCATCTCGCTCCAGTAGACCCTGTGAAGGTCATGTCGAAACCTCATCCCTCCATGACGGCAAGACCCTGCCGGCGGTGATCACTTGGCTTGGCGCACGCGAGTCACGCTTTGGGTTCGGGACCCTTACCGCGGAGGAATCGCACCTGCTGATACAACAGGCCCACAAACATTGCGCCGAAGATGAACGCGAGCATTCCGTACACGAAGGCGAGCGCAGGGGCGACTTCAAGAGCTTGTCCGGAAAGGGTGAATGAAATCATGCCGACCGCGGCGGCGAGAGAGCCAATGAAGAGGACCGCCAGGATTACGAGGCCAACGAAAATCACGAGGGACTTGAGGTTCCCAAAAACCGCGCTGTTTCTCATGCCGGAGCCTCTATCCCTCCAAGACGCCAAATCCTTTCCGTCACAAAGGACGTCCCGACCAAGCCCGCCCCGCGAGGGGACGGCCCTCAGCCTATCAGGGTCGTCACCCTGCTATGAGGCTAGCGAATTGAAGGGTTGGCCTGCCAGCTCAAGCGCCTCTCGCAGGCGGTCCTGTCGGGTGCTAACTACGACCGCTAATTCCTCACCTTCTGTACGACAACGCAGTCTCCACGATCGTGGAGTTCGCATCGTTTCGATCCGGAGGACCAACAGGGAACGCACCTTCCTCGAATGATCGAACGCGCCCGTCAAGATGAATCGTCCCAATCTTCGACGGGAGCCGAAGTTCATTCCAACAGCGACGACGGCGACCAAGAGCGCGCCGACAAGAAACGCGAAGCCTTGAGAAGTGAGGGGTCCGGAGGTCGTACCCAAGGGCGGAAGGTAAATCAGTGCGACCTCGTAAGTCCCCCAGGCGGGGGCCAAGATCAAGAACAAGAGGAGACCCTGCACGACAAGGTTCCAGCCGAAGGTCGCCTCGACGACCCGGAGGACTCCAGGGGTGGCTTCGAGCGCGTGAATGTCCAGCGACCTGGGGCCGCCGCGGTACTCGGTCAGGACCTTGGCCCAGAAGAGATACTGGCTCTTGCTCCCCACACGACTGCAATCCCGCGAGCAGGCAAAAAGACTCGGTCCAGCTCCCGGGTCCTGATGATGCTGGGCCATATCGCGTGCTCAATCGTCTTTAGCGCAGATTTCAACCGCCGGGCAGAGTTCTCGCGTCGTCGAAACCAGGCGGATGAGGACACTGGGAAGGCCGATTGTCCCCCGATCAAAGGCGGACCCCTGAACGGGAATCGAACAGAGACACTTCCTAGTCCGACGGGACTCTTCCATCCGGTCCAGCCGGACTCGAACCGGATCCGCGAAAGGGGTAAGGGGAGGACCGGTTCAACCGGCCCTCATGAGGGGACGGAGGGCTGGCTGAGGCAAAGACCCAAACTTGCATGATTGGAACCGCTGCTATGGAGATAACAAATCCCCGCGGGAGCTCTTTCTATCGAGTGCCTCCAGAGACTCCGTCGTTCGAGTCGACTAGGCTCGGTGCGCCCTTCTCGGGTAGAGGATGATTCCCCACCAGATTGCGTTCGACACGATGACGAAAACAAACACCCAAACGATTGAGGCGGTACCGCCGCTTGCGTTTAGCACAAAAGAAAGGGTGTAGAGCGAAACCAGCGTAGCCGCGAAGCCGAGGACGACGCGCTTCCAGCTTACATCCATTGGCTTGGCATCTCCCATGCGTGCCGAAACTTCATGGAACGAGGACTAATAACTCTTTAGGACGACACGATCCGAACCGACGAAATCCGGACGCCGAAGAGGCTCGGTGTCGCGTCGGCGGATACATTCCGCCCGGCGAATTCAGGGCGCCAAGTCTATGAGTCGAAGGGATGCTCGCGAAGAGGCTCGATCGATGACGGTAGGCCGAATGTCGCGGCCGGCTCGGCGATGATGACGGTGAGAACCCACGAGGTCGGAAAGGCTTGGGTCACGCGATCGCTCGGGATCGCGCTCGCGTTCTGTATGTCCCTGACCGTCGGCGGGGATCTGACCGTCCGCGCCGCCGCCACGGAACCATGGTCCGGGATCCTGGATCCCTCTCGGGCGATCGACTGGAGCCACGCAGGCATCCTCGGCGGGATTCCGAACCGCGCAACGATTTGCGCTTCCTTCGACCCTGGCAGCACGGCCTCGCAAATCGACGCCGCAATTGCGGCGTGTCCGTCGGGTCAGGTCGTCTTCCTCGCGGCCGGGACCTTCACCCTCTCTGCAGGACTCAACATGAAGAGCGACGTGACCCTCCGGGGCGCCGGGGCGAACCGAACGAAGCTCGTGTTCACCGGCACCACCCAGTGTGACCGCGGTCCTCCGCCCTACCCCGTCATCTGCTTCAAGGGAAGCTTCAACTGGGCGGGAGGCGTGGAGAATTCCGCGGACTGGACCGCCGGCTATGGGAAGGGCACGACGGTCATCACCCTGAGCAACACGGCGAACCTGCGGGCGGGGGAGAGCTTCCTGATCCTCGATCAGGTCGATGACACCGCCGACAGCGGGGACATCTACAATTGCGGGGTCGCGAACGGCTGCGTCAGCCAAGGCAGTGACGGCATGCGGACCGCACCGGGCGGCTACCGGAACCAGCGGCAGGTTGTCAAGGTCACGGCGATCGCGGGCAACCAGGTCACGATCGCGCCTGGCATCTACATGCCGAACTGGCGCGCCTCGCAAGCCCCTCAGGCTTGGTGGCCGACGACGGTCCTGCGACGGGCCGGCATCGAGAACATGACGATCCAGCCGGTCGACGGCGGGGGCGGCATTAACATCCAGAACGCGATGGAATGTTGGATCACGGGCGTGCGCTCCGTGAAAGTTGCGCCTCCTGGCGGGCCCGGCGGAGGTCGCAACCACGTGTGGTTGACGATGACCCGCGGGAACGAGATCCGGAACAACTACTTCTACGGATCCGGAGGCCAATCGCAGAGCTACGGGATCGAGTGGTATCCGGGCTCGGACAACCTCGTGGAGAACAACATCTTCCAGCACGTCACATCGCCGATGTTGGTCGGCACAGGCAGCGGCGACGTCCTCGCCTACAACTTCTCGATTGACAACCTGTACGATCCCGGCGGAGGCGGGTGGATGCAGCCCACGTACGCGTCCCACAACGGCGGCGACGCGATGCTCTTGATCGAGGGCAACGACGGACTGGGGGCGGGAACCGACAACATCCATGGCACGCATCACTTCCTGACCTTCTTCCGCAACCACTTCCACGGCGACCCGAACAAGACGGCGAACACGGCGACGATGCACCTGTGGCAGTACTCCCGATTCTTCAACATCGTCGGCAACGTGCTCGGGCGGCCCGGATATTATACGACGTACGAGAACGACCTTGGCACAGATGACGTCGACATCTATTCGTTCGGACAGACGGACTCGGGTCCGTCCGGCGATTCGCGGACGCGGGAAACCGCCATGCGATGGGGAAACTACGACACCGTGAGCGCGACGTCCCGCTTCGACGCCGCCGAGGTCCCGTCGGGCTTGACGAACTTCGCGAATCCCGTCCCGTCGGGCCAGGTGTTGCCGCCCTCCCTTTACTTGGCCGTCCAGCCGAGTTGGTGGGGCACGGTGCCGTGGCCGGCTGTCGGCCCGGACGTCACGAGCGGGGACATCCCCGGCTACGGCGGGCATGCCTACAAGACCCCGGCGCGTCGCTGCTACGAGAACGCCGCGGTCGATCCAGCATATGGCAGCAGCAACGTGCGCCTCTTCGACCCCGAGGCGTGCTACGTCACTGCCGGTCTACCGCCTAGGACAGGGCCGGGCTGGTGGCCGGGGACCCTCTTCGGCATTGATACGATACTGCTCCTCGTCGGCGTCGTCTCCTCGATTGCGCTCCTGTTCATTCTTGCGGTCTGGCGTCGTCGCCGTCGACCCGAACAGGAGGCCGAAAGCGAAGAGACGGACAGGCGGCAGTCAGAAGACCGAGAGCACTGAGGCCTTCTTGGACCGAAGAGTCCGAGGTTCATGCCCAACGAGCAAAACGGACCGTCCCTCAGGGAAAATCCAACCCGCGATGACGGGCGTAGCCTTATCGTTCGACGGACTTTCGGCACCGCGAGAGCATGAGAGTGAAGTTCGCCTACACCGGGATTCGCGTCAAGGACCTCGAGGCGTCGGTCAAATTCTACACGACCGTTTTGGGAATGAAGGAAGTGGAGCGGTTCTCGCAGCCAGCCACGAAAGGGACGGTCGCGATTCTCGTCAGAGAAGAGGGCGGCCATCAGCTCGAGCTGAATCACTACCCCAAGGGAAGTCGATTCGACACGGTGTATGAGGTCGGCGAAGGTCTGGACCACCTCGGCTTCGAGACGACCGACTTGGACGGGGTTCTCGCCGAGGCGAAGAAAGCCGGATACCCCTCCGTCCTAAAGATGGAAGACCCGGTCCATCGCTGGGCGTACATCCAGGACCCGAATGGCATCTGGATCGAGTTCTTCGTCCCGCCCAGCTGAGGGACAGAGGAGGGAGCGCCCACCTAGTGCGCCGCGACTTCCCGAGAGCAAGGGTTGAGCGACCCTGAGCCAATCACATGGAGGAACTGGCGATGGGAGTTACGGTGAAAGGATCTTGGGCAGGCGAGGGCTGCTGCAATACGAAAAATCTAGTAAGGCACAAACGTGAGGGGCCTCACGGTCGTCGGCATGAGCTCCCCAGCCATCCCCGAACCGGATCCTCGGCCCGGAGCCCCGCGAGCCCGATTTGCTATCCAGAAACACTGGGCCAGGAATCTCCACTACGACCTCCGGTTGGAAATCGGCGGGGCCCTCGTCTCGTGGGCGGTCCCGAAAGGGCCAAGCAAAGACCCCAAGGTAAAGCGCCTCGCGATTCATGTTGAGGACCACCCGCTCGACTACCTCCTGTTCGAGGGAACCCTCCCCGAAGGGGACTATGGCGCGGGCGAAGTCATCGTGTGGGACTTCGGCGAATTTGACGTGGTCGGACCCGAAGGAGACGACGCAGTCGGAGCGCTCGCGGAGGGCATCGTGCGACTCGCTCTGCATGGCACGAAACTTCGGGGACAATGGACACTCGTCAGGACCAGAATGGGACAGGGACGGCGTGAGAATTGGCTCTTGCAGAAGATCGATGACGAATTCGCCGAGGCAGATTACAACCCCGAAACGGAGCCGGCATCCGCGTTGTCCGGCAAGGTTCCACATGTTCGGCGTTGACGCGACTCAGCGAAGAGAATTTCTCCAGGCCTTCGGGACGCGAGCGGTGTACACGACTTCCTTAGCACGGAGGAATTTTGCCAGCTGATCGATCGTCTCCCCGATCTTCCGCGAGACCTCCTTATCGCCTGGCGCGCCAGGCTCCGCATGGACTGAATTGATCAGGAGCTTCTCGCTCTCCCTGTCCATCTTCGGATCAATCCGGCCGATGAACCGATCACCCCAGAGGATCGGGAGCACGTAGGTCCCGAATTTTCGTTTGGCTTTCGGCAGGAACTGTTCGTGGACGTAGCTGAAGCCGAAGAGTCGACGCGTCCACTCTTGGACGGCTACCATGTTGTCGAACGGCGCTAGGAGCGACATGCGGGGTTGCCACGCATCCGAATCCATCGATTCCAAGAGGCGGACATCCCGATCATGGACGTATCGTTCACCACTCACCCCGGCGATGTGAACCCGATGGATGGTCGATGCCTCCTGCAGGCGCTCCAGTGCCTTCTTCAGGTTCAGATACCGACCGCGCAGAAAGTAGCGGTTTATGTCCGAAGGGGAAGCCGTTCCGAGGGCCCGAATCGACCTCTCCGCACCCTCCTGCTCGACTTCCTGTTCCGATAGCTCGTTCTTCTCCACCGAACTCGGGAGGAACGTTTCCGCAAGGCCCCAGATGTTCTGGTTTCCTTCATGGCCCACGACCACCACCTCTCCGCTCATTTGCAAGTGGAAGAGCATCGTAGAGACATCGCTTCCAGAGCCCCATCCGTCTGTGCTTCCCTTGGTACGGGCATGGTCTTCAAATTCGCTCAGTCGGAGGGGTCCCTTCTTCAACGCACGCAGGATGGTCTTTCGCAGTTCTGCGTGTTGCGGCAGCCACGTTCGGGCCCTCTCCCTCCATCCTCCCCAAGACTTGGAGAGGGACTCCGGATACCGTCTCATCAGCGAATAGAAGATCGGATAATCCTCGATGAGCACGATCGAAGCGGCGTGGGACCAATGTTCGAAGAGCTTCTTCTCGTCCCATAGTAATCGATCGAGGTCCGACAGCCGAAAATGGGCGACCCGGCTCCAGAGGGTGAGGACATGGGACGGCGCGACCACGTTGACGGGGTCCCACTGGACGAAACCGAGGTCGCGGATGACGGAAAGGATTGCTTCTCGGGCGGGACCTGTGCGCAACTTGCCGGCAAGATGCTGCTTCGTGACCGTCAGACGCCTTGCGGACTCCAAGGAGGTCGAGATCGCCGTTTCGCTCAACGGTTTGGCTACCCGGTGTCGCGGCTATTAAGCTTGTCAAACTGACAACGTCGGTAGCTTCGGGATTCAGATCTTTACCCGGGATCTTGACCAGGCGGCTGAGACTTTCTCCAGTTTGTCAACCGACTGGTTAATCAGGGCAAAGCAGCCATCCGTGTTCGCCGGAGAGTCCTTCCCCCGGATTCGCGGTCGATTGCATGCGCGTACCTCCTGAAAGGCCGATTGGGGAACCGAAGCCGACGACATCCGCGCCGCCGGTGCTACGTCCCGGGGAACTGCTTCGGGACC
>VBMN01000043.1 GCA_005878385.1 Methanobacteriota archaeon
CAGGACCTTCCCTCCTTCGAAGAGCAGGGTGCCGAGGACGAAGAACCAGACGGAGTTCAAGGCGAAGGTGAGGAACTTCACCACGTAGCTCGGTTCCAGGGTCCGGCCCGCGCTGTCCCATCCGAAGAAGATCCCCACGAGGATCAGGATCAACGCGGAGACGTTGAAGAAGATCGACAGATCTCCGGAGGCGACGGAATCTCGGATCCGCTCGTACAACCGGCCGGCCTTGTCGAACACGTCGCCGACGCTCTGGAAGGGCAGGGAAATCATGAGCAGATACAGCCCGGCGAGGATCAGCACGAGGGCGGGGGCCGCGATCGGGGCGGCGAGCCAGATCGCTCCGAAGAGCAACAGGACGAATCCGAGGGGTGCCACGATCTTCCGACGGACCTTCGGGTTCTTGAGCTGCCGTCCCAGAGCGTAATAGAGGGATTCCGCGGTCGGCGTCTGTCGCACGTACACGCGCCGGACGTGGTCGACCCGGATCCGAGAGCCCACGATCGGAGCGAACGCTTCGTCTTCGGCGCCGTCGGAGACGAGAAACACGCGATCGGGTCGGACCTGTTCGAGCACCTGGTCGAGCTGCTGCGTGAGGAGCAGATCGGAAGTCGGTCCGACCCGCACGTCACCGCAAATGGTGGCAATTTCGGCATCCTGGCCCTCCTTCACGAGAGTGTCGTACGTCGAGACAGCGCTCAAGAGGGCGTTCACGTCGGAATCCTCGGGGTCCGCCAGGCCGAGCTTCGTCGCTGCGGTCAGGTTGGCCTCCCGGCCGACGAGCGGCGACTTGATGCCGGTCTTGACGCCGATATCGTCATCCCGGTCCACGCACAGGACGAGGATTTTCATTGATAGGCCTCTAGCTGTCCCGGGATATATCAAACTTGTTTAGCGATTGGCGGATGGACAAACCTCAGAAGAGTCCGAGGCCCTCTTCGATGCGACCGAGTTCGATGGGCGTCGTACGCGCGCCGACGACCGCACCATGGGAATTCGCGACGATGCACGCTCCGACCTGGGCGGCCCCATAGTTCGCGGTCGTGATCACCACAGGCACGCGCAATGCGGACTTCAGGAGCTCCATTTCCGCGGGCCGCGCATGCGGATGACACACTGCGCCCTTGTTCGTCGCGACCGCTACCGCACCGACGGTCCGGATTCCCGCAATGGTCCCGCGGACGACGGGCACCCCGAGCACTTCCTGGATCACGCCCATCGCCTCGTCGTCGTAACCGGGATGGACGACCGCTCCCTGGTCGTTGCACAGCACGTTGTTGCCGACCGCGCTCAGGCGATGCGGAAGTGGATACACTCCGTCGCCGATCGTCTCGATCTCATCTTCTTCGATGAAGGGCGACGCTAGGATCCCCTTCGAGTTCATCGCGATCAGGGAACCGACGACGGTCGAGTGGGCCACGTGCGTGACGACGGGGGTTGCCTCGAGAGCCCCTTCGATATGTCGAATCGCGGACTTCGGGACGTCCGGGGCGACGATCAGCCGTTCGTCGTTCGCCGCGCAGAAAACCCCCACGTAGGGATTTCCCCCGACCTCCAGGCGCCGAAGCAAACGGGTCCCTCAATCCTCCGGGAGAGAAACCACCGCGGAACCGTCTTCGAACTTGATCGCCTTGATGCGGATGCGCCGAGGCGGGTGCTCGCGGCCCCGCTTCCATAGGTATTCGTTCAACACGTCGTCGATGAAGATCCGATCGGGCTTGAGATGCTGCTTCACATGTTCCCGGATCGCCTTGATGGCCCTCGGAGTGCGATCCGTGCGGGCCGCCGCCCACGCTTTCCGTAAGGGCACGACCATGATGCGCTCCTCTTCCTGCTCGGCCATGGCTCACGCCTTCAGCTTGTTCCGCCGCCACGACCGCTTTTTCGGATGGCGGGTGAAGTTTCGCTTTGTGCGCTGGATGACCCAAGCGGGCACGCGTCGGTTCGATTTCACGGCCTTCATGAGGCGGAGCTTCTTCGCGTACGGCTTGTGCTTCGCCATCCGTCAGCGCCTCTCGATCTTGATGTCCCGTCGGCGTGGGATCACGCGCTCGAGGATTTGCCGCAGGGTGGGAGCGTCGATCTGCCGCTGCACGCGCCCGCTCTGCGCCAATTGGATGAGCTGGTTCTCGATGTTCTCCTTCAACTCGGGATAGGCGAGCTCGATCCGGCCGAGTCGTTCCCTCGCTTCGGGGGTCAGGATCTGCCGCAAGATCGTCTGCCGCTGGGCCTGGACCTGGTCGCGGTATTGCTGCTCCGCGGCGGCCTGGCCCTGGAACTGCTGGAGCTCGGCGAGCTTCTTCCGTCGAATCGCCTCGAGTTCGTCGTCGTCCATTCCCATGCGATCAGGCGCCTCCCGCGTACTTGGTGAGCTCCGGATTCGTCTTCGCGAGTTCCAGGAGGATCTCATGGGCGAGGGAATCAAGGAGCTTGCGACCCTGAGCGCTAATCGAGCGGCCTTTCTTCTCTGTCTTCGACAGGAGGCCCATCGACTCCAGCTGCTGCATCGCCTCGCGAGCGATCGACCGAGAGCCCTTTCGCGGATGCTTGGGAGCGGACCCGTCATCGCGACGGCCGCCGAACTCGGCGGCCAGGCGTGAGGTGCCGATCGGACCGTGCAGGTAGACCTTGCGGAGGACTGCGGCCACACGACGGTACCACCAATCGGGTTGCACCGGCGCCTTCTCCGTATGGATGCCGGTCCGCGCGAACGGCGCCCACTCCGGCGGCTTGATCTTCCCTTCTTTCTGCAACCGGTCTTTCAGACGCTCGATCAAAAGAGTTGGCGGCACATCATAGGCGGTCGTCATCGGGAACGCTCGGTCGATTCGCGCTTCATAAATCAAGGTCGTATATGAAGGCTTGCGTGCGCCCTCCGAGTCGCGAATCAGTGCATGGCGCGACCCGAGGTTTTCCGGGAGGAACGGGTCTTGCGGTTCACGGTGCGAACGAGCGATCGGCGCATTTCCCTCGTCCGCTCGAATCCGAGCCGCCGGTAGATCGGTTCTCCAAAGTCCGACGCATGTAGGAGCATGACCGGAATGCCGCGGGCCTTCGCCCATCGAATCGCGGCGCCGACAACCCGAGTCGCGTGGCCTTCGCCGCGATGGCCCGGTTCGGTGAACATCGAGAGCAGGTAAGCAGCGGCCGTCCCATGCCTACCGGGTCGCGGTTGCACCTCCATGATCCACACGGCGCCGCTCGCAACGGGTTCGCCTCCGACGTCCACGATGAAACCGGCGAAACGTCGCGAACGCATGCGGTCGCGAGCCCACCGACGATACACGGCATCCGCTGCATCGTGGTCGCGAACCGAGATCTTCGCGATCGCCTCCCACATCGCACGACGGTGGCGAACGAGAAGATCCAGATCTTTCAAGGTGGCCGTGCGGACGATTGTTCGAGCCACACCGCCGGATTGAAGGCCACCATTAACCGTTTTGCCGCGAGACAATACAACCTTAAACAAGGTTAATTCCGGATCTCCTCCAAACCAGGTCCGCGGAATCTTCATCTGGCCTCGAGGTCTCCCACTCCCGTGGAGCCGGAATCCAGATTTCTGGTGGGCGTCACGGGAGCCTCCGGCGTCGAGTACGCGAGACGGCTGATCGAGATATTGGGAGACCGCACGGATGTCATCATCACGAAAGATGCCGCGGCCGTCATCGAGGTGGAGACAGGCCTCTCCGCCAAAGAGTTCGCGGGTCGTGCCGGGATGTACTATCGGGGAGAGGACCTTGCCGCGCCCCCGGCGTCCGGATCACACCTCTTTCGGGCCTTGGTCGTCGTGCCGTGCAGCGGAACGACTTTGGCGAAGATTGCGTCCGGGATTGCGGACAACCTCGTGACGCGCGCCGCGGCTGTCGCCCTCAAAGAACACCGCCTCCTGATCCTGGTGCCCAGAGAAACGCCTTTGAGCGCCATCGCCCTCGAGAATCAGCTGAAACTGGCCCGCCTCGGAGTCGTCATTCTCCCGGCGTCGCCGGGTTTCTATGGAACGCCCAGGCGGGTCGCGGACCTGGTCGACTTCGTCGTCGCCCGAATCTTGGACCAGCTCGGCGTCGAGCACGCGATCGGCGTGCGATGGGCCGGACCCCCCGAGTAAGCTGCATTATAGCTGGGCCGACAAATCGAGAAATTCGTCGAACTCCGCGTTCAGACGCTTCAGGTCCGGTTCCGCCAGACGACCGGGCGTGACGCGAGCGATCACGGTGACCCCGTGAACGAAGGCCATGTCGTTCGCCTTCCGGAGGAATCGGATCACGTCGGCGAGGGAGCCCTCCGCGATCATCTCGTCGAGCCCGTCGTACAGGATCGCGCCGCCTTTCCCTTCGCGGGCGAGAGGCAGGATCGCCCGCAATCCCGCGGGATCGAGTTCGTTCGGAGCAATCGCCCCGGGAGCCCTGTCAGAAATCTGGACGATCGGTGCCTTCTTCACGCCGAACTCGAGCCTCAGCCGGTCCGGGGCCGCGTGAGTCATGATCAGCGCGGGCTTGCCGCCTTTGACCAGGTCCCGCATCCACGTGATCGCGATCGCGGGACGTTCGATCCGATTCGTGGATTTCCTTCAGACAATGAGTACATTGCCCCACGACCGGACTCGCTTCCGACGAAGGCGCGGGCGAAATGATCTTTCGGACGACCGTCGACTCCTCATCGACGACCGGTGGCGGCGCCTCCTCGAGATGTTGCCGGTAGGACGCGCGGGTCACGAATCCAATCAGCAGGACCAGGGTCACGGAAAGGACCCAATAAATCAGGCCGGAGACGACGGCCCGGATGCCGATGACCCAGAGCGCGGTCGGGACGAAGTAGAACAGAATGAGAATTCCGATCGCCACTTTGCCTGACCGATGGAGCCACTTCGAGCGGTAGACCGCGGGCCGGTACTCGGCGGGATGCGAGTCCCGGAACCGCTGGTACGCCCCCTCCTGGAGTCGCGAGATCGCGTAGCAGGCGACCAGCATGACCCCGAACAGGATTTGCGGATTCTCGGGCAGGTCGAAGGTTCGGAAGTAGATCGTGTCGCTGGGTAGGTTGGATGGATCCCAGGTCGCGCCGTACGAGAGGAGTTCTCCGCCCGGGGTACGGATGAGCTGGATTCCGCCGCGTCCGACCGCGGGGCCCCAGAAACTCAGCGTTCCGATCAGGTAGTGCGTGTCCGACTCGACGACCTCCCCCGTATAGGCCGCGGGAGCGTGGACGTCGAAGTCTCGGACGTAGAATCCCGACGCGGTCCCTGCGTTGTCCGAGTGGAATCGCATCCGGAGGCGAGCCTGTTGTCCCAGGAGGCCGGTCAGGTCCACGGTCTCGTTCGACCAGACGCCCGCTGCGGTCGAAGGAAGGTTGGCAGTCCCGCCAAAGGAGAGGTTGGTCCAATCGGTGTACGCCGGCGGATGGGCATATTCGATCCGGAGGTAGTCGCCCGGACCGTTCACGGCTCCCGTGTAATTGAACGTGGCCCAGGCCCGGGAGGCGAAGCGGAAATCGAAGGGCAATCCTGCTGCTAGGGCGGGATCCGCCGAGGTAATGCTCGACGCATCAATATTGTTGTCGTACCGGAGCGTCGTGTCGTTCCCAGCCCAAAAGGCCTGGCGACCACCGAACGTAGTCACATGCCATCCGTTCCCCGGAAGAAAGGGCCAGGAACCGGGATACGGTCCGGATCCCGTCAAGGAAGGAGACTGGATTACTTGATAGGAGAAACCGTCATACAGCGCATCGACAAGGGCGCGGGTCGCGAGCGGAACTGTTCCCTCGGTGGTCGTGATGTTCGCCTCGAATAGGAATCGAATCTCTACCTGACCCGTCGTGTTGGCAACCGTGCCCGCGAGGCCCACCGTGCTTCGGTCGAAGCTCGTGGCGGGGTCGTTCGGGACTTTATCGCGGAGGTCGAACGGATACATCTCGACGTATTGGGCCGAGGTGCCGCGTCCGGAGGCTTCGAGCAGGGTCTCGAGGCGATCCGTGTAACGAACCCCTTCGGTCGCATCGAGACGGGAGTTATTATTCGCGGTTTCGGGGGATGTGCTCGTAAAGGTGAATCCGCGGGGGATCATCGCGTATTCGTCGAACATGTGAAGGATCTTCATGCGGAGGTCGGCGGCCTTGTCGCCGGTCAGCGTCCACGTGACGTGACCACCGCCCCGGAGGTCCGAGGTGCCGAACAGTTCGTAGTCCGTCGAGACGACGAGATGGCCTGTGGCGCCCTGGCCGACCGTCGGGGTAAGGACGCTCCAAAACAGGAGAAGAACGAGGGCGAGTGCGAGCAGCGCGGGTCGCGCGGATCCCATCGCGTCCGAAGGTAAGCTCGCCCCGGGATAAAGGTGCGCTCACGGCCGTTTCGAAAAGATAAAATGCCGCCCTCGGGTATCGTGGCTCCGTGGTTCCGCAGGACTTGTCCAAGCTCCTCGCGCAGGGAGTCGACTTGGACCAAGAGTTCGAGCGGGCCACGAAGACCCTCGAGTCAATCGGGCTCTCGGGGTACGAGGCTCGCGGCTACATCGCCCTCGTCGCACACGGATATGGGAGCGCGGAGACGATCGCGGAGACCGCGCGCATCCCGCGGACGTCCGCGTACAAGGTCCTCCAAAGCCTGTGTCAAAAGGGCTTCGCCATCTCCACGCGGGGCCGTCCGACGATCTTCAAGCCGGAAGCCCCGAGCAAGGTGAAGGGACGCGTCATCGAGCATTTGGAAGACACGTTCAGCAAGCTGGACCTGCTCCACGAGGTCCTCCGCGCGAAGGGCGAACCCCAGCTTGTATATACGATCGTCACGAAGCCGCGGGTACTCGAGAAAATCGGCGAGCTGATCGACCAGTCTGTGGAGACCTGCATCGTCGCGACGCCGACGTTTTCGGAGATCCGCGAAAATCTCGGAAAGAAGATCGAGCAGGCGATCGCCCGCGGCATCCGCTTCACGATCATCACGGAGCCCGGGCAGAAGATCCCGGAGGGCGCCTCCTCCGTGCATCGGAAGGGGCTCATCGCCACGGACGTGATCGTGGACGGAGCGTCTGCCCTGATCGCGGCACCCGACCTGTCCGCGTGTGGCTATACGGACAACGCGTCGTTGGCGAAGCACTTGGAAAACTTCCTCGAGATCATCCGGAACTTGAAGGAGTGATGCCGCAACGTGGTCACGTCCTCGCGCTCCTTCGACGTGGTCGTGATCGGCGCCGGCCCGGCCGGCGGGTACCTCGCGGGCAAAGTCGCGGCCGCGGGATACGAAGTCGCCCTCGTTGAAGAACATCGCGAGATCGGAGAGCCGATCCAGTGTGGCGGTCTCGTCACCCCACGGGTCTTTGAGTACGTGCACTGCAAGGAGACGATCATCGGGTCGGTCCACGGGGCGGAACTCTACTCTCCCTCCGGCCGGAAGCTCGTGATCGACGGGCACCAGACCGAAGCCGTCGTCGTTCAACGGGCCATGTTCGACCGCGCGATCGCCACGGATGCGGTCCGCAAGGGTGCCCACACGTTCCTCGGGGCCCAGGCCCAAGCGGCCCGACGAGAGGACGGCGGTGTGGAGGTCATCCTGGATCAGGATGGGGCACCCAAGACGCTGAGATGCAAACTCCTCGTTGGCTGCGACGGAGTTCGGTCGAACGTCGCGAAATGGTTCAATATCCTCCGGCCGAAGAAGATCATCCCGGGCTTCGAAGTTGAGATGACCGGTGTACAGGGAGACCCAGGCTACGTGAAGCTCTTCATCGGAAACGAGATCGCACCGGGTTTCTTCGGATGGATCATCCCGAGCGGAGACACGGCGCGTGTCGGCCTGTGCCTGGGCGAAGGGAATGCGTTTGCCTATCTGGAGCGGATGCTGCTTCGACCCGAGGTCCGACAGTATACGAAGGGCGCTCAGCCCATCCTGTACATCGCGGGAGGAATCCCACTCGGGTTTCCGAAGCGCACGTACGCGGACAACGTCCTGGTCGTGGGCGATGCCGCCTGCCAAACGAAGGCGGTCTCGGGGGGCGGCATCTTCACCGCGCTCACCTGTTCCGACCTCGCGGCCGATGCGGCGATCGACGCTTTGGAGGCAGGCGACTACTCGGCTCGGATGCTCCATCGATACCATCGGGCGTGGACGAAGTCGATCGGAAAGGAGCTGCGAAAGGACCTCGCAATCCATGAGAGCTTCGCAAAACTCAACGACGAACATTTCGAGGAGCTCTTCGACATCTTCGACAGTCCGGACATGCTCGAGCTCATCGAAAAGAAAGGCGACATTGACTTTCCCTCGAAGGTCGGCTGGGCCCTCCTCCGAGAAGATCCGCGGCTGTTGAAGTACGTCGGGAAGGCGCTTCGCGCGATGATCGCCAAGAACGTCGGGCTCTAGCGACTCTGAGTTTCGCCGGCCGCTCGTGCACTGTCGGATGTGGCCCTACAGGGTATACCACTTTCCTTCCTGCGGCATCAGGACCTCGCGTCCCTCCAGGGCGTCCGCGAGGATCTGCCGATTCTCCCCATGCATCAGGACGACGCGCTGAGGGTCGCAGGCTTCGATGAACCGAACGAGGTCGTCGTGGCCCGCATGGGCGCTGAAGTCAAATTTCTGCCACTCGCATTTGATGTCAACCGTGACGCCGTAGAGATCGATCACGCCCTCCTCGACGAGCCGCCGTCCGTTCGTCCCTTCCACCTGGTAGCCGGTGAGGAGGACCGCGCTACGCGGGTCCTCCCGGATCTTCTCCAGATATCGGAGGACGGGGCCGCCGTCCAGCATGCCGCTCGTCGTGACGATGACTTCTCCCTGGACCGCCATCTCGGAATCGCGAGGACCGCGGACGACCGACACGCGGTGCATCGCCTTCCGCAGGGCCTTCACGGACCGAATGTATTCCGGGTTCTCGATGTAGATCGAGTTGACCTTCTTGCCCATCCCATCGAGCCAGACCTCATGTCGCGCCTTCGCGAGCGTCAGGATGATGTCCTGCGTGCGCCCGACGGCGAAGGAAGGGACGAGCGCAAGTCCCCCGCGGTTCACCACCTGTTCGATCTTCTTCAGAAACGCGTGTTCCGATTTCAACCGCTCCGGATGTTGCCGACCCGCGTACGTGGACTCGATGAACAACGTGTCGCAGGCCACCGGCTTCGCGCCCCACACCAGGTCGGTCGTCAACGTGTGGAGGTCGCCCGTGAACAGCGAGGTCTCCGCGCCGTTCACCTCGAACATCGTCGCGCCCGGGATGTGGCCGGCGGGATGGGCGGTCACCTCGAGGTCGCCGATATCCACGTTGTCCCCGAAATCGATCGTCCGGAATCGGCGCCTCGCGGTCCGGAGGTCCCCGTCATCGAAGGGCGCATCGAACCCTTCCGCGTCCGCGATCTTCAGGGAATCCTGCAACAGGAGATCCGCCACGTCCGCGGTGGGCGGTGTGAGCACGACGTCCACGTCCTGGCGGCGGGTGATCCACGGGATCATGCCCGTGTGGTCCAGGTGCGCGTGGCTGACGAACATCCCGTCCACGGGAGGGGCGGGCAAAGGGTATTGCGGCGGGTCGCGCGGCAGCAGGCCGTAATCGAAGAGGAGGGACGTGGGCCCCTTCTTCAGGATCATCCCCAGGCGGCCGACTTCCGAGGCGCCGCCGAGAAACTGGAAATCCATCCGTTCCGCCGTCGATACCTCCGGCGTCTATAAGACCTTCGCGGCGGACGGGAGTAAGAGGCGCTGGCATCGGATTGCGCGCGCCATCCGACGCCCTCCGATGAGGACCATCGCCGCCTCGAGGAGCCGATCACTCCCGAAGAATCGGTCCGCGAGTCGCTTGATTCGGACGCCTTGGGCGAGGGGTCCGCCGACCGCGGCGCGCCACCGCGATTCGTACGCATCGAGCGGCGTGCCGTCGAGGAGATGGTCCGCCGCGGTCATGCCCGCGATCCGACCCGCGATCATGGCCACGTTGTTGCCGCCACCGTTCGTCGCCATGACCATGCCCGCGGCATCCCCGACGAGCAGCGCATTGTCCTTCACGGTCCGCGGCGGGGGGCCCATGACGGGTACGAACCCACCGGTCGCCTTGCCTGGTTGCAGATCGCGCGACCGAACAAATCGGTCGAACAGATTCCGCAAGTTACCTTGGAAGTGCTGCCACGTCCCGAGGCCCACATTCGCGCAATGCGCTTTCGGGATAATCCACGCATAGCCTCCCGGGGCGAGGTTGCCGAAGAACATGTCCGTGGCGTTGCTGAAATCGCCGTCCGCCGTTGCACTCATGGCGGGAGCGGACACCGGCCATTCGAGCCCGACCGACTTCGCCACCGTCGAGCGAGGCCCATCCGAACCGATCACGACTTTTCCTTGGAACGACCCGCGGTTCGTGTCGACCTCTTCGCCGTGAACTCGATTCACGGTCGTTTCCGTCAGGATCTCTGCGCCCTCGGCAACCGCTTGGGCGGCGATCCCTTGGTCCATCCGGTCCCGCCGGACGGTGAATCCTTTGAACGGCACGTCGTATCGGCGGCCCTTGGGCGACCAGATCCGGATGACCGGGGTGTCGACCTCGCGAACCTGGTACGGGACAGCCATGAGGTCGTCCAAGGAGTCGACGGTGGGGAAAATCGAACGGACCTCCTCGTTGTGCGCGACATATTCGCCACACTGCACGGGTACGCCGATTTCCTTGCGCTTGTCGACGAGGAGGACCTTGAGGCCGCGTCGGGCGGCGTACCGGGCGGCCGTGCCACCCGCGGGCCCGGCGCCGACCACGATCACGTCATAGGGCGATGGCATGCCGCCACCCCCTCACGTATCGCGCGTCAAGACATATTCCACGAGGCGAATCATGCTCGCCTTGGCGTCGCTGTCCGCGATCGGGTCCAGTGCCTTTTTGGCGAGCTGCCCGTATGCTTGCGCGTCGAGCCGGGCCTTCTCGATGGCGCCGGAATCCCGCAGGAGGGACAAGACGCGCCGGACGTCCGCGTCCTGTTTCCGATGTTTCCGCACGAGTCGTGCAAGCGCACGGACGTCAATCGCGCTGCCGTCGTTGAGGGCGTGAATCGTGACGAGGGTCACATTGCCTTCCCGCACGTCGGTGCCCGGCGGCTTGCCGAGGCGAGACGCGTCCCCGACGACGTCAAGGATGTCGTCCACGATCTGAAACGCCATCCCGAGATTGATCCCGTAGTCCCCCACGGCTTCGATGTGTTCGAGGCGCG
>VBMN01000044.1 GCA_005878385.1 Methanobacteriota archaeon
CTCGATTTGATCCGCGAACGGGTCGGCTGCCCGTCACGTTCCAATTCTTTGTCTTCGGAGGAGGCCGAGTACTCGACCGGTTCGACGAGCTCCATACGATTCAGACCTACACGGTCCGCGGCATGCGGGATCTGCTACGGCGCGGCGGATTCGATCTTCTCGGGACTTACGCCGCCACGAATCTGAAGAAAGGATTCAGGCCCGTGACCCCGAACACGTTCCGCATCATGGCGGTCGCTCGCTCGAGGTGAATCTTAAATACGTCCCTGCGGTATGCGCAGCCTCTTCCGAGGAAACCGATGGCCCGCCTCCATGCGCACCGCAAAGGAAAGAGCGGATCCACGAGGCCGTTTCTCAAGGCGAACCCGGAGTGGGTCGCGGTGGAGAAGGCGGAGATCGAGGACACGATTTTCCGCCTGCATCAGGAAGGCCTCTCCGCCGCCGCGATCGGTGTTCGCCTACGGGATGGGTTCGGCGTCCCGAGCGTGCGACTCGCGACGGGACGCAGCGTGTTGGAGATCCTGCGGTCCAAGGGCGCGAAGTTCGCGCTGCCGGAGGACCTCGTGGGCCTGATCCGACGGGCCGCGAGCCTCCAGACGCATCTCAAGGAGCACGGAAAGGACCTGAGCAACAAGCGGGGCCTGCAGCTCATCGAATCGAAAATCCGGCGTCTGTCGCGGTATTACAAGGACCGCGGCGTCATCCCGGTCGATTGGGACTACTCCCTCAAGCTTGCGGAACTCCAAGTGAAGTAGGTGGCGCGATGGTGAAGCGCCTGGAGGACCTGGCGCCGGAGGGCCTCCTCGTGCGCGCTCGGGAGGCCGCGAGTCTCGTGGACGGCGTGTCGCGCGTCCGCGTGTTCTGCCATTACGATCCCGACGGGACGACCTCCGCCTCGATCCTGACGCGAGCCCTCATGCGGCGCGGGAAACGGATCCACGCGACGATGGCCCATGCCCTCGACCGATCGTCCGCCGCGCGCCTGAACGAGGAGACGAACGAACTCTTGATCGTCAGTGACATGGGGTCCGCGCAGCTCGATCTCCTGGAGGGGCTCTCGTACCCGGTCGTGGTCCTCGACCATCACAAACCGATCCGCGACTCCGACAAGATCGCGCATGTGAATCCGCATTTCGAGGGTGTCGACGGCGCACGGGAGATGTGCGGGGCGACGACGACATGGCTCTTCACCTTAGTGCTTGACGAAGCGAACTGGGACCTCGCGGGACCCGCCATGGCAGGAGCGATCGGTGACAAGCAGGCGGTCGGCGGGTTCGTGGGCGTCAACGCCGCCCTGTTCGGCGAAGCGGTCGAACGGAAGGTGGTCGTTCCCGAACGAAGGCTTGCCCTTCGGGACCAGCCGCTCGGGAAGGCCCTTGCGCAATCGATTGAGCCCTACTTTGTGGGTCTATCCGGACGGCCGGAGGCCGCCCTGGAATTTCTCCGCGCCGCGGGCTTTAATTCCGACGTCATGGTCCGACAGCTTGATGCCGTCACGCGTCGCAAGCTTGGTTCGGTCCTGGCCACACGGCTGCTCGAGCAACGGGCCGCCCCGGAGGCCCTCGAAACCCTCGTGGAGGACCGCTACTGGATCGAACCGGACCAGATGTACGCGCAGGACTTGGAGGCGTACGTGAACAGCTGCGACCGTCTCGGTCAAGAGGGCCTGGGTCTGGCGGTCTGCCTCGGGGACCGAGACGCACTTGCGAAGGCGGAGAAGCTCCTCGAGGCGTACACGTCGCGGCTCCTCGGATACCTCGTCGGCTTGGAGGCGAAAGGACTCTTCGCGAAGAAGCACATCCAGTTCTTCTATTGCGATGACGCGGCCCTGGCGGGTTCCGTCGCTGGAACGGGAATGCAATTCTTCTTCGATCAGTCCAAGCCCGTCCTCGGTCTCTCCGTCCTCGATGGCGTGACGAAGGTGTCGGCGCGCGGAACGCGATCCCTGATCGCCGCGGGACTCGATCTCGCGGCGGCCTTGCGGGAAGCGGCGTCCGAGGTCGGCGGGAATGGGGGCGGCCACAATATCGCATCCGGTGCGACGGTCCCGAAAGGGAAAGAAGAGAAGTTCCTAGCCCTCGTCGACGACATCGTGGCCCGTCAGCTGGGCGCCACGTCGGAAGTCGTTCAGTAGCTGTCCAGAAGACGGCTCACTTCGCGGGCTTCGAGGTCCGTCCGCAGCGCGGGCGATTCGAGGACCTTCAGATTCCGTTCCAGGAGAGCGAGTTCCTTCTCCTCGAGGGTGTCCGGACTCACGGGCAGGAGGATGATGGCTCGCCGCTGCATCACGAACTCGTTCACGTGCTCGACGAACATCAGCGTCTGCAGGAACCCGTTGTTGATGATCAGGTACTCGAGGCCATCGAGGAGCACGACGCCCTCGCCGTTGTTGTCCTCGATGAACTTCTGGATCACCTTCGCGAGCGTCCCGATCGCGGTTGGGTTGTGGAAGTCCTCGCCGGGCGTATGGCTGAGCCAGATCACGCGGACCTCGGCGAGGCCGCGCTCCCGCCGCACCCGTTCCGGGTATTGTCGTGTGATGCACAAGCCCGGAATCTTCGCGGCGACGAGGGTCTCAAAGAGTCGATAACTGAGCTCCGGCTTCTTCTCCTTCACGAGGTAGCAGACGCCCTTCTCCAGGTCCATGGGCATCGCTGAACGAACGGACTCAGCTTCGGTGCCCATCTCCTCTGCCTGCGGTTGCACCCATCCCACCGCTTCTCTCCATAGACCTATCGACGCTTCAAACTTCGTTCGAGATTATCAGCCAGGACCTTGGCAGGAATTTCCGGGAGGGAGATGAGCGTCGTCTTCCCGACCTCGCCCTTTCCGCTGAGTTTCGTGTCGACGAGGCCGAGGGCGTCCAGTTCCTTCACGTACTTCCAGAACTGCGTGTGGGCCCGCGGCTTTTCGCCGTACTCCTCGCACACGAGCGTGTAGGCCTCCTCCGCCTCACCCATCGTGATGTAGGCCTTCTTGCGGCTCTTCCGCGCGATCGACAACAGGACGAGCCTCTTCGGCACGTCGAGGAGGCCCAGCCGTTCTTCGACGTCGATCGGATGCACGTGGGCCTTCGCCCCGCGCACGTGCTCGGCGGCGACTTCTTCCTCGCGTTCCTCGTCCGCGAGCATGCCGGCCTTCTCCAGCAACTCGATCGCGTATCGGGCGTCTCCGAACTCCGAGGCGATGTCCGCGACCAGGTCGATCAGGTCGTGGTCCACCGTGCCCGGATGCATCGCCAGCGCGACCCGGGCCTGGACGATGTCCTCCAGTTCCTTCCGGTCGTACTTCGGGAACTCGACCACGTTCGTCCGGCGGAACGTGCTCAGGGCCGCGGCGTCCATGTACTCCAGGGCGTTCGGCCGCTGCGAGATCAGGATCATGGAGATGTTCCCCCTCGTGGTCGTGCCTTCCTCCGCGATCCGCGCGAAGGAATAGATGAGGTCCGCGCCGCTCTTCTTCAGGAGGGCGTCGACTTCGTCGAGGATGACGATGAAATGCAGCTTGTGCTTCTCGAGATGCTTCCGAAGGCTCTCCATCTTCTCCGCGATGGAGAAACCGCGTTCCGGGAAGTGAGGGTCGAAATGCTGCAGAAGTCGGAGCAGGACCGCGTCGTCGCCCATCCGCTGGCGGCAATTGACCACGTCCCAGTCCACGGCCCGGTTCGACTCCGAGGCATACTTCCGGAAATCGAGGCAGAACCGCTTCGCGGTGTGCGTCTTCCCCGTGCCCACGGCGCCGTAGAGGAATGCGTTGCTCGAAGCGCCCGCTTCCACGATGGGGCGGAGCAGGCTGAAGAGCCGCTGGGTCTGCGCCTCCCGGTGGACCATCTTGTCCGGCAGGTAGTCGAACGACAGCTTCCCTTGGTCCTTGAACACGGAAGGGCCGGCGCGGAACGACACGGATGACGCGAACACGGCGGCCGAAAATAACCTTTGCCTCCGACCACCCGAAAACCCATCCGCCGATCGGCCGATCCGGGGGCGTGGTGGATCGGTTCTTCTGTTTCGCCTGCGGGCGGGACCACCGGGTGGGCAGCGACATCGCGCGGGACCACAAACGGTACAGCATCGAAGGCGGCCATGAATCGGGCGGGATCTTCTCGGACCTCCGGGAGTTCTACCTGCAGACGAAAGGGATCGCGGCCGCGTTCCGCATCCTCGGCTTGGAGAACGTTCGGGTCCATCCGCCTCGTTTCGGTCGCGGCTGGCCCTCCCCGGCGGTGATCGAGAACGCCTACCGGGTCCAGGCGCGGCGGCACCATCCCGATGCGGGTGGCGACCCCCACGAGTTCCGGAAGGTCCAGTGGGCGATTGAGGTGCTGCGCCGCTATCGGCCGCCGGGCGCGTGATAAACCGTGCGGAATGTTTATCGAGCCAGGGGAGCTTCGATTCCGACGGAGATCATCCGACGCCCCGCACCTTACAAGAGACTCTCTCCCACCTGCCCACCGAGGTCCTGCGCGATCTGGCGCGCGCCCATCGCATCGATCGGGGACGCCAGGCGGAACGCACGTTGCTGATCGAAACCCTCCTTTCCCTCCCGGATCCCGACGCGGTGCTGGAGGAGGCCGATCGGAGGCGGATGGAATTCCGCCTCGGACGTCTTCGGCCGCGGCAACTCCGAGATCTCGGCGAGCGACATCGGGTCAGTCTCCATGGCCTCAAGAAGAAGTGGGACCTCGTGGAGGCTCTCGCGAGTGCGCCGGTCGCGTCCGAAATCCTGATGGAACTGGAGGCGCAGGCCCCCGCGGATCGGGATGCGGGCCTCATCTTGGGGCGCGACTCCTCCCTCGACTTCGATCGCGTCGAAGATTTGCTCGTCCAGGCTCGGAAGCGATTTCAGGAGCGGAGGTTCGAGGCCGCCCTCACGGCGGCCCAAGAGGCATCGCGCATCGCGGAGCGGACGACGGAACAACTTCGCCGCGCCTCCTGGTCGTATGCGATCCTCGCGGCGCAGGGGCTTCTGGAACCGTGCGATCCCGCGGACCCGGAGGCGGCGACCGCCCGTGGTCTCCTCGAGCGCGCCCGTGAGGCATTGTTCCATGGTGCTTCGATCGACGACGTCGTGCTGCGTGATCTCGTCCGCGCCTCGGAGGGCGCCCACTCTCGAGAGGCGGAGCGGGTACGCGACCATCTGGCCCTGACGAGGGACGCGATTCGCGAGGCCGCGAACCTCGGCGCGTCGATCGCTCTCGCGGAGGACGCATGGAAGCGCGGAGCCGATTTCCTCGACCGGGGCCGACTCCGTGCGGCCCGGGAAAGCTTCCTGGAGGCCGCTCAGCGCGCGGACGACGCGCGGGCCCATCGGATCCGGGAGGTGGAAGATTCGGTCGGATCCGTGTCGGACCACATCGAGCTCGCGCGGAACGTCGGCGCGGAGATGCGGGAGGCCGAGGAGCTTCATGCCGAGGCCCGCACCGCGATCGCCGCGGGGGAGCACGGGCATGCCGGCGACCTGCTCAAGCGGGCGGAACGGCTCGCGATGAAGGGTCAACAGAAGCAGATTGAGCGGGCGATCCAGCTTCGGGAGGCGCAGGTCGAGAAGGCCCGGGCGATTCTGATCGCGTGCGAACCGGTCCTCAAGGAAGCGGAGTCGTACGACCTGAACCCCGCCGAGGTTCGGACGTTGCTTCGACAGGCGCAAGACGTTCTGACGAAAGGCGATTATCTCGGCGGTCTCACGTTCGCGCGGAATGCGGAAGAGGCCACGCGCCGACTGGAGGCTCAAATCGACGACGAGCGCCGTCATCGGGGCATCCCGAAGCCACGCTCGGGGATCTGCAGCGTCTGTCGATCCCGCCGGGTCACCTTCCAAGACGACGGATGGGGGCGTTGCAGCGATTGCGGCAATGCCTTCCGATGGCGCGGAGCCTTCGGCCTGCGGCAGCGACTTCGCGGTCTTCTCCGATAGTCGACAACGGCCCCGCCAACCGATGGATAGGCCACGTCGGACTCCATACCCTTTTATCGCGTACCCAGGATGCCGCGGCGATGCGGAAGCAGGACCTGCTCCGCCGCAAGGTGGAGGACATCGATCTCTCCCGGTCCTCGGACCTAGCCGCGCTCGTGGATGCCATGGGTCACGGCGGTGGATTCACCGCGAAGAAGATCGCGGTGGGCGTCGAGATCCTGCGGTCGATGTTCCGGAACCGCGCGTGCACGACCTTCTTGTCGTTCCCCGCCGCCCTGATGGCGACCGGTGTCCGCGGGGTCCTTCGCGGCTTGGTCGAACGAAAGCTCGTCGACGCGGTCATCACGACGTGTGGCACCGCCGACCATGATCTGGCCCGGGTGTGGAAACCGTACTATCATGGCGACTTCGATATGGACGACGTCGCCCTGCATCGTGTCGGGGTGAACCGACTCGGGAATGTGCTCGTGCCCAACGAATCATATGGGATTGTTCTCGAGGAGAAGCTCCAGCCGATGCTCCGGAAACTTTGGAAGGACGGAAAGAGGTCCTTTTCGACGAAAGAGTTGTTGTGGGAATTCGGGCGACGCACGGAGAGTCGCGACTCGCTGCTCTGGTGGGCCTGGAAAAACCACATCCCCGTCTACGTGCCGGCGATCTTCGACGGGGCGGTCGGCTACCAGTTGTGGTCCTTCTGGCAAGATCACAAGGGTTTCTCGATCGACCAGTTCCGCGACGAGGCCGAACTCGCCGATCTGGTCTTCGGTGCGAAAGAATCCGGTGCGCTCATGATCGGAGGGGGAGTCTCGAAGCACCATACGATCTGGTGGAACCAGTTTCGCGGCGGACTCGATTATGCCGTATATGTCACGACGGCGCCGGAATGGGATGGGAGCTTGAGCGGGGCTCGGCTGCGAGAGGGGATCTCTTGGGGCAAGGTCAAAGAGACCGCGAAGCAGGTGACGATCGAAGGCGACGCGACCGCGATTCTGCCGATCATGATTGCGGCGGCCCTCATGCGGACGCGGCGATGATCGGGCCAGGTCACTTGATGAGCCAATAACCCGCTGCTTTCTCGCGCGCTCGGCGTTTCGCGTAGCCCTTCGCCTGCAGCTCCTGCAGCGCGGTGAGGACGAAGTTCTTCGGAAGTTTCGACATCTTCGTGATCGCCGAAGCCGCGCGCCGTTCTGGGCTGCCGGTGGGCTGGTCCACGACTCCCGGGGGGCCATCGTCCTCGTCCGGGTCGGGCGGGAGTCCGCGGGCGGCTCTTGGTTTACACCAGGCGGCCTGCTCGAACGGGGAGAGAAGACCGATGACGGCCTGCGTCGAGAGGTCCGCGAGGAAGTGGGCCTCGAGCTCGTCGAACCCGCGTTGACGCGGATCATCCATGAGACCGTAACCGACGGCAGCCGGGCCCGCCATGGATATTTCGCGCAGTTCATTGCCCGCGCACCATCGAAGGAACTCCGACCGGGCCACGAGGTGGTCGAGGCACGGTGGTTCGACGTTCTACCGCGAGACATGGCATTCCGGGACGACTACCTCGAAGACTTCAAGAAGATCCAGGCGGGCGCAAGCTTTTAGAGACGCTCGGATTTGGCGGGTTGGGACCGTGGGGCAGAGGGCCGCACTGCTCGTCGTCGACATCCAGAATGACTTCTGTCCAGGTGGAGCGCTCGGGGTGCCGGATGGCGACGCGATCATCCCTCGGGTGAACCGCACGATCGGCTTGTTCGGGCGCCGGGGCCTGCCCGTGATCTTCACGCGCGATTGGCATCCCCCGGAGACGAAGCACTTCAAGGAATTCGGTGGAGCGTGGCCCGTGCACTGCGTCCAGGGGACGAAAGGGGCGCGCTTCCATCCCGACTTGGAGGTCCCGAAGGGGGCGATCGTGCTGTCGAAGGGCATGGACCCGGAGGTGGACTCATACTCCGCGTTCCAAGCCTTCACGGAACAGGGCCGGGACCTCGAGTCCGCGTTGCACGAGCTCGGCGTGGATGAGCTGTTCATTTGCGGCCTCGCGACGGACTATTGCGTCCGCGCCACCGCGCTGGATGGAGTCCGGCGGGGGCTGTCAATTCGCGTGCTGCGGGACGCCATCCGCGGCGTCGACGTGAAGCCCGGCGATTCCGAGATCGCGGTCAAGGAAATGCGCGCTCACGGAGCCCATCTCTCGGAGACCCGCGGTCTGGCGAAACTTCTCCCGAAGACCTGAATTTCTCCATGCGCGCCGTCACCTGAAGGCGGCGAATCGTTGAAATAGAGATCGAGCGGTCCTTCAACCGACATTGGTCGCGTGGTCTGCAAGCGACGACTTGCGGTCCGGCGCAGACGAATGCAATCGAGGGATCTGATTTGGCAACGAAAGCGAACGCGGGTACGCGCGAACATCCATGGCAGTTGAAGACACCGAGCGGCACATCCGAGTTTCAGGCGTTCCGTGACGAGGGATTGGATCCGCCTGCGCTCGTCGTGAAGTCGGGCAGCACGGAGCTCCGATACCACCTCCGGTGCATCAACGACCTGCACCAGATGCTGAAGTCGCACGGCGACTGGATGCCGCTGGGAAGCGCAGACGAACAGAAGCCCGCGGCGGACGGGACCGTCGAAGCCTGGGGACGATCTCCAAAGAACCCGGTTGGCGGGTGGTACGGCCTGAAGAAGGGACTGCGGGGCCGGTTCGGTATGTACGTTCCGCCGGTCTTGGAGGCCCTGCATCTGGCCGAGGTCGAGCACAACCCGAAGAACAACCGCATGCGGGCGCTGTAGGCCGCGGTCGACCACCTTTTCGTCCGACTGGCCCTTTTCCGACAACAGCCGCGGTCCTCCGGGGAAATCCCGGTTGGACATATGTTTAAATAACGCGCTTGTCATACGAATGTCAGACAGCAATCGCGGGGACGCGGGGGCGGTCCATGCCATCCGAATCGGAGCGAGTTACAATCCGGTTGCCGCCGGACAAAGTGAAAGCCCTCCACCAGCTCGTGAAGGGCGGAACGTACTCGACGATCTCGGACGCCATCCGTGCCGCGATCGATCGATTCATCGACATCCAGTTCTCGCCGGACTACATCCGGAAGCTCATGATCGAACTGCCGAAGGGCAACGTGGTGGACCTGCAGCAGCTCGTGAAGTCGGGCGATTCCGTATCCGTCGAGGACGCGGTCCGAAACGCGGTCCGCGAGTACGTCCGACGTCGGCTCGACAAGGCCATGGAAGGGGCCGAGAAATAGGACCGTGGCAGGGACGCGCGACCTCGGGCGCGCGAGCAGAGCGGTTCCCACCGCGAGCCGCTTGGGATGGTGACCAGGGATAGGCCTCGAGACCGCACAGCGCACCGGGAACCAGTCGTTCCTCGATTCATTCGCCGTTGGGCGGCCGAAGGTCGTCGTCGTCGGTTGCGGTGGCGCGGGCGGGAATTCCGTCCACCGCCTCCATCGCATGGGCATCCATGGGGCCCGGACGGTCGTGGTGAACACGGACGCCGTGCATCTCGATTCGATAAAGGCGGACCGCAAGCTCCTGATCGGCGGAGGCGTGACGCGGGGCATGGGGGCTGGCGGACGGCCCGAGATTGGCGAGCGGTGCGCCGAGATCGCGGAGCAAGAACTTCGGAACCAGATTGGAGATGCGGATCTCACGTTCATCACGGTCGGGCTTGGCGGCGGCACAGGGACTGGCGTCGCCCCCCACGTGGCGGAACTCGCCCAGGCCGCCGGGAGCGTCGTGATCAGCCTGGCGACCACGCCGTTCCGGGCGGAACGCGGCCGCATGGTGAATGCCCGCGCGGGCATCCAACGACTCCGGGACCGGACGGATTCCCTGATCCTCCTGGACAACAACCGGCTCCTGGACCTGGTCCCGAACCTTCCCGTCGAACAGGCCTTCGCGGTGATGGACCACCTGATCGGCGAGGTGATCAAGGGCATTACCGAGTCGATCACGGTCCCTTCCCTAATCAACCTGGACTTCAGCGACGTCCGTAGCATCCTCCAGGCCGGCGGCATGTCGACTGTCTTCTACGGCGAGAACGCGGAGGACAACACACAACGTCTTGTCTCCGACACCCTCAACAACCCTCTCCTGGAAGTGGACTACCGCGGGGCCAACGGCGCGCTCATCCACATCAGTGCGGGTCCTGGGCTCCGCCTCCGAACTGCCCACGAGGTAGTCGAAGGACTGACCGCCGCGATGCGGCCGGACGCGAACGTGATCTTTGGCGTCCGCGTGGACCGCAAGTACGACGGGATCTTGCGGGTCCTCGCGATCATGACGGGAGTGCGATCCCCGATGGTGGATGCGGTGCGCGAATCCGTGTCGATTGCAGACGTCGTTTCGGATCGCTCATCCAAGTCGTCGATTGAGAACGAGTTCCCTCGGACAAATCGACGGCGTTAAGGATCACGCGGCCGGGGGCGGGGGCAACCGGACCTGGGGCGCGGAGTCTTCCTCCATCGCGCGGGTCAGATCCCTCGGCTTCAGTCGCACGCGGATCGTCTCGGGTTTCGGCTTGATCATGTTCCAGCCGGCTCGGGTGATTGCGCCGCCAACCATCGTCAGGACGACGTACATGCCGAACGTCAGGAACGTGATCGCGACGGGTTGGAGGATGCCGCTCAGATCGAAGCTGAGGTTGAGGCCCGCGGTGGGGTCCCCGACACTCTCCCCGGATCGCGTCTGAGTCGGGACGATCTGCACCTGTGCCACGGCCCGGCTCTCCTTGCCGTTCGCGTCGGTCGCGATGAGGCTGATCTGATAGACGCTCGCGTTCGCGTAGCGGTGCGGGCCGGGAGTCGACCCCGGGACCCGAGTCCCATCGCCGAAATCCCATTGGTATGTGGAGATCGCCGCGTCGCCCTGGCGCGAGGTATCTTGGACCGTCGCATTGAAGTCGGTCGAGTCCCAACGGAACGAGGCCGTCGGGCCGGTCTGGGCCTGGTTCTGCGGGAACTGACTCCGGAAGAAGTCCCCCGGAGCCGTGGCGATGGTCAGGGCGTGCGAGAAGGTGAACAGGAGCAGCCCGAGGCCCAGGGCGAGGACGCCGAGGCCCAGGAGCAACTCGACGTGGTCCCTCTTCAGGAAAGCCATCGGGCCGTGCGAAGAGAATAGCATCCATAAAGCCGCGAGCCGCGGTTCTCAAATCCGAGAACCGAGAATGGGCGTCACCCGCGGAAAATCGGGCGCTCGCTCACGTGGACCGGCTCCGCGAGGGGCCGGAAGGGCCGACCCTTCGTCTCACTGAGGATTCGCTTGCGGAGGGCATCGACCGTCATCTCCGTCTGTTCCTTGGTCTCCCGCACGCGGACGTTCAGCGTTCCCCCGCCGGCCTCTTTCTTTCCGACGACCACGATGTACGGGACCCACTCCTTTTCCGCGTTGCGGATCTTCTTCCCGAGGGAGTCGCTGGAATCATCGAGGTCGGCCCGGATGCCCGTGAAGTGCGGCAGCAGGGATCGCGCAAATTCGAGATCGTCCTCGGCCACTGGCACAATTCGCACCTGGGTTGGGGAAAGCCAGACGGGCAGCATGGGGGGCTTTCCCGCCTTCATCGCCGCGGCGGCCTTCTCGAGCAGGGCGTAGATCACCCGTTCGACCGCGCCGCTCGGTGAGAGGTGGAGGATCAGCGGGTGGCGTTTCTTGCCGTCCTCGGCCGTGAACGTAATCCCGAAGCGCTCCGCGTTCTCCGTGTCGATCTGGTCCGTCGTCAACGCGGCGGCTTTGTCGTTCCCGTCGACGAAGTTCCATTCGTACTTCTGGATGAAGTAGAAGAACTGCTCGGACCACATTTCCACGAGGATCGGTTTGCCCCATCGTTTGGCGTAGGCGACTACGAAATCTTTGTGCTCATTCCAAAAGTCCTGGGTCACTCGCATGCCGACCTCGAAGTCGTCGGGCATGGACAGCCCGCAGTCCTCGAGGATGCTCCAGGCGAGGTCGAA
>VBMN01000045.1 GCA_005878385.1 Methanobacteriota archaeon
TCCGGTGTGCGGGATGATGGTGGACCCGAAGCGGTCCGCGGGCACCTCGAACGTGGGAGGCAAGACCTACTACTTCTGCTCGGTCGGCTGCAAGGCCACATTCGACCGCAACCCCGCGAAGTTCGCGAAGTAACCGCGCCCTCCATCGGCCCGTCCGGCAAAGATTTATCCCGCGTGGGTTCTACTCCGTGCCGTGGCGCAGGAAGACGGTCGGAAGTCGATCCTCTGGAGCCGTCTCACCTGGAGCCGCGCCCTGTTCGCGCTCCTGATTGTGAACCTCGTCTGGACCGCGTCCCTCTTCATCTGCCCCTACACGGTGCCGCCCGGATCCTTCGTGCACCAAGTGGGTGGGGCGAACCTCGTTGACCACGAGAACATCTGGGAGACGTTCCCGCTGTATGCCCGCGTCGTCTACACGATCGGGGACGCGCAATGCCATCAGCTCTGGTACCGGTCCTTCTACCTGAACGGGAACCAGATGCCGATCGACGAGCGCATGACGTCCATGTACCTCTTCGCGAGCCTGGGCCTGATCGCCACGATCTTCGCGAGGCCGTCCACGTCCACGGGGCAGGTCATGCTGAACGCGTTGCCCGAGTTCCTTCGCCGCCGGCTATGGAAACTTGGAGGGGATCGCGCGGGGGCCTTGGTCGTCGTCCTAGGCCTGATCCCCATGGCGATCGACGGCTTCACGCAATTGTCCGGTCGATACGAATCGACGCCCCTCGCCCGCGTCCTCACAGGCGGGCTGGCGGGCTTCGTCGGCGGCCTGCTCGTGGGCGCGATGCTCGTCACGATCCGACAGTTCTCCATCGAGATGCAGCGGATGTACGCACCCATCCCGGTCGAGCCAGTGTCGCCTCCGTGAGCGAAGGTTTTTCAAGGGCCCCCTACTTCCGACGGCCCAATGGCCCGCCGGAAGCGCAAGGACGAAGCTCCCGACTGGACCGCCCCCGACTTCGACGAGGTCGGTTATATGCGGACGGAGATCCGCGCGGCACGCGCCGCCGTCGCCACGATCGCGTGGGCCGTCGTCGGGGCGGTCGTCTCGTTCCTCCTGTATTCCATCCATCCAGCCCTCGCGTTTTTCGCAGGAATCCTGGTCGGCTTCGGGCTGTACTTCTTCCTCCCGATGATTGGCATCAGCATCGACGCCTTCAAACGGCGCGACTGGACCGGCCACGGCATCACGTATTTCTTCAGCTGGCTCGCCTTCTGGATCATCCTGCTGAATCCGCCGTTCGGCGACTTCACGAATCCGACGATCCAAACGGTGTCCGTCTCGCCGTTCTACCCCGGGTACACCGGCGACTTGTCCTGCTTGCCTCTGGTGGCCGGTGCCGTGACGATCAAGCTGAACCCCCCCAACACATCCGCCTACGTTCTGTTCCGCGCGTCCGACAACGTTGGGCTGGCCAGCGTACAGGTTCAGGTGGTGCCGAGCGGTCCAGCGGCATTCGTGCTGAATGCGACACCACAGACCGGGTTGAACAAATGCTCGGGCCATACGAGTGAGCCGTATCCGAGGTCTTTGCCGAGGCCCAGGTCGCGCCATTTCTCCTTCACGAGGCCCGCGGCGCTCGTCGCCTCGCGGGTCATGTCGACGGCCCACCGTTCCCCGTGGATGTACGGACCCGCCATCGTCTTCGGGCTCCGCCTCCACTTGTCGAGGAAGTCCTTCGCGTTCTTCACCCATACCGGCGGACCCGCGTGGCGGGCGGCCCGCGGGAGCGACTCCACGTCAAGTTCGAACAGGAACACGGCCTCCTTGCCCACGACGTCGAAGCGGGAGTCGAACACCTGGAACGCATGGCGCTGGAGCAGTTCCACGAACGATCGGTGCGCCTTGCGGAGCTGCGGGTAGAGGACGTCCTCCGTCACGGTCGGGGCGGGGATCGAGATGGCGAGAAGTCCGGCGCCGCGCTTTCGGGCGAGGGCGCGCAGTTTCGTGAGCGGGAGCGGCTTCAGAGGCCGCGGGAAGAAGAACTGCTCGCTCGGCGCCTGCAGGTATTCCCGCGCCGCATGGACGAAGGTGGCCATCTGCTCTACGCCCACCGCGCTGGCCACGTTCCGGTTCGGGTCCACGGGATCGACGACCACGAGCGGTTCCGTGAAGGTCCGCGCCGGCGCGCGGTCGAGCTCGAGGACGGTCGAAGGCCGCCACGACAGGCTGTTCTCGAGGACGGCTCGGAAGGAGCCGTACTTCAGGACGAGCAGTTCGCACAGATACCCGCTGAACCCGAGGACCTTCGCCTCGGCCCCGTAGACGCCGATGCCCTCCGACCACGCCTTCAGGAGACGGACCTCGTTCGACTGGCCTTCCTTCACGTGGCCGAGGACGTAGTCCACATGGAGCGGCGTGCGGTCCACCGCGCTCATGCGCTGCGTCGCGTCCGTGATCCGGTAACAGGGGACGACCTCGACTTCGAAACCGCCAAACCATCCGCGCGTGTACGGATGTTCAGCGTACATCCGCACGGGCCGCTCGAGCACGTCGCCAAGGGCGAGTCCCTCCCGCTCGAGGACCTCGCGCGGCGTGTCCGGTGGGAAGGCGACGAAGATGTCGATCTCCGTGCCGGTGAGGTGGACGCCCTTCGCGACGGAACCCACGAGCAACGGTTTCGCCTTCAGCCCTTTCGCGGCGATCTTCGCCTCGAGCGTCTTCATCACGTCGTGGACGACGCCCTGAATCCGACGATCCTCCTCCGGCGAGGGCAGGATCTTGCGGAGGACCTGCTCCTCGAACGTTGGCATCATCGCCCGAACCCGCTGGGCATATTTAGAATCCCGCCCGGCGGAGAGCCGGACTCCCTCGGGACACATCTATCCGAGGAGACCCTTCATCTGGGCCGCGGCCACGATGCCGTCGATTAGGAATTGCACCGCGATCGCGGCGAGCAGGAGGCCCATGACACGGCCGATGGCCCGGGTTCCGGTCCGTCCGATCTTCCGGAAGATCCGGTCCGCGTTGTGGAGCAAGACGAACGCCGAGAGGACGGAGACCAAAATGCCGGCGAAGACAAACAGCTTGTCCGCCGGATCCAACACGGGAGCGGTCATGTAGATCATCACCGTCGTGATGGCGCCGGGACCTGCGAGCAATGGGATACCGAGCGGCACGACCGAGACCTCCTCCCGTTCCAGCGTCTCTTCGCGTTCCTGGGGCGTCAGGCGGGACCGGGACCGTTCCCCGTTGAGCATCTCGAGGGCGACACCGAACAGGAGCACACCTCCCGCGATCTTGAAGGCGGGGATCGTGAAGCCGAAACCCGCGAAGATCCATTGGCCGAAGACGGCGAACACGCCGAGGGTGATCGTCGCCGTGAGGCAGGCCTTCGAGACGATGTCCTGTTTCTGCGCGGCGTTCAGGTCCTCCGTGAGGACCGAAAAGAAGGGGACCACTCCGAGTGGGTCCACGATCGCGAAGATGGAGGCCATGGCGGTGGCGCCGAACGCCAGGTCCACCATGGTCTTCCTTGGATTTCGGACGATCAGTGCTTGCGCATCAACTTCATCCAACCGCCACTCTCGTATACGGCGAGGTTGCGGTTGTTTGCGGTTCGCACGAATTCGTCCCAGGTGATGACCTGGAGCTTGTCGCTGTCGCCTTTCGTGAAGCGCAGCGTGCTCGTGCCTCTCACCTTGCCCGGCTGGAGCCCCTTCACGGAGGCGATCTGCCGTGCGTACTCGAACGAGATTTCCTTCAGTGCAGGCATGTTTCCATCCCTTTTCCGCCCGCCCCCGATGGAGGCGTGCTGACGACTGTACGACATGGTCCCTTATAAGTGTCTTTCGTTTGTCTGACGCACCTTGACAATCCATCCATCCGTTCCACGCGCAGGCCGCACCCGCGAACACGATCGTACGTTCAGCGAATTCCCCGGGTCGACACGACCGGTTGGCCGCTTCGAACTCCAGGGAGCGCCACATGGAGGCCCAATGTTCTCATGCATGATTCCCTCGGCCCACGACTTATATAATCAGGGAGACACCCAAGGAATATCGCGCCCCTACGGGCGGTGACCGAACATGGCTAGTGACAAGCCCTCCCCATATCTCGTCGACGCGGTGAAGGCATCCGCATCGAGGTTCAAGGAGACGAAGAACGCGCTCGAAGCGCGCCAGAAGGAACTGGACGCGCTGCGAGCAGAACTCGAAACCCAGCGGGTCGAGATGGATCGTCAGGCGGAGCGCCTACGAACCGAGCGGGAAGACTTCCAGAAGGAGAAGGAGCAGGTCAACGCGGGCCGCACCTCGATCGACCACGACCTCGCCACGGTCCGGATGGACCGTGAACGGTTCGCGGGCGAGGAGAAGCGCGTGCAGGATTGGGCCCGTACCTTGAACGAACGGGAGAAGTCGATCAAGGAAAACGAAGACCGCGCGAAGCGTCTCGACCTCGAGCTGTCCAGTCATCTAAAGGACTCCGAGTCCAAGATCCAGTCCCTCGTGGAACGGGAGGAATTGGCCGCCCAGCGGGAGCGGGCCCTCGCCGACACGATCGAACGGCTCGTCGGGATGGAGCGCGGCGTCGCGGACCGCGACAAGAAGCTCGCCAAGCGGGAAGAGGAGCTGATCAAGCTGCAGAACGAACGCCTCCACGCGCTCGAGGGTCGGGAGCGGGAGATGCTGAAGATCAGCGAGGAAATGTACGCCCGCCAGAAGGAGTCGGCCGCGCAACACGAATCCTTTGTCGAATTGCAAGAGGTCTTCCGTCAGGAACTGACGCGACTCGCATCGGAGCGGGAACGGCTCGCGGGAAAGGAGAAGAGCCTCGTCGAGGCCGAGAAGTACTTGGCCGCGGCACTCGAGGCGAGTGGCATCGAAATTGAGACGCCACCGGAGATCGAGGTCAAGGCCCCGCCCCCGCCGCCGACGAGCGAACCCCGGGCGCCCAAGCCGCCGATGGCTGCGCCCACGCCTCCGAGTCGTCCGTCGGAATCCTTCCGGGACGAGATTTTCGAAGAGGAGCATGTCGAGTCCCGGCCGAAGGTGTCCCGCGCGGACGCCCTCGAACGGATGACCCGCGCCCTGGAGACGGCGAAGAAAGCCCGAGACCTTGGACGGAATGTGAGCGAGATCCGAAAGGTGCTGAAGCAGGCGCGCGCCGCCTTCGAGAGCGGCGACTACGACACGGCTTCGCGGCTCGCCGAGGAGATCCTCAGGGAGCTCGAGGCGATTCAGCTGGCCCGGTAGACGCCTCAGGCGAGCCGCCGTTCGCCAGCGCGTGGACCGGCATCGCGTACACCGGGACGCCGGGTACGCGCGGCTCGTGCATCTGGGCGGGGATCTCTCCCCACGGATCTGGATCGGACACGGGACCCTTCACGAACGTCCAGACGATGTTCGCGAGGAAGAAGAGCTGGCCGAATCCCAGGACGAACGCCCCGAGCGTCGCGAGCCAGTTCAGGGTCCACAGGAATTGCAGATCGTAGAATTGGCTGTAGTCGTAGATCCGGCGGGGCATTCCTTCCAGGCCGAGGAAGTGCATCGTGAAGAACACCGCATTGAAGCCGATCATCGTGAAGCCGAAGTGCCACCGCGCCAGCCGTTCGCTGTACATCCGTTTCGACATCCGCGGGAACCAGAAGTAGAAGCCCGCGAAGACGCCGAGGATCGTCCCGCCGAACAGGACGTAATGCAGGTGGGCGACGACCCAATACGTGTCCTGGAGCGGGTAGTCAAGCGGGATCGGCGCCTGGAAGACGCCGTTGATGCCACCGATCACGAACATCGTGACGAAACCGATTGCGAAGAGCATGGGCGCCTTCAGCTCGATCGCACCGCCCCACATGGTCGCGATCCAATTGAAGATCTTGATCCCGCTCGGCACCGCGATCGCGAGCGTGATGATCATGAACGGGAGGCGGGCGGAGATCGACAGTCCTGTCGTGAACATGTGATGGACCCACACCCCGAAGGAGAGGAAGCCGATCGCCACCGTCGACAGGGCGATCGCCCGGTACCCGAAGATCGGCTTGTGCGACATCCGCGGGATCACCTCCGAGATGATCCCCATCGCCGGGAGGATCATGATGTACACGGCCGGATGGGAGTAGAACCAGAACAGGTGTTGCCATAAGATCGGGTCGCCTCCGACGACAGGTGAGAGGAACGCGGTCAAGCCGTGGCGGTCGAGCAGCAGGATGAACAGACCTCCCGCGAGCACGGGCGTCGCCAGGAGGACGAGGCCTTGTGTGACCAGGATGGACCAAACGAAGAGGGAGAGATTGTTGAACGTGATCCCGGGCGCGCGATGACGGAAGATCGTGACGAGGAAGTTGATTGCGCCGGCGGTAGACGAAATCCCGAGAAGCTGGAGCCCGACGATCCACATGTCCACGCCGAAGCTCTTGTCGTACACACTGAGCGGCGTGTACCCGGTCCACCCGATGTTCGCGGCGCCGAGCCACATGATCACGCCCGCGGTCGGGATGAGCCAGAAGCTGAGGGCGTTGATCCGGGGGAAGGCCATGTCTTTGGCGCCGATGAGCGGCGGCACCATGAGGTTCCCGAAGCCCGCGAGGATCGGGATCGCGACGAGAAAGATCATCGTGGTCCCGTGCATCGTGAACAGTTCCATGTAGGTCGACGCGTCCACGATTGTCCGCCCTGGGTAGGCGAGTTCCGTCCGCATGAGGAGGGCGAGCACCCCGCCGATCAGGAAGAAGAGGAACGAGTTCGCCAGATACAGGATCCCGATCTCGTGATGGTTCGTCGTCGTCAACCAACGGAAGATGCCGACCGGCGCGTTGCGCGAGTGATACCCGGTGACGACTTCTCCCGCCATCGAGGAAACCTCAGACCTCGGCCCGGGAACGAGCCGCGGTTCCCCGTACTTCGCAAGCCGAGAAAAACCTTTCCTATGGGAGGAATCGGTTCGCGTCGCACATCGTGAAATACGGTAAGACCACAAATGCTTTAGAGGCCATCGGGTTTCGGCAGCCAATGTCGGGCCTCCGACGGTCGTCCGTCCTGACCGCGGTCCTCCTCGGCATCTTGAACTTTGTTGCGGGAAAAGCCCAGGCTCAGCCTGCTCTTACTCCCGGTCAAGGCGCGACCGAACAGCTGTTCTATCTCGTCCTGGTCCCGGCGGTCGCGATCGGCGTCTTGGTCATGGCCCTCGTGGCCTATGCGGTCCGCAAATTTCGCGTCCGGCCCGGACATACGACTGGTCCTGCCGTCGCAAAGACGCACGATCGTAAACTCGAGACCGCGTGGACGATTATCCCCGCGATCATCCTGGTCGTCGTCGGAGTGGCGGCCTTCCAGACTCTCGTGATTACGGACACGATCCCACAGAATCCGGATGTGACCGTGATCGTGACGGCGCGACAGTGGTCGTGGAGTTTCAACGTGACATACCCGAACGGGTCGTACAGCGGCCCGCAATCCGGCGCCTTCACAGTGAAGTTGGGTCAGGTCGTCAAGCTACTGTTCGAGTCGGTCGACGTTGCGCACTCCTTCTCCGTCTCCGCGTACGGCCTGAAGATCGACGTGATCCCGGGTCACGTGAACCAGTACTGGTTCAAGGCGCTCGTGGCGGGAAACTACGAGATTCACTGCGCGGAATTTTGCGGCCTGAATCACTACTCGATGGTTGCGACTCTTCATGTTTCATCCGCTTAGGGCCGCCGCCGTCGCTGCGGTCCTCCTATGTATGCTCCTGTTGCCGGGCTCCTCGCCGGCGTCCGCAGCGGACGGAGATCCGCCGGCCTTCACACTCTACGGCGACGGAGCCCGCGGCTGGGGGCTCAACAGCACCTCGATCCAGAGTCCCGGCCCGACGCTCACGGTGTACCTCGGGTACCCTGTGACCATTGCCTTGGTCGGAATCGAGCCAGCCGTTACGCACAATTGGTTCATCGATTACAATGGAAACAATCAGACGGACCCGGGCGAGAACAAGTCGCAAGACTTCCTAGGACCGGGTCCCGCTCTATTCACGTTCATCCCGGAACGCGAGGGGAATGCGACGTACAAGTGCCAGTATCATTTCAACATGATGTTCGGGACGATCCGGGTCGTGGCGCAGATGAACGTGACCTTGTATGCGGACGCGGGTCTGGGATGGGGCCTCACAAACAAGACAGTCCGAAGTCCTGGACCGCCGCTCGTATTCCTCACGGGGACGAATGTGACGTTCACGCTCATCGCCGTCGACAGTTCGATTGCGCACGATTTCTTCATCGACTACAACGCGGATCAGATCCCCAGCGTCGGCGAACCGAAGACGGCGGACTTCAACAAGACGAATCCGCCATGACGGACCTCGCGGTCCCCGCCGCCGGATTCGGCGCGATTCCCCTGGCGTCCATCCTCCTGTACTCGTTTCGCGAATGGTTCGATGCGCATCGGGACGTCGTGTGGGGCGGACTTGCGGGCGTCATCGTCTTCCTCGGGCTCTCCCATGCAATGGCGTTCGTCCTCGAGGGCAAGCCATTCCTGTCGGCGGGGAGTGGTGCCGCCGCAGCCACCGTGTTCCTCCTGGTCGGCCTCGGACTCGGAGCTCTGATCGGATGGTTCCTGTTCGAAGGCCCTTTCCTCGGGATGGAATCGACGCGGATCGTGTGGGCCTCCGCGGCCTTTCTCGCGCTCCACAGCGTCGGGGACGGCCTCGTGCTCGGCCGGGATTTCGTCGGCGGGCTGGTCCCCATCGTTCGAATCGATCCGCTTAGCGTCGCGGCCACGGTCGTGCACCGTTTCGTCGAGGGAGCCCTGGTTCTGGTTCCCGCCTTCGCCGCACGCTGGAAGTTGCGCCCTTCGTTTCTCCTGTTGTTCGTGTCTCTCGTCACGATACCCGCCGCGTTCGCGCCAGGCCTCTTCGCCGATTCATTGGGCCTGGCCAACGGGAGTTCGACAACGGTCGCACTCTCCACGTTTCTGGCGGCCTCGGAGGCCTCCCTCGCTCTCCTCCTCGTGCTCCGAGGATTCTTGCCGATGGCGGGTTCCGATCGAGGGACCCACTGGATCGCGGCGGTGCTGATCGGATTCATCGGGATCAGCGTGGTGCACTTCCTCGTCGAATGAGGCTCATTCGATCGGCCGAGGACTCGCGGCTCCTAGCGACGATGGTCGCAGGGCGAAGAGTGAGACGATGAGCGCAGAGGCAAACGTGGCGGTCCCGAGGGCGAGATGGATTGTGACGACGACGGGATCGTTCTCCGAAGTAATCGTGACCGCACCGACCGCCACCTGGGTGACGAGGAGTGCGAAGCTCATGAAAGACAGCGTCCCGAGTCGGCGTTCCGGGCGGAACCAGAGGATTGCAAACACCATGGTCAAGAGGATGGAGAGGCTCGTGAGCGCAGCCGCAAGCCGGTGTGCGTATTCGACGGCGACAGTGGGATCGCGGAGATCCGGGATGGCCGACCCGTTACAAAGGGGCCAATCCGGACACGCGAGTCCGGCACCCATCCCGCGTACCGTGCCGCCGAGGACGATCGTCGCGTATGCGCTGAGGGTCCCCAAGATCGCGACGACCTGCACCAGCCGTCGGCGGTCGATCTTCGTGGAATTCCCTCTCGCGGGAGAAGCCGCCCGGCGATAAAGCCTCGCGTCGCATCCGGCCTCGAATATTGAGAAGTCAGCGGTCCTCGTTCTCTCTGCGAGCAGGAGAGAATCCTTTTAGCGGTCTCCGAGCATCCGCATCCGGGGAATCCGATGGGGAGGCGGTTCATCATTGTGGCTGGGATGGTTGCGCTCTTCGTCATCGTCTCGATTGCGCTGCCCGAAGCAGCCGTCGCCCGCGCGCAACGATTTTCCATTCCGATTTTCATCGGCTACCAGGGCGGCGACGACTGGGAACCCGACATCGCGGCAGACCGGGAAGGCCATGTCTACGTCGCGTGGGCGCACTATGGCGGAGTTCCGGGATGCGACACATGTTCGAATCCCGCTGCGATGATTGAGGTCTCGACGGACAGCGGCGGACATTGGGGCGATCCGCGACCGTTGAATGCGCATCCCATCGGAGGGTCCGCCTCATTCCAAGTCGACCTTCAGGTGAAGGTGAACCAGGACGGGACCGT
>VBMN01000046.1 GCA_005878385.1 Methanobacteriota archaeon
AACGTGGAGAAAGGGACCAGGGCAATGAGCATCACGAAAAGGATATTGATCCAGAGGAAGGCTCGATCGGCGGCATCAATGACTCGGAACTGGGCGTGGTGGCCGACCCAATAGACCCCGAGGACGACGAAGCTCAAGGCATAGACCACGAACGCAGGCCCCAGCGCGTAGATTTGTCCCGGTAAGCCGGCCGCAACCTGATCGGCCGAAAGCCTTGGATCAAGGACAGGAACGGTGAGATTGAAGGCCAA
>VBMN01000047.1 GCA_005878385.1 Methanobacteriota archaeon
TCCCGAAATCAATGTCGAGCTGGGGACGTGCCACACGGCGTCTTCCGCAATCAAGGACGCCAGGGTCTCCATGTCCCTCGAATGAGAGGCTTCGTACAGGCGGCGGACTAAGAGCGCGTTCGCGTCGACGACCAATTCCTGCTCCTCCCTTCAGCCCTTGGCGCCACGGCGATCCGAGCCACCGAATGCCTGATCGACCAAGCCCGGTCGCGCGTTCTCGAAGATTCCTAGGGGATTGCCGCTCGGGTCCTTGAACACATAACACGGCCCGGGTGGAATCTCGACGGACCGGCCTTCGGGCTTCCAACCCCTTGCGCGGAGGTCCTTCGCGGCAGCTTTCAGATTTTTCACTTCGAAGAGGGGAAGACATGAAGGCGCGGGACGATGGTCCGCGAGGAGATATTGCGGGCCGTCGCTGAGACGAAGGCCCGCGACCTTCGCTCCGAATTCCTTGTAGTTCCAGAGGACCTGGGCCCCGAGGACCTTCGTGTAGTATTCCAGATCGCGGTCCAAATCGGACGTGCCGACGTACAGGTAGGTGAGCTTGCCGAAGGTCGCCGCCATGACCCCGAGAGTCCTTCCGAAGCGATTAGCGTTGTGGGGGTGCCGGGCGTGAGGCCCGATCGTCGGGTCGGAGAGAAGATTAATCGGATGACAGCGACTCGCCCCCGCATGAATCAATCCGTGGAACCGGAAGACCTCACCGCGTACGCGTTTCTCTCCGAACCGAGCCTCTCTCCGGACGCTTCCTTTGTCGTGATCGCCGTTCACCGCGCCATCTTGGACAAAGACGAGTACGAAGGGAACCTGTGGGTCGTGCCTCGGGACGGGACAGGACCGAGGGAGCTCACGACCGCCGGGAAGGACTCCGCTCCGAAGATTGCTCCGGACGGCAAGAGAATTCTGTTCACGTCAAAAAGGGACATCGGGAAGGATGACAAGGGCAACTCGCTCTATCTGATCCCGCTGGATGGCGGTGAAGCCCGACTCCTCCTTCGGCGCAAGGAGGGCATCGAAGGCCACACATGGTCTCCCGACGGTCGGCGTATCTTGTTCCTGTCGAACGTCGGCGAGGACGAAGAGGATGTCCGGACGATCCGCAGGATCAACTTCTGGTTCAACGATAAGGGGTTCGTATACAATCTCCGGAAACATGTGTTCGTCCTGGATCTCGAGACCAACACGGTCAGGCAGATTACCAAGGGCGAGGTCGATGTGGCGAAGGCGGCATGGTCCCACGACGGCCGTCGAATTGCGTATGTCGCTCAGACGGAGGACCTCCGGCCCTACATCCAGGACCTGTTTCTCGTCGACGCAGCCTCGGGAAAAACGACGCAATTGACGAAGCACGACATGGAAATCGCTTCCGTGACATGGTCTCCCGATGACCGGCGCCTCGTGTTCCTGGGCAATGACTTCCCTCGTGGCTTCGCCTCGCACGTGCACCTGTGGTCCATCAAGGGTGCCGGTGGGAAACCGGAGCGCCTCGACTCGCTCGACCGCAACCTCAGCAACAGTCTGAACTGCGACATCCGGATGGGCGGGATGAATTCCGAACCGAAGTGGGTTGGCGACCGAATCTACTTCGTGGTGGCGGAAGGCGGTGCCGTGCACCTGTACGTCCTCCGAGTGAAGGATCGCAAGGCAGAACTCCTCGTCGGAGGCAACCGAAGCGTCGAGGCCTTTCAAGCGACCGAGGGAGCCGTCGTCTTCACGGCGATGGAGAACGGGTACCCTCCTGAATTCTATTCATGGAAGGGTGGGAAGGGCGGAATCCGATCGCTCACGACGTTCAACAAAGACCTCGACCGAAATCGCGACATCCGGAAGCCGGAACGGTTCACGTTTCGGGCGAGTGACGGTGCGACGATCGAGGGTTGGATCCTTCGGCCTGCGAAGAAGGGCAAGGTTCCGACCATCCTCTACATCCACGGCGGTCCGAAAACCGCCTTCGGGTACAGCTATCTGCATGAGTTCCAGGTGTTCGCGGCGAAAGGCTACGCGGTCCTGTACACAAATCCGCGTGGCAGCGACGGGTATGCGGAGGAATTCGCCGACATTCGAGGTCACTACGGGGAGCGAGACTACCAAGACCTCTTGGAGGCCGTCGACTTTGCCATCGCGCACTATCCCTTCGTCGACAGCAAGCGTCTCGCGGTGGCAGGCGGCTCCTATGGCGGCTTCATGACGAACTGGATCGTGACGCAGACGGATCGATTCAAGGCCGCGGTCACGGATCGGTCGATCTCGAACTGGTGGACGTTCTGGGGGACGAGCGACATCGGCCCGTACTTCGGCCGGGACCAGATCGGCGCGGATCCATGGGACGACGAGGAGACGACGTTGGCCAAGTCGCCCCTTCGACGTGTGAAGAACGTGAAGACGCCCCTGCTCCTCATTCACTCCCTTGAAGACTATCGATGCTGGCACGGAGAGGCCATCCAATTCTTCACCGCGCTGAAGTACTACGGAAAGGAGGCCGAAATGGTCCTGATCCCAAAGGAGAACCACGACCTCTCCCGAGCGGGCAAGCCAAAGCACCGGGTCGCCCGCCTGAAGGCGTACCTGCGGTGGTTCGACACACATCTCGCATGATTGCGGAATCCTTTGAGCCCGCCAAACCATGAAATACACAGGCCGGGCATGGGGCGCGTGGGAATCTCGGATGGCGCATGCAAAGGTCGCGATCATCGGCGACGGGAATGTGGGGACCGCGCTCAAGCAAGGCCTGACGCGGGTCGGATATGAAGTGCAGGCGATCGGCAAAGTCCCGGAGAAGGTGCGCGAGGTCGCTCGATGGGGCGAGATCGTGGTCCTCGCGGTCCCGTTTGTTGAACGAGAAAACGCGGTCCAGGAGATGGGCGATGCGGTGGCGGGCAAACCGCTCGTCGATGTGACGAACGCCCTGAAGGCCGGGGAGTTTGCCTCGACCCCCCAGAGGAGCGGAGCCGAAGAGCTCCAAGCGATGGCACGCGGCGCGAAGGTGGTCAAAGCATTCAACACGGCCTTCGCCGCGACGATGAGCACCGGTCAAGTCCACGGTGAGCGGCTCACCGCCTTCGTCGCCGGCGACGACAAGGAGGCGAAGCAACGGGTCCTTCGCATGGCGCAGGACATCGGGTTCGATTCGTTGGATTCCGGACCGCTTCGGAACGCCCGCTGGATCGAGGCCCTCGGGTACTTCCACATCCAGCTTGGATTCAATTTGGGATTGGGTCCGTCTATCGGGTTCAGACTGGTCCGGAAGAGCCCCTAACGATAGACGCGACCCGCGCCGACCACGACGGTGGCGGTCGACACAAACCTTGAATACGGCTCGTGAGGTGCGCCGACCGGGCGGGGTTTCCTTTTGAACGAGAAAACGGTCGTTGAACTCCAGGGAAAGGTGCGGGGCGAAGTCATTGGTCCGGAGAGCAAGCAGTATGAAGAGGCCCGAAAAGTCTACAACGCGATGATCGACAAACGGCCGGCGGTCGTCGTCCGTTGTCAAGGAGTTGCGGACGTCATCGCCGCCGTGAAAGCGGCGCGTGCGGAGGGCCTTACGATTGCCGTCCGCGGAGGCGGGCACAGCGTTCCCGGCTTCGGGACCGCCGACGGAGCCCTCGTCATCGACCTCAGTCGAATGAAGGGAATCCGGGTCGATCCCGCGACCAAGACGGTGCGCGCGGAAGGCGGTTGCACCTGGGGCGACTTCAATCATGCGACCCACGCATTCGGCCTCGCGACGACAGGCGGAATCATCTCCACGACGGGCATCGCGGGACTGACCCTTGGCGGCGGAATCGGATATCTGACTCGAGGTGTCGGACTTTCGCTCGACAACTTGCTCTCCATGGACGTCGTCCTTCCTGACAGCTCTTTCGTCACCGCGGGACCGAAGTCGAACGAAGATCTGTTCTGGGCATTGAGGGGCGGCGGAGGCAACTTCGGCATCGTCACGAACTTCGAGTTCCGTTTGCACCCGGTCCAAGACATCGTTGGAGGGCCGATGTTCTTCGAGGTCGAGGACGCACCGAAGGTGATTCGAGCATACGATCGTTACATCACGAACGCACCCCGCGAGCTGGGAGCGTTCTTCGCCTGGCAGATTGCGCCGCCCCTCCCTTTCATCCCGGAGGACCGGCAGGGCGACACGCTTTGTGCGATGGTCGTCTGTTGGACCGGAAAGCCGGGGGAAGCGCAGAAGGCATTCGCCCCGTTCCGCGACGCCGCGCCAATCGTCGCCGAATGGGTCGGACCGATGCCCTATCCGGCCTTGAACAGCGCGTTCGACGGCCTCGTCCCTCCCGGAATCCAGCATTACTGGAAGGCCGTCTTCGTCCGCGAGCTCACGGACGAGGCGATCGGAGCCCACCTGAGGCACGGACCGAAGATCCCGGTCGTGAATTCGACGATGCATATCTACCCGATCAACGGGGCCGTCCACGACGTCCCGGCGGACGCGACCGCGTTCGGCCATCGGGATGCAAAGTACGCCACCGTGATTGCGGGAATGTGGCCCGACCCAGCACAGAATAAGGCGAACACCAAGTGGGTGCGGGACTACTATGCCGACTTGGCGCCTCACTCGGAGAAAGGCGGGTACGTGAACTTTGCTGCGGGGGACGATACGGATCGCGTTGGCGCGAATTATGGCAAGAGTTACGATCGGCTCCGGAAGATCAAGGCGAAGTACGATCCCGATAATGTCCTGAGGCACAACCAGAACATCGCGCCTGCGTCGTAGTACGTATCACCGCCGCATCAACACCGTCCGCTAGGACGATCGAGGAGCGATTCGGCCCAGGTAGATTGATCAAGAGAAGACACAATCCCGCAAGGACGAGGAACGTGTGGAACGTGTACGAGCGGGCGTCTCCCGCGGACCTTCCGTGCACCGAGTAGAGACCCCACGACGATCCGGTCGCGGCCATCAGGGCGATCCCTGGGACCGTCACCCCACGAATCCCGCCAACCGTGATGATGCCTACGCCGACGAGGGCCAGAACCTGACCCGCGACGGATCGAGCCGTTGGGTGCTCCTCGTCGTGCAGATAGCCGAACAGGGCCATCGTCAGGATGACGAAGGCATAGAAGACCAAGGTGCCCGCCGCAGCCGAGATGAACTGGTAGCCGAAGGAAATGGAGAACGCATAAGCGCCAAGGAGAATTCCCCCGATCACGTCCGGTCGACCCCGAAATGCACCTGGGAAGGACGAGGGGAACGTCGACCGTAGGGCCAGAAGCGTCGCGAAACCGCTCACGAATCGAACGATCGTCAGAAGGATCGGAGACGCGAGACCCCCAACGATGAGGTATCGCGTCATGACGCTATTCCCCGCAAATGCCAACATGACCAAGGCGACGGTGACCGCGAGTCCCCAGCGTGACACCATAATGGACGGGCCCCGAAGCCTCCGAAACCGGAGAGTAGAGCCCCGGGATAAATGCCCGGTCAGTCTCCAACAGCCCTTAGCATTAGTCACGAACCTTGGTCCTTAGGCCACCTCCGCTCCGAGACCATAACGTTCATGGCCCGATGTCGAATCATCGGCATCATGGGGAAAGAGGGCAAGGTTCGGATCGGGTCCATCGTGATCGACGTCAAGGATTTCGCTCGCATGATGACCTTCTGGCAGGGGGTGCTCGGCTATGCTCCGGCGAGGCCGCCCACACCCGGAGACCCGTTCGTCATCTTGAAGGACCCTTCAGGCAAAGGGCCTAACGTGTCCCTTGACGGCATGGAGCCGTACCGAAACCGATTGCATCTCGACCTGTACACGGACGACCCGGATGGAGAGGTCAAACGGTTGCTCCGTCTCGGTGCGACCGTCTTCCGTGAGCGCGAGGAAGGTGAAGATTTCGTGGTCCTCGCGGACCCCGACGGCAACCTCTTCTGTGTCGTGGACACAAGGGGCTGAGCGCCTCGGCGGGCCATCACACGGGCTCGATTGAATATCGGCCGAGACACCGACCCAAACCATTCTATTCTGATGGGTCAATGTGCTCGATGTGATGAGCGCCACGTCGCGAGCACCGGATGGGTTGGACACGGCTTCTGGGAGTAGTCGACAGCCCGGTCGCACGGGCCGGGTTTTGGCCTTTGTCCTCACACTCCTAGTCATCATGGCTCTCGCGACATGGATCACACTTTACAGACCCTCATCGACACATTTCGGGGATACCGCGAACGCGGGGACCCGACCCAAGGTGACCCTTCAACTTACGATGGACGTCGGAAACCTGACCCTTTCTTATTCACAGCCGATTTACGTTTGTGCGGACTTGCCGAGCGGAGCGCCAAGTCGGGAGATCTCTATCCGATACACATACCAGCTGAGCAACATCGGCGACTCGCGAATTGCTGTGACCGTCTTCCTCTCCGTGGATTTCTCCTCAGTTGCGCAACACGCCTATGATCTCGCTCCCCACCAAGTCACTAACGACACGATTGGCATTACCATGACGTACGATGGGCCGTGCGAAGGGCATGCAACGGGACTGGGGCTCTCCATGAGCTATCCAGGATGAGACGCCAAATTCGTTCACACTTCGATTCCGTCGGGATGATCGTCTTCTCGCTCTTTCAGACGGGCGAAAGGGAAAGGCACCGTGGACACGGGGGTTCCTGATAGTGATGCTGCAGGTCCTGGGTACCTCGGCCCGGCCGGCTTTCCCCGATGCACCCCCCCCGGTCGGGATCACTTGTGTCTTGCGGGTCAGGCGAACCCGGCCCGTCAATCCTGTGTCGGTGACAGCCTGAACTCGTTGACGTCTCTTGCCGTCGCGCCGCCGCACTAATTCGCGTCCTCAACTCGCTTCAAGACTCGAAGAGCCGTGAGAGTAATCCACTTACTCGGCTTGCCAGGCACTTCTAGCTCAAGAGGCTTGACTTTCTTCACGCTGAGGTGAATTGTCTCGCCGGGCCCCAGATCCGGATGCGCTCGGTCCAGTAACCAAGTTCCGTCCGCTCGGCGCTTGTCCTTGAGGATCTTGAGAGCGGGCTCGAGGCGTGGGTCGTCTGCGAATCCGAGCTTTGTGATGAAGTCAAGCCCAACCAGGATGTCGTAGTAGATGTGGTTCGGATAGTGGAATCTGAACCAAGGGACGTATTTTCTCCCTTCCTGGAACAGTCGTCGTTCCAGATAGAACTCAGCTCCTCTCGAGATGGCCTGCTCAATCTTCCCGGATCGTTTCGACTTTGGGAGAGAGGCAAAGGCGGCCATGGCCTCCCAGCCGTCCAGCGTTCCCGGCGTGCCTTGGGAACAGTTCCAACCTCCATCCTCTCTCTGGTCTTCGAGCATCCAATCATACAGCTTCCTCACCCGGTAGTCGTCCCCGTAACCGAAACGGGTCAGCAGACGAGCAGCATTCCCGACGGCGCACACCTCCTCGGTGAAGATGTTGATCATCGTCCCCAGCTGGAGCTTGTACTCGAAGAAGCGATCCGCGATCTTTCTGATCCGCGGGTCTCTAGCAGTAAGACCCAGGTCCGAGAGAACGAGGGCCCTCCAAGTGGTGGCGACGTATTCCGGGACGCGGAGAAAGTTCATCCAGTCGCGGACGTTCGTCGGCTCATGGGGTTCCCAGAACCCTTTCGGTTTCTGGAGTCTCAGTATGTCCCGGGCCCAACCGATTCTCGGTATCTTGGAATAAGCCTTTCTCACTTCGGGGTCGTCTTCCTTGCGCTCCAGCAGGTCGACCAATGTGTGATAGCGAACGGACGGCTGGTCTTCTTCGAGCAACCAGTCGATGAGTTGCGCATCCCGGCTGTCGTGCCTAGCATTGCCCGGCTGCAGCGTGGTGGTGAAACCTCGCCGATCGCAAGTTTCGCGGCTATTTGAACCTGGCTCCCCCAGGCTTTCTTTCAGAAAGGAGTTCGACAGAAAATCAATGCTCTAGGACGGCAATTCTCTATGGAGCATGAGTTACGCAGGCGGGTTTCCGGTGTTCATTTCGCACAGCGCCAATTCGGAGGACCGCCCGATCGTCCTTGCATTCCGGACCGCCTTAAGCCGCAAGAAATTCGACCCGTACATCGCCTCCTTCGATGTTTCACCGGGCCGTAAGCTGAAGGACAAAGTGCAGGCGAACTTAGAGCGTTGCCGTGCGGTCGTCGTCCTTTTTACTCCAAACGCTCAGCGATCCGAATGGGTTTCCTTCGAACTTGGGATGGCAAGCCTCCTGGGCAAGCCAATTATTCCCGTTGTGGAGACGGGCACCGATCCGCCTCGTTCGCTCGCGGGAATCGAATACATCCGTTTTGACCGAGAAAACCCGGGTCCCACGATTGACATAGTCGTCCGATTCCTCACGAAGCTTCGAGACGATTGGCAGTATGTCGAGGAATTGAAAGGGCTAGCGGTCGTCGGAGGATTTCTCGCGGCGACCAAACTGTACGAGCTTCTTCAGGAACGCAAAGGGAGGAGGACTTAACATTGTGTGTCGAGGTCGCGCGAAAGCGGGGGAGCGGCCCCATTCCTCGCTAGCAACTAGGTTTTGGAGACGCTCCCCGCCGCGAACCTACTTTTGTTCGTTCTCGAGCTTCTCGGGCAAAGGCGCGATTTCGTCGTCGATGAGAGCCTCTCGCCGTGCGCCACGGAGCCACTTGTTGAGGATGCTAGTTGCAGAAAGCAACAGAACGAGAACCATTGCTGTGACAAGAACGGCGCCGAACATCTGTCCTTGGGGGGAACTCGTAAAGTTCAGAAAATTTGACCACGAGGTGCCGACTTTCCTTGGGTATGAAGCCGACGAAACGGCAACCCAAATGAGCAAGACTATGAGAGCAGACACAATCCCGACGACTTCAAGGCCGATTCCCTTGCGAGAGCGCATGAACACACCCTCCCGATGGACTCTATGAGGACCTGAGGATAAAAGGGGAAGGGGCCGGGCCGGATGGCCTGGCATGAGGGGGCAGGGCTCGGAGATCGCGTTTCCCGACGCGATTCTGCGGTGTGCCGATTTCCCCCAAAGTGCATTCGTCTATGAGTGAAGCGCCCAGGGCAGGATTTGAACCTGCGAGGGGTAACCCAGCGGTTTTCGAGACCGCCGCCCTACCGGGCTAGGCGACCTGGGCAGCGACCGTTCCAGAGAACGAAGTTTCGGATAAGCGTTCCGACGTTGGGAGAAGAGAACGCTTATGGCGGAACCGGGCTTGAGCGAGAGCGATGCGAGTCACCGCCGAAATCCTGCCGGCCCGCCGAGAAGAGCATGTCGAGCTCGGTGAGAAGGCCACGGGTTTGGATCTCCTCCGAACGTTGCGCCTCGCTCCGGATGCGCACATCCTCGTACGGCAGGACGTTCCGATTCCTGCAGACGAAGAGTTGGCCGAAGGCGATCGGATTCGCGTCGTCGCGGTCGTCTCCGGAGGCTCCGCCGCGTGACCGGGACCCTCGTCCTCGTGCGACACGGGGAAATCGTCCGACCGGCCCACACTTCGAATTTCGACCGGGCTCCGCTTTCCGAGGACGGCGAGTCGCAGATGCGCGCTCTCACTCGCACATGGCCCGTGAATCGACCCACCGCCATATTCGCCAGCCCCTTGCGTCGCAGCATCGAGAGTGCCCTCCTGCTTGCCGAGGCGTTCCATGTCTTGATCACCAAGCGACCGTGTCTGAAAGAGTGGTCCGCCGATGAATCGGGAATCCCCCAACCGGAATACAAGGAGCTGGAACGCCGGGCGTGGGCCGATTTCGACTTCCTCCCTCCGAGCAAGGAATCGATTGCGCACGCGGTAGTCCGAGGTCGCCGATGCATCGAAGGAATCGCGAAGGAAGTCGATGGCTCCACGGCCGCGATTGTGGGACACGGGGCCCTTTTCTCTCTCGTGACGTCGGCCTTGAAGGGCGATCGACCGACGGAAGCGTACAAGGACTCGATCCCTTTTGCATCGGCCGCCATCCTCGAGAGCGGCTCGGACCTTCGACTCATCCGGGATTTCCAGGTCTACGGAAACCCGTCCCCACGCGGGGACCCTCCGAGGTAGAACAGACTCCTTCGTTCCAGCGGGCGGATTCCAAATCCTTAATAGGCTTCGGTCTCTCAGCCGACACCGGATGCCCTCGGACGAGGACGAGATGCTCCGGACGATGGGCCTGCGGAGCGTCGACGACCTCTTTGCGGACATCCCCGCCGCCGTTCGCATCCCGAAGCTCGACTTGCCGGACGGGCTGCCCGAAGACGTCGTGGTCGCCCTCGTCACGTCGATGCTTTCCGCGAACCGCACCGTCGTCGACATGCCGACGTTTCTCGGCGGTGGTTCCTACGATCACTACGTCCCCGCGAGCGTGCGAGCGATCACGTCGCGCTCGGAGTTCTATACGTCGTACACGCCGTACCAGCCGGAACTGAGCCAAGGACTCCTGCAGGCCCTCTGGGAGTACCAGAGCCTGATCTGTGAGCTCACCGGGATGGACGGTGCGAACACCTCGATGTACGATGGCTCGACGGCCCTCGGGGAGGCGGCGCGCATGGCCCATCGCCTCCATGGCGGCAAGACGTTCCTCGTCCCGCGGGCCCTGCGGCACAATCGCCGTGCCGTCCTGATGAACTACCTCGCCGGGACCGGCATCGAGGTCCGCGAGGTCGACTACGACCGCGAGACGGGCGTGCTCGACCTGACGAAGTTGCGCGAGGCCCTCTCCTCCGATGTGTGCGGCGTCTACATCGAAAATCCCAACTTCTTCGGGCGCTTCGAGGAACAGCTTCAGGAAATTCGCACGGCGACGAAGGCCATCTTCATCGTCGGCGTGAATCCGATCGCGCAAGCGGTCGTGCGGCCTCCCGGCGATTTCGGCGCCGACATCGTGATCGGCGAGGGACAGCCCCTGGGCACACCGATGAACTTCGGCGGCCCGCTGCTCGGGATCTTCGCCTGTCGAGCGGACCACATCCGGAAGATGCCCGGACGTGTGATCGGCCTGACCCGCGACGCGAATGGGCACCGGGCGTTCTGCATGACCCTGCAGACCCGGGAGCAGCACATCCGGCGGGAAAAGGCGATGTCGAACATCTGTACGAACGAGTCCCTCCTCGCCGTCGCGGCGGCGACCTACCTGTCCGTGCTCGGAGCGAACGGGTTGCGCCGAGTCGCGGCCGACAACATTCGACGCGCCAAGGACCTCGCGGCAGCGATCGACAAGATCCCGGGCTTTACGGCGCCGATCTTCCGAGGCGCCCACTTCAACGAATTCGTCGTGCGCCACAAAAAGGGCTACGCGGACGTCCATCGGACCCTTCTGGAGAAGGGCATCCACGGCGGGTTGCCGCTGACCCGCCAGCTCCCGGAGTTGCACGATGCGGCGCTGTTCGCGACGACGGGTCGACACACGCCCGAGGCGGTCGCGAAATTGGTGGCGGCTTTGGAGGCAATCAAATGAGCTTCCGACAGGCCTATTGGGACGAACCGCTCCTTATGGAGAAACGCTCCGCCCCCGACGTGCCGATGGACCTCGCCGATCTCGTGCCGCCGAAACTCCGGCGGGAGAGTCTGGCGATCCCGAACCTCGCGGACCACGATGTGGTGCGGCACTTCACACGGC
>VBMN01000082.1 GCA_005878385.1 Methanobacteriota archaeon
TCGACCATCCGCTTCAGCATCGACTCTTCCTCGTTCAGGAAGGCCTGAAGCTGGGCCGGGTCCGTGATCTCGATCTTGGCGTCGATCTCGGTCTTCTTCACTTCGAGAGCGGCGTCGATCAGCGCAATCTTTGCTTCTCGCACTTCACCTGGCATGCCGGGATGAACGCGTTCCTTGTCGACGATGATCCCGTCCACCATCGACGTGTCGGCGATCGAACCACCCTGCTTCTTGACGACCTGGATGTTGTCGTCATCGACGAAGTAGGAATCGTCCGCGCGCTTCTCGGCGACCGTGCTGACGGCCTTGACAGCGATGTCTGCGAGGAGTTCCTTGTGCCCGCTCGCGGACTTCGAGGACATCGAGGTCATCGCGACCTTCTTCAGCACATCCGCGTCCTTGATCGAGATCTTCGTCGCGACCCTCTCCAGGACTTCGTGGGCCTTGTCCGACGCCAGTCGGTAGCCGGCCGCGATCACGGTCGGATGAATGTTCTGTTCGATGAGGTCTTCCGCCCGCTTGAGCAGTTCTCCCGCCAAAATGACGGCCGTCGTCGTGCCATCCCCCGCTTCCTCGTCCTGGGTCTTCGCGACCTCGACGAGCATCTTCGCAGCGGGGTGCTCGATGTCGATCTCCTTGAGGATCGTCACGCCATCGTTCGTGATGACGACGTCTCCCAAGCTGTCGACGAGCATCTTGTCCATCCCACGCGGGCCTAGGGTTGAGCGGACCGCGTCCGCAACAGCTTTTGCCGCCGCAATGTTGTTGAACTGCGCTCCCTTGCCGCGCTCGCGGCGCGTCCCCTCTTTGAGTACCAATATCTGCGTTCCTGCTGGCATCATGTAAATCTCTCCGAATATGTGGAATTCGGGAATTCGCCTATGTTGGTACTTCTATATAAGCATAGCGCTGACGACGGACCCATCCGCGCGTTTATCGCATAGCCGCATATGGAGCCGCTCCCAATCCCGGTTCTTGGCCATGCCAGAACCCTGCGGGTACCTGACACCAAACCGAGGCCGAGTGAGGAGGATACCATGAAAGCGATCGTTGTCCAGAAGTATGGCTCACCGGACCTCCTGGAACTCAAGGACGTCGATAAGCCGGCGGTCGAGGATGACGGCGTACTGGTACGGGTTCGCGCGGCCTCTGTCAATCCTGCGGACTGGTATGGTGTCGCAGGCCGGCCGTACGTTGCGCGTATCGCGGTCGGGCTTCTCAAACCGAAGAGCGACCGATTGGGAATCGACTTCGCGGGGACGGTCGAAGCGGTCGGCAAGGACATCACGGAGTTTCGACCAGGTGACGAGGTCTTCGGCGGGAGGAGCGGGGCCTTCGCCGAGTACGTGTGCGTTCGCAACGCCGTCGTGCTAAGACCAGCCAACCTGACGCCGGAGCAGGCGGCGGCCGTGCCGGTGGCGGCACTCACCGCCCTGCAGGGTCTTCGCGACAAAGGGCAGATTCAGCCGGGACAAAAGGTCCTGATCAACGGGGCATCGGGGGGCGTGGGCACCTTTGCCGTACAAATCGCGAAGGCGCTCGGAGCCGAAGTGACCGGCGTGTGTAGCACGAGGAATGTCGACCTCGTGCGATCGATTGGCGCCGATCATGTCATCGACTACACCCGGGAGGACTTCACGCGGAGTGGCCGGCGCTACGACCTGATGTTCGATGTCGCCGGGAGCAGGTCGTGGTCCGAGTGCAAGCGAATACTCAACCCGCAGGCGACCCTCGTCATCGTCGGAGCACCGAAGGGCGGCCGTTTGATGGGACCTTTGAGCCACATCGTCCGGGTACGTCTAGCGGCATTGCGTAGCAGCCGGAAGGTCGTCTGGTTCATTGCGAAGATGAACAAGCCGGACATGGCGGTCTTGCGAGACCTTCTCCAGGCCAGAAAAGTGACACCGGTCATCGACCGACGCTACAAGCTGAGTGAGGTCCCGGACGCTCTCCGGTATTTGGGAGAGGGACACGCGCAAGGAAAAATCATCATCACCGTGTGATGCTCGTCGCGGTGTGCGAAGTACCGGGCCATAATTCTATATCAAGAAAGGTCGTAGGTCGACCGATGAAGGGGCTTCTCCTCGAACTCGCCGACGCGGTTCAGCACGCCGTCGACGCCATGTCGGGGAATCCGGCCGAAGTCGTAGGCCGAGGCGCCGATGGCGCTCCGAGCACCCGCATCGACCGGGTCGCGGAGGAAACGGTCTTGCAAGTACTCGACTACGAAGGAGCGGCGCTGAACGTCCTGAGCGAGGAGGCCGGTTACATCGAGCGCGGAGGAAACGCCACTCTCGTGCTCGATCCAATCGACGGAACGCACAACGCCATCCGCGGCATACCGGCATACTCCGTCTCCTTGGCCATCGGCCATGAGCGCCTTTCGGATGTCCAAGAGGCCCTCGTGCGAGACCTCGTCTCCGGCGCGACCTACTATGCTGCAAAGGGCGGCGGGGCGTTCCTGAATGCCCGATCGATTCGAGTCCGTCCGGTCGATCTGGACGACCTCATCTTCAGCGTCTATCTGGGCACGCAGGCCGCGCCCGATGCCGCGCGGGTTGCGAGCCAAGCCCGCCGGGTCCGTGTCCTCGGAGCCGCCTCGCTGGATCTGTGCCTCGTCGCCCGCGGGGCGGCCGACCTGTACTACATGCATTCCAAACTCCCCGAGACGAAGCTTCGCGCGGTCGATATCGCCGGAGGCGTGCTCATCGTCCGCGAGGCGGGCGGGCTCGTCCTCGATCTCAAGGGCAGCGAACTCGACATGCCCCTCACTTCGACCGCACGCACGGACCTCGCCGCGGTCGGAGACCGCCGGACCTGGGAGGCGCTTGCATGAGGTTCGGGATCACGGCGAACCCACACATCCCAACCGCGATGGAGTGTGCCACAAAGGTCCTGACCAAGTTGGATCCATACCAGGAAGTCCTGCTCGAATCGGACCTGGCACGCGCGCTAGGTCGGAAAGGAATCCCGCTCGCCCACATGAAAGCGGACGTGGTCCTGGCGATTGGAGGAGACGGGACGATCCTACGGGCGTTGCAGCTTTCCGACTCGAAGGTCCTCGGAATCAACTCGGGATCCCTCGGCTTCCTTGCGGAGGTCAACGCGGAGGAAGTCGACGGATATCTGGAACGGACCATCCGAGGGGACTACAAGGTCGAGGAACGAATGCGACTTAAGGTGACGGTGGACGGAGAACGTCTGTTCGATTGTACCAACGAGGCGGTCGTCCACACCGCACAAATCGCGAAGATTCGACATTTCGAGATCCGCCTGGATGACCAGGTGGTCGAGAGAATCCGCGCGGATGGGATCATCGTCGCGACCCCGACCGGATCGACCTCGTACTCCATGTCCGCGGGGGGCCCGATCGTGGACCCGCACGTGGACGCCATGATCGTGACGGCCATCGCCCCGTTCAAGCCGGCCTCGCGGCCTCACGTGTTTCCTGCCACGGGCCAGATTCACGTCCGTCTCATGAAACCGAAGGAGTGCCTTCTCGTGATGGACGGACAGCACGAATCGAGTCTGAAAGGCAACGAAGACGTCGTTCTGACCGCGTCGGAACGCCGAGCGAAGTTCATCCGCTTCCGGGACGACTTCTATCGCCGCGTCGAAGAAAAATTGTCAGGGCAATGAGGGATCATGAAACGCGTCGAAGCGATCGCGCGCAAGACCCTGCGAATGATCCTCGAAGCGTCCCGCGATATGTATCCGCAGGAGTTCGGGGCAGTCCTCCGCGCGGACGAAGGCACGATCGATGAGCTGCTGCTCGTCCCAGGGACCATCAGCGGAAAGCACCACGCGATTTTTCAGCTTCACACGCTCCCCACCGACTTCGCTGTCGTCGGCACCGTCCACTCCCACCCGAGCGGCGTGTTCGAGCCCTCGGACCAGGACTTGGCCCTGTTCAACAAGTTTGGAGGCATCCATCTGATCGCGGGGTATCCGTACAACGAAGAGACTTGGGCGGCTTGGACGAACAAGGGAGTGAGGATTCCGCTTAAGGTCGTACCGTAGTCGCCTTTGGACCGTCCAAGATCGCGCTGTACACGGCCTCGATGCGGTCCGTCACCCGCTCGATGCTGAAAGACTCGAGGACCTTTTCTCGACCCCGTGCGCCCATCGTCCGGCGCGCCTCGGGATCCGAGAGAAGCCGTCGGATCTTTTCCGCAAGGTCCCTCGGATTCATCGGATCCGCGAGGAGTCCGTCCCGGCCGTCCTCGATCATCTCCCGCACCCCTGGGATGTCCGCGACGATGACGGGTTTCCCGGTCGACATCGCCTCGAGCGCCACGATTCCGAACGCCTCGAGACGGGAGACGCTCGGAAGCGCGAAGACATCGCAGGCCGCGTACACTTCGGGAAGACGCTCGTCCGAGACGCGGCCCAGGAAACGGACGCGCTCCGCGACGCCCATGGAGATGGCGAGGCGTTTCATCGGCTCGAGCGACGATCCTCCTCCCGCAATCAAGAATCGCGCATCCGGGACATATCGCGCGGCTTCGATGAAGTGCTCGACGCCTTTGTGAGGCACAATGCGTCCCACCAAGAGGACGACGGGGACGTCCGGCGGAATGCGAAGCTTGGAGCGGACCCGCGAGCCGTCCACATCCGGCCGAAACCGACGGTGGTCCACCGCGTTCGGAATCACGCTCGGATTGTACCTCCAGATCACCCGGCTCGTGGCGGCGTACGTCCGCGTGGTCACGATGACCTGATCGGCGTTCCGGAGGGTGTCCGCCCCCAGGCTCCGACGATAGATGGATTCGACGACGGACCCGAAAGCCGACGGCAGCTCGACATCGCAGTGATACGTCACGACGTACGGGATCCCGCGTTCGGAGGCCACGGCGCCTGCGTAGTGCGACGCCAGCGGCGGTGGCGAATGCGCGTGGACGACGTCCGACGACAAGCCGCGGAGGCTCCCCCGCATGCGCGGTGTGATCGGGGTCTGCATGAGGATGAACCGCGGCCGCACTCGAACCACCCGGAACCCATCCATCGTCTCTTCCGTGGACAGGGAGGGATCATGCTGAGTCGTGACGACCGTCACCTCGTGGCCGCGGCGCGCGAGTTCCCGGGAGAGGGACCGGACGTGGCTCTCGACACCTCCGAAATGCGGCGAGAACCAGGGGGACACCTGGGCGATTCGCACGCCCGTCACCTCAGAAGATCCGGCTCCGCGGCGCGATGTTTCCCCGCGCGTGGGCCCCTGGGCCGAGGAAGGACTCCTCCCCGACTATCGTGCCCGCGTCGATCGAAGCGTTGATGCCGACCTTCACATCGTCCCCCATGATGACCCCGAGTTTTCGAAGTCCCGTGTCGACTTCGACCCCGCGGAACACGACCTTCACGGGCGCCTCGTCAAGCCGAAGGTTCGCCACTTTCGTGCCGGCACCGAGATTGCATCGCTCGCCGAGGATGCTGTCGCCCACGTAGTTCTGATGGGGCACGTGGGTGGAAGCCATCAGGATGGAGTTCTTCACCTCGCAGGCGTTCCCGACCTTCGCCTTCGGCCCGATCGACGTGGCGGGCCGGATGTAGCAGTTCGGTCCGATCTCTGATTCGGCTCCGACGATCGTCGGGCCTTCGATGTACGAGCCCCGCCGGACCGTGGCTCCCTCCTCGACAAGGACTTCGCCGACCAAGGTCGCGCCGGGATCCACATGTCCGTGTGTGGCGCCTTTCAATGGAGCCAACAAGGCCGCATTGGCCCGCAGGAGATCCCACGGTCGCCCGACGTCGATCCATCCCGTCGGAAGGCGGAATCCATGGACATCGCGCTTCGCCATCAGGACACGAATCGTATCGGTGATCTCGAATTCACCGCGGGGCGATTTCGGTGTCGCGTCGATGAGGGAAAAAATGTCTTCGTCGAACACGTAGATGCCCGCATTGATCAGGTTCGATTTCGGCTTCCGTGGTTTTTCCTCGAGGGCCGAGACTTTCCCGTCCTTCATTTCCACGACACCGAACGCACTGGGATCCGGGACTTCGGCCAAGGCCATGACCGGCCCGCGCACCTTCCCGTGGAACGCGAGAAGCTCCGAGAGGGCCTGTCCCGATACGACGACGTCGCCATTCACGCTGAGGAAGGGACCATCCACGTGCCGGCGCATGCATCCGATGGCATGGGCGGTCCCGAGACGTTCTCCTTGTTCCTCGTACGCGATCGAGAGTTCGAGGTCCGCGCCATCTCCGAAACGTTCCCGGATCCGATGGCCATGCCATCCGATGAGAATCGCCAATTCCTTGATCCCGGCGGCGCGCAACGCCTCGAGCGTGTGTCGAAGGAACGGCTTGCCGGCCACCGGCAGAAGGGGCTTCGGAAGATTCGCGGTGAGGGGCCGCATCCGCGTGCCCTCTCCAGCCGCGAGGACTACGGCCTTCATGCGGCGGCTCCTCGGGCGCTCGATAGGACCGTGGAATATATCTCCTTTGCTCTGCGCTCATCCCGCGACTCCGCCAACACCCGGATTTTCGGCTCGGTCCCGGAGAAACGGACGAGGGCCCAACCGTCGTCGAACTGGAGCCGCCATCCGTCCACGGTGCTCACATCCGCGGCAAGGCCTCGGAGCGAGGCGTCGACCCGAGACTCGATTCTCGCGCGCTCCCCCGCCGGGTATGCAATCGAGCCGCGGATCACCGGGTAACGCGGGATTTCTCGGACCAGTTCATCGAGCGGGCGTCCTGCGACCAGGGAGACGAGTCGCGCAGCCGCGTAGACTCCGTCAGGACAGAACGTCGTCTTCGGGAAAATCCAAGTACCGGACGGTTCTCCCCCGAAGTCTGCTCGGCGTCGCTTGACTTCCGCCGCGACGTAGACGTCTCCGACCCGAGTCCGCCAGATCGTAGCCTTCGGGAGAAGGTCCTCGAGCACCATCGAAGCGTCCACCGGGACGACGAGTCCGGTCCGAACCTCCTGACGCGCGAAGAGGGCCAACAGCAAATCGCCTCCCACGAAGGTTCCTTCGCGGTCAACGGCGACCATCCGATCTCCGTCTCCGTCATGAGCGATCCCGAGATCCGCCCGACAGGCGCGCACCGCCGCCCCGAGGCGAGCGAGGTTCTCCTCGGTCGGCTCGGGTTCACGGCCCGGGAAGTGACCGTCCGGTTGCGCGTTGATCGCGATCACGTCGCATCCCATCTTCCGGAGCAGGAGGGGCGTGATCGTGCACGTGGCCCCGCAGGCGCAATCCACGACGACCCGGCCCTTCGTCGTTCCCACGTCTTTCAGGATCGCGTCCACATGCTGTGCGACCAAGTCCGGTTGCGACGACTCCGAGCCCATCCGATCCCAGGATGGCGCGGGCAAGGGAACGCGGTCGAGGGCTTCCTCAATCTCCCGCTGCTGTTCCTCGTCGAAGGCCATCCCATCCGGATTCCAGAGTTTGATCCCGTTGTACGGGGCCGGATTGTGAGACGCCGTGATCATCACGCCGCAGGCGTAGCTGCGGGCGCCTCGAGCGAGCGTCGGCGTGGAGACGAGGCCCGCGTGGACTGCATTCGACCCGCTCGACAAGACACCGGCGCTCAAGGCCGCTTCGAGCATGGGCCCGGTGAGACGGGGATCCCGGCCGATCAGCGTGTCTCCATACAGATCCCCAATCACCATGCCGACGTGGAGAGCGAGCTCGGGCGTCACATCGACATTCCCGAGACCTCGGATGCCGGACGAACCGAAGCGCAACACACTCCTGCAAGCGGCGCCGCGATAGAAGGGTTGTGCGAAGCTCAAAGGCCAAAAACAACAATTATATAGCGACCTCCATATACATCCGCGCGCGGCTCGTTGTGGGGCTGCGTCTCGGAGGGATTGGATTGGTCATGGAACCCGTCAGTATCGAGGCCGCCATCGAGAAGGCCAAGAAGAAAGGACTCCGACCGGGCCGCGTGAAGGGCACGGACGGCATTCAATTCACGAAAGGTCGGAACGATCGGATCGAAGTGATCAGCTGGGAAGAGTTCCGCAGCACGCTCTCAGATCGGAGACTCGAGGTCTTCGATTCCAACGGCTTCATGAAGATCATGAAGAAACGAGATTCGTGAAACGCTGGCGAAGGCTGCCCGAGCGATCCGACGAATCGGGCCGTGGATCGATCGACTCGCTTCTGAGCTAGACGCGGCACCGGAAGATTATTACGAACTAACGAATTCGCAGCCGCCTGCGGCGTGCGTGGGTTGCCAAGCTTGGTCAAAGGCGCAGGACTCAGGATCCTGTCCCGTAGGGGTTCGCAGGTTCAAATCCTGCCCCACGCATCCTTCCGGATTGGACAGCGACCAGAAACCCAAGCAATCCGATGCCGCCGATGCAGGGTTCATTGGGCCATCGATTGTCTTCCGCCATGGAGGCGGTGGCGACTTGGTCAATGAGAATCAGGAAAGGCCATCACGCCCCGCCCGAGACCGCGTCGCAAGTTCATGTACGAAAATAGACATTCCACCGGAACCTATCCGGTCGGAGGCGAGCCTCTAGCCGGGTGCATCCAGAAGCCTTTTTTGTACAGCCATCTTATGAAGTGTATAAAGGCGGGGGTGTTTCGGACGGACGACATTCGTCCAACAAGGGGTCTACGTTATAGCTATACTTTTGCGGGATTCATGGTTTGATATGCAAAGCGCAAACTGTACACGTAACCTATTCATAGGTTCCAATGTCTATTGAGGAACGTCCGGGTGAAGGGCGTTCACCGGGCCAATCGAGGCGACTCCGCGCCTCGAAATCCTCCCCCAACGGGCCCGGGGTCCCGAAGTCGGCTCTGCGCCGACCTCGTTTTCGCCTGGAGGTGATCCACTGCCATCCCAGAAGTTCAGCAGGAAGTACATCACACGGCACAAGAAGAGCGCCCAGCTCTGGCGCCGTGCGGCGAGGCTCACTCCCGGAGGGGTCGAGAGCAACATCCGCTACTTCCGACCGCACCCGTTTCTGGCGGACTACGGAGACGGCGGCTACATCTACGATGTCGATGGGAACAAGATCCTCGACTTCATGATGGGCTTCGGCGCGTTGCTGCTCGGACACAACAACCGTGACATCGCCCTCGAAGTGATCAAGCAGCTCGAGTCCGGCTCGATGCTCGGGGTGACCAGCGAACTCTTCATCGACTACCTAGCGGCCGTCCAAAAGGCCGTGCCGTCGATGCGGAAGATGCGTTTGTGCAACAGCGGCACGGAGGCCACGATGCACGCGATCCGCACGGCGCGCGCTTATTCCGGCCGCGAAAAAATTGCGAAGGCCGAGGGCGCGTACCATGGTGCTCACGACTACGTGCTCCAGAGCCTCGACATGGACCCCCGCATGGCCCGAAACAACGGATACAAACCGGTCCCCTATGGACGGGGAATCCCGAAGGCCGTCTCGGACACGGTGGTCATCTATCCGTACAACGACATCGAAGGGACCGCCGCGATCCTCGAAGAAAACGAGGACGAGGTCGGCACCCTGATCGTGGAGCCCGTGCTCTGCGGCCCTGGAGTAATCGTCCCGAAGGGGAACTACCTGAAGCGCCTCCGCCAGCTCACCCGGAAGCGGAAGATTGTCCTCATCTTCGATGAGGTCCTGACGGGATTCCGCCTCGCGTACGGGGGCGCCCAGGAATATTACGACGTCCGCCCGGACATGACGACCTTCGGGAAGATCGCAGGCGGCGGATTCCAGCTCGCCGGTTTCGGAGGCGAATCGCAGATCATGGAGACCCTCGAACCGGGCCGCGGGTGGCGGAACGCGACCTTCCATGCGGGCACTTACAACGGACATCCAATCGGGGTCGCGGCTGGCCTGAAGGCGGTCCAGATCCTCGGGGAGCATCCGGAATATTACGAACACGTGAATCGCCTCGGCCGGCAGCTCTTCAGCGGCCTCCAAGACCTCGCGGACGATCGTCGCATCCCGGCCTGGGTTGAATACGTCGGGTCGATCGGGAACGTGTACTTCACCACAAAGGACGAGATCCGGAACTTCCGCGACACGCTTAGTGCGAACACCCGGCGCTGGTGGAACTGGTTCATCCACTGCCTCGGGAACAACGTCCTGTTCGGCATCCCGAACACCGGCGAACGAGCGTTCCTCTCCACGGAACACACGGACGAGGACATCGAGTGGGCCCTCGAAGTCGCCGACGGCGCATTCGCCGCCATCGCGAAGGAAGCGCACCGCCATCGTGAGAAGGCACCCGCGGTCCAGCTTCAGGCGGCCGGCGAGCAGGCGGCCATGTACGGTGAGGCGCCCCCGCCGAGTGTGTGACGTCGCGATCGATCGCCTCAGTGGATCGTCCGCGTCTCCTCGGCGATCTCGGTGACCTGAATGCCGCGCCCCCGCGCCGAGAGTTCCTTGAAATACGCTAAGGGTTCGAACGCAATCTCCGGAGGCACGACCCCGGGTCCTTTCGTCCGACCCTTCACCGTCCACTGGGCGGCGATCGAGGGAGGGACGCCCGTGTCGACGACGCCTCCCCCGACCTTCCATTTTTTGTGGGGCCAGGTCACGGCCTCGTAGCGGAGCGTGACCGGATTCCCGTCCCGCTCGCCGATCAGGACGCACCGCTGGATGTCCACATCGAGCTCGGGTTCCTTCGGTTTCGGAAGGCCGTCGATCGCGGTCGATGTCACGTCGTACGGACGGACCTTCGTCCCTTCCACCAGCATTTCGTCACGCCTGGCGAGGCCGAGACGGACGATTGTCTCGATCGTCTGCCGGAACTCCGGCGGGAACGCGACGATGAAATCCATTTCCTGGACGCCCTTTCCAATCGTCTTCGGCATCGTCGCCAGTTCCGAATGGATCGTGAAGTAGCCCTCCACGACGCCCACCGGGGGCATGAACTCGGACCGCTCGAGTCCGGAGAGTGCGGGGACGAACCGGACCTTTCCCTTGCGGAGGATCGGGGCGTCCATCGAAAACTCGTCGAAGATCGTACGGATCGCGTACGGAGGAACGAACATGCCGGCCTCTCCGCCGGAGACGACGGCGCCGCTGCTCCGGAGCAGGACTTTGCGGACCTTGTCGAGTTTGCTCGCGCCGTAGGCTCCCATCACGTTCATCGTCCCGGGCGTGGAGCCGATGCCGAGGACGCACGTCACGCCGGCGTCCTTAGCTCGCGGGTCGAGCTTCAGTTGCCGTATCGTTTGATGATAAAGCCCGCCGAGGTCGCAATAGTGAATCCCCGCCTCGATCGCGGCCTCCATGATCGGCACGTTCAGATCGTACCAGGAGCTGTTGATCACGCAGTCCCAACGTTTCATCTCGCGGACGAGCGAAGGGGAATCGCGCGCGTCGACGACGACCGGGATGGCCCGACCGTCCCGCTGGGCCGCAGCGAACGCCTTGGCCTTCGCGTCGCTCCTCCCCGCGATGCCGACTCGGTCGACGCCCGGGCTCGCGAGGAGATCGGGGACGGTCGACTGCGCCATCGCGCCGTATCCACCGAGGATGAGCACGTCCAAGGGACACCTGTTCCGCTGGAAGACCGAACTTCATTAATCCTTTTCGTACGGTCTCAGGTGTCTGAGATTCGCGTCGTCCAGAGGATGCCGCTCCCCGCGAGGACCAGGACCACGCTAGTCGCGAACGCGGGCCCGTATCCGAAGACCCCGGCCACGAGTCCCCCGAGGAGAGGCCCGAAAATCGACCCGAATCCTTGGACCGCGTTGAACGCACCGAGGGCCCGCGCCCGTGCACCTTCCGGCGCCAGATGGGACACGAGGGTAGAGCTCGCGACGTTGATCATGGCCCAACACGCGCCGACGCCCGCGTGGAGCACGACGATGAGGCCGAGCCGCGGGAGGTCGCCAAGGCCCACGATGCCGAGGAGGAAGAACGAGCTGAACAGGACGGATCGGCCGACGCTTCCGTACAACTGCATCGGCCGGCTCCCGCGCGAGGAGACCCAACCGGCGACGCGCGGGTACACCGCGATCGACGTGAGCTGACTCGCGATGTAGATCGCGAAGATCGCCGGGTTGCCGAAGCCGTACACTTGCGAGAGGAAAATCGGAAAGAAACTGTAGAATGCGGTGAAGCCTCCGAAGAGGAGGAGCACGGAGAACAAGTACGCTCGAAGAGGACGCGGGAGACGGTTCCCCGCGGAATCCGTTCGTGGTCCCACGAAGTGAACGATGCGCATCGGGAGGTAGCGTCCCCGCTCGACGCGCGGATGGGCATCGACCAGGTGGACGTCCTTGCGGTCCACGCGAGTTGCGGCCTCGCGCGTCGCGAGTTGCACCACGAGGCCCGCGGAGAATGCGAGCGCGGCGCCGATCACGAACAGGAACCTCATCGAAGTCAATCCGCCTCCGACCAAACCTGGGCCCGTGGCGAGCCAAGCGACGCCAAGCGCCAAGCCGGCGACCCAGCCCGTCGCCGTCATCCGGCTCATGATCGCGAGCCGGCTGGGCCAATCCGCGCGGTTCGATGTCTCCATGAGGAGCACGGTCCCCGCGGGGCCACTCGCTGCACCGAGGAATCCGGCGAGCAGGTTGGCGAGATAGAATTCGGACATCGTTCGGCTCGCCGCCATCGCGAGCAGCGCAATGCCCGACCCAAGGAATCCAATGAGGAGGAACGGCTTTCGCCGCGCTCGACGATCGCACGCGCCTCCCCACAGGATGAACGCCGGGACGGAAGCGACGCTCGTCGCGGCGGCGATGATACCCACGTTGAAGAGGTTCCCACCCAACGCGTACGCGAAGAGCGGGATCAGGGTCGACGTCGCCCCGCCCGAGATTCCCATCGGGAGGTACGAGTAGAACCAGTGCGACCCATCCGTGCGGCCCATCCCATCCTCGAGGTCCGAGCGGGAATGCCGCACGGACCGCGGGTATTTCTGCCTTTTGTGTTCGGCCGTCCACCGTTAGATATCCAAGCGAAATCATGTGCGACGAAGGCGCCGATAAGCTAAATCACGAACGGGGGTTCACCGAGTCGTGGGACACCTTCGCACGAATCTCGCTTTCGCAGCGGTAGCCGTCACCGCACTCCTCTTGTCGATTACCGTCCTCTTTGGTTACCTCGCCACGGCCCCTTCGGCGAACACGCTCCGGATCGGTTTCCTCCCGAATGTGACCCACGCTACCGCGCTCTTCGGCATCGCGACTGGCATTTATCAACGAGCGTTCGGAAGTGAATTCGCTGTTCAATCGAGAGCCTACAACGCGGGCCCGGACGCCATCTCGGCCCTTCTGACGCAACAAGTCGACCTCGTCTTCGTGGGCCCTTCCCCGACCCTCAATGGACTCGCCGTGGCCGGGCCCGACGTTCTCCGAGTCGTCGCTGGCGCGGCGAGCGGCGGGGCTTCCTTCATCATCCAGCCATACGTCAACCTGACCACCGACGCCGACTTCCATGGAAAGAAGTTCGCGACCCCGCAAATACGGAACACGCAGGACATCGCGCTACAACATTACCTGCTTACGAGGGGACATACGACCTTCATCCGGGGCGGCGATGTGGACGTAATCTATCCCCCGAATCCGGATATTCTCGCGCTCTTTCAACGCGGGCAGATCGATGGCGCATGGGTTCCGGAGCCCTGGGCGACGCGGCTGGTTCGGGAGGCCGGCGGGAAGGTGTTCCTCGACGAGCGGACCTTGTGGCCGAACGAGCAGTTCGTGACGACCCACCTCGTGACGACAAAACGATATCTTGATGGTCACCGAGACATCCTGACGAAGTTCCTCAACACGTACGTGAATGTGACCCTGCGGCTCCAATCCGCCGATGCGTCCGACCTCACGATCGTGAATGGCGAGATCGCGAACTTGACCCGAGTTCATCTGGACCAGACAATCGTGGACGCGGCTTTCATGAACCTCAACCTCACATACGACCCGATCGGATCCTCCCTCGCTACGTATCTCACATGGGCGCAGGACCTCGGCTTCATTAAGAAGGGACTTGACGCGAAGTCTCTGTACGACCTGACCTTGCTCAACGAGATTCTCGTGAGACGAGGTCTGCCGCCGGTGACCGGACTATGAAGGGAGCTGCGCTGAAACTCGTGATGGTCGGGAAGCGGTTTAATGGGAAGGCCGGTCCGACGGAGGCCCTCCGAGATATCAACCTCCAGATTTCGGAGGGGGAGTTCGTCACCATCGTCGGGCCGTCGGGTTGCGGCAAATCCACCCTACTGAACATCGTCGCAGGTCTGGAAACACCGACGACGGGATGGGTGGAAATGGATGGTCGTCGGATTCACGGTCCCGGTGCGGATCGAATCGTCGTGTTCCAGGACGGGGCTGTTTTCCCGTGGCTCGACGTCCAGGGCAACATCCAATTCGGGCTCCGGGTCGCGGGAGTGCCGCGGAGTCAGCGCGAGGCGCGTGTCGACGAATATATCCGAATGGTGCAGCTGGAGAAGTTCGCCCATGCCCGTATCCACGAGCTGTCCGGAGGGATGAGGCAACGGGTGGCCCTCGCCAGGGCCCTCGTTTTGCGGCCCAGTGTCCTCCTCATGGACGAACCGTTCGCGGCGTTGGATGTCCAGATCCGAGAAGAAATGCAATCCGTGGTCCAGGATCTTTGGCTCCGGAGCAAGACCACCACCCTATTTGTGACCCATGACGTCCGCGAGGCGGCGGTCCTAGGAGGGCGCATCGTCGTCCTGTCCCATAGGCCCGGGACGGTGAGTGCGGTCCTCACGAACAACGCTCCTCGACCGAGGACGTTGGAGACCCCCGAGGTCGTGGAGCAAATCCGTCGGTCGAATGAAATCCTGAAGGCCGAAGTTCAATGGTCGAATCAACCGAAGATCCAGCTATGATGCGTGGGCGGGAGCCCGGCTCCTTGGCGAGATTTCGCCACCTGGTCCCGATGGTCCTCGTCGCAGTCGCCTTCGTCGGCATTTGGGAGCTCATCGTTCGATTGCAGATATGGCCTCGATATCTCTTCCCGAGTCCCGTCGATGTGGCGAGCTCCCTTTACGACCTTTGGACCCAAGCGGTGCTGCTCCGAGCCATTGGTGCGACCCTTGCACGACTCGGCGTGGGTTTCCTCATCTCGCTGGTCCTCGGAGCCATCTTGGCGTTCCTGATGGTGCATTTCCAAACGTTCGGAAAGGGCATCCAACCGTACGTGCTCGGCCTGCAGACGTTCCCTTCCATCGCGTGGGTGCCGCTCGCCCTCATCTGGTTCGGCTTCTCCGAAGCGGCCCTTCTCTTCGTGACCATCATTGGATCCCTGTTTGCGGTTACGGTGTCGTTCGCAGATGCCCTCCGCACCGTTCCTCCGGTCTACCTGAAGGCGGCCCGAAACATGGGCAGCGACGGGATGGACCTGATCCTCCGCGTCACGGTGCCTGCCGCTTTGCCTCACCTGATCTCCGCCGCGAAAATCGGTTGGTCTTTCGCCTGGCGATCACTCATCGGCGCCGAGGTGATCTTCGCCACGGTCGGCCTCGGGTTCCTCGTGAACCAAGGCCGCGATGCCCTGCTCCTGCCGCAGGTGATGGGCATGATGGTCGTCATCCTGCTCGTCGGCGTCCTCGTCGACCGTGGCATCTTCTCGAGGACCCAGGAATGGGCGAGTCGCCGCCGAGGGCTCCTTCCCTCCGGCTGACGCGGACAAACCCGGCTTCCTCGAATATTCTCGATGGATCGATGTCCTCCAATTACGCAAGACTCGATCTCAGAGCAAGTCAAAGAGAAGCTTCGCGGCCGCGATGAACAAAACGACGATGAAAATCAACGCAACCGATCGTGTTTTCAGTTTCGCCAATCCCCACCGAGAGCCAAGATAGGCGCCCACGAACACGACCGGCATGAGGATCGGGATGAGTCCATAGGCTTCGGGCCATCCGAAACCCGAAGGCCGGAATGCGAGACCGGCCAGATACGCGGCGAATCCAACCGCGGCGGTCGGAATGATCAGGAGGGATGACGTCCCAATCGCTTTCCGGGTCTTGCGGCCGAGGACGTACACGAGGAGCGGGACATTCAGCAGGCCGCCTCCGATGCCCATGGCCCCCGAGAGGAATCCCGATCCGGCCGTCGCTGACGCGGTTCCTAGGACTCGTGGACGGCTCATCAACGCGTCGTTGTCCTCATCGACGGACCGTTCGTTCCGGATCCAATCGAGGACCATGTAGACCCCGAACAGAAGGAGGACCGCGGCGAAGAACGCCTTGAAGGTCCTTTCGTCCAACACGAGAAGCGTGAAGAATGTCCCGACCACGGCCCCGAGTAGGGCGCCCGTCACGAGGAGACTTCCCAAACGGAAATCCACCAGGCCGCGGCGATGGTGGTTGATCACCGAAGAGGCCGCCGTCGCCATCGTCAACGTGAGCGAGATCGGCACCGCGAGATCCTTGGACGAAACTCCCGTCGAGAGCAGGATCGGTACGAACAGGAGACCACCGCCGAGGCCCAGATTCGAATAGATGAACGCGACGACAAAGATGAGGACGACCTGGAGCAGCAGGACGAGGACGTCCACGCCGTGCGAAAGCCAGGGCCGTATTAATTACTACCCCGAAAATATGGGTCCGCAGACGGCCGTCACACATGGTCCTCCTTGTACGCTTCGGCGAGCTGGCCCTGAAGAGCCGATTCGTGCGCCGTCAGCTCCGGGACCGCCTCGTCGCGAACATCCAGGATCTGTTCGCCGCGGAAGGCGTCGAATGCATCACCGAGGCCGACGAGGCCCGTGTGTATGTCCACGTCAACGACGTCGCGAAGGCACACACGATTCTCGGACGTGTCTTCGGTGTCGTGTCGATCAGCCCCGCCACGGAAGTGCATTCGGACTTGGACTCCCTCCGAAAGGCCGTGCTCTCCGAGGCTTCACGTGCCTTGTCGCCCGGTCAATCGTTCGCCCTCCGACCCCGGCGAGTCGGGACCCACCCGTTCACGAGTCAGGATCTCGCCCGCGAGCTCGGGGAGGCCGTCCGTCAGGCACATCCGGACGTCCGAGTGAATCTCACCCAACCGGAGGTCGAAATCCATGTGGAGGTCCGTCGCAACCGCGGGTTCGTCTTCCGGGAAATATGGCCGGGTCCGGGAGGCCTCCCGCTCGGCAGCCAGGGCCGGGCTCTCGCGGTCGTGCAGGACGAGGCGGGCATGGTGGCTGCCTGGATGGGAATGAAGCGCGGCTGCCGGATCGCGGTCGCCACGTCGGATGGCGAGGGCCTCGTCGAGCCGCTTCGGAAGTGGGACGTGCGGCTCAAGGTGCTGGGCCTTCCCGTGGACGGCGACCTGGGCGACCTAATCCGGATCGCGAGGGCGGAAGCGATCTTCCTCGGGACCCGTTGGGAAAAATTCGATCCGAAAGACCGGACGCCGCTCGACGTCCCCACATTCGAACCGGTCATCGGACTCCAAGATGAGGAAGTCGTGCGCATGGCGGCCCGGATCCGGTCCGCTTGAATCTTACTTGCCGAGTCGCCCGTGGCGGCTGATGCTTGGACGAATCTTTTCTGCGCCCTTGCCCTTGTGCAGCAGGCCGCGGCCTTTCTTGCCCGCGGAGGTGAGTCCACGGAACGCGCGACCTCGATTCCCGGGTTGGCAGATCCAGTTGATCTTGGGATCGTTCTGGATCACGGGGTGTTGCGGGTCTACGAGGATGACCTCGTAATACTTGTGCATCCCGTCCTCGCCGATCCAGTAGGAGTTGAGGACTTCGAGGTTGGGGTACCGTTTCGCCGTTCGCTCCTCGGCGATCCGCTGGATCGATTTCGCCATCGTGATCTTGACGAGGCCGCGCCGCTTCGGATGACGGCCCCCCATCGGTTTAGGGCGCCGCCGACCGCCGCGCCGGACCCGCGCTCGCACCACGACGTAGCCCTGCTTGGCCCGGTAGCCGAGTTCACGGGCCCGGTCGATTCGGGTCGGTCGATCGACTCGAACGAAGGCGTTTCCGCGACGCCATTCGACCATCCTCTGAAAATGAGTCTGCTCCACGACACCCCCGCGCGGGTCTCTCCACGCCTGCTTGACGAAGGCGTACAGGTTTCGCGGACGGGAGGGGGTCTTCGCCTCGCCCTCCGGTGCAATGCTGATCTCCGGTTCCGGAGCCTTGGGTGGTTCTTCGGCCATCGCCCTACCCCCTGGATTTTCGGATTCGCCCGAAGGTACATCTCCCGACCAGGGTCGTTGAAAGCGCTGCGCCAAAGAGCCGAGACTATTAAGCCCTTTCCTTGAGGTGAAATCGGACTGCTCGTACGACTCCTCGGGGGGCCTGCGAAGACGCCACGGGCCTTGGGGGATTTGCGAACCGAGGATTCCTGTCGACTTCACCAAAAACAGGATAGCGTTGCCACACCATCCTCGACATGGAATGGAGTCCGACTCAGCCCCCTTTCAGTCATTTTGGATCGAAACTCCTTCCTTCGGAATTGTACGCGGCGGGATTGCACGGGGGTTCCGCTGGCTGTCCGTCGCGTTAGGCGTTTATGGAGGCTCTGCGGGGTTGGCCGGCCTGTCGGTAGGACTGTGGCTCCTCGCAATCGACGCCGGAAACCGCGGAGAACCCGCATCCCGCGCGCTCAATATCGTCGCATCTGCGGCCACTGAAATGGCTGCCCTGTTCGCCCTTGTGGCGTTGGTCATTCTCTTCGTAGGCTCGTCCCACCTACGCCCCTCCTCGCAGGTGGCTTTGAGGACCACGGTGCCCGTCTTGCAGTGGTATCGGAATGTCTTGGCCAGTGCGATCGCTCTGGGGACAATTACCGCACTTCTCATGGCGGGATTGACGATCAGCCGAGGCAGGGCACCAATCCTGGGCTCCGCGATGCTGGCTCTGAGTGGAGCGACCGCCACGGCGTTCCTCGGGGCCGTGATCGTACCCCTTTATGTGCTGGGTCCACCAGAGCGAAAGGCTCTCCTATGGTTCGTGTCCGCCCTCTCCGTGACCGCAATCGTTGCCGAAGTCGTCGTTGCTCTTCCATCGATGTCTGGCATCTCGCGGAGCATCAACTGGCTCACGTTCGGCGGTTATCCGCTCCTCAACTGGCACCTCGTGTTCGGGGCCATTGTCGCCGGCTGCAGCCTCTTCCTTGCCCGGCGATACTGGGCTCTCGCCACGGATTTGGCGGGTCACCGGGCAAGGCCTCTTCCGAACCTGCCGTAGGACGAGCTCTTCGGGCGGCGATTTGCCTAGGAAGTCGTACGATGTCGTCTCGTCCGGCGACGTGCCCGACCGTTCGGCCGAAGGCCGTGCTCGTATGACAGGCAGACGAGGGCTGCGGCGGATGCGACCTGACGGAGTGACCTCAGTTCGATCCGCGTGCGAAACCAGCCCCAGCCTTGGGTCGGGGGCGCCCGCTTCGCAAGACCGGACCCATCCCGTAAGTCCCGTGGCGATGGAAGGAGGAAGACTTGCACTCGTTCTCGGAGAGGTCGAACCTCGGCGAAAATCCGATTCCCCTTACGACTACGCCACGAGATCCAATGTTGGCTCACGTGTTCATTTATTCGGTCGTCCCGTCGCGCCGCCGCGGCTTGGAGTCGCACTCGCAGCGCAAGCACAATCGCCCTGGACTCCTCGCTAGTTCGTTCGATTGCTGTTGCCATCTCTCAACCTCCTAATTCCCCAACCGGTTTCCGCAGGATGAAGAGGAACTTGAATCCGCGAAGGTAGAAGTTGAATCGGCGTGCACGGTGCTCCCACATCGGTGATGCGGATCGGTCATGGTGCCGAACGAGGACGATTGTGTCAATCGGCTCGAACGTCTCGCTGAGAACGTCCATCAATCGAAACCCGGCCGGAGTGTAGACTCCGCCACGATACTCGTCCGCAATAATCCACGCGAGGATTCCTCCGGGAAACAGGACGCGCTGTGCCTCGATAGCGACCCGGCGCATCTCCTCGTAGAAGCGCGGATCGCGGCACGAGATCCGTCCGAGACATCGAGGATCGTTGCCGTATGCGATGTTATCCGAGTACGGTGAGTCGATCACGGCGAGGGCCGCGATCCCATTCGGGATGGGCCAGGCCCGAGCATCGGCACGAATCAATTCACGCCGCCGCGGGACAAGGTCGAACGAAATCGCCCGTCGACCGAGGGCGCGAGCCACATCCCCGATCGTGCCGGAGCCGGACATCGGATCGATCACGAGTTGGCCGGGTCGGGAATATCGCCGGACGAGATTCCCGGCGCATCGGGCCGGCGTGACGCCGTTGAACGACGCATCGCCGGCCCGCGGATGTCCGTCCGATTGTGTCGGAAAATCCCAGCAGGTGGATGCTTCGAGATCCGTCCGACCCAGCATGGCCCACGCCCCAGGGGGGACGGAAGAACGCGGGTGCGCGGAGGCGAGGGCCATATTCGCTCTAAGGACGGCCCTGGTTATCAACGCGGACCGGAGAGGGGGATGGGTGAAAGTGAAAATCTACCTAGGACCGAGTGAATCGTGAGGCGAGGAATCGGCGGACGTCGGCGAACCGAGAATACGGGTGCCGACGATCCCGGATATGCAGGGCCGAGCATGCGTTAGCGAACCGCAGCGCGTCCCTCACGTTATCGCCTCCAAACCGAGCATAGACGTAGGCCGCGTTGAAGACGTCCCCGCATCCGGTCGGATTCTCGATCGGGACCGAGAAGGCGGGGACCTTTTCGACGCCGTCGGGCGAAATCCAGGCGGACCCGCGGTCTCCACGGTGGATCACGACCTCCCGCGCGCCCATCGCGCAGATCCGACGGGCGGCCTCGAACGGGGACGGGTCTCCTCCAAGCGCCGACACCTCGACTTCATTCCCGAAAAATGTGTCGACGAACGGCAGGGCCATCCGGGCTGCACGAAGATGCTCTCTTGTCCATCCGAAGGGATCCGTGGACATGTCCAGAGACGTGCCCACCCCCGCGCGTCGAGCCCGGGACAACAGAAGGGCGGTCGGCCGACCCATCAGTCGCGGCGTCCACCAGAAGCCCGCCCGGTGGAGATGATCGAAGCGATTCAGAATGTTCGGCGGGACATCCCGGAGGCGGAGTTCGCCGTTCGCGCCGAGCGAGGTGATCAGCGCCCGGCCACCGCCGGTCCAGGATAGAGCCACGGTCGCGCCGGTAGGGTGTCCTGGATCCGTGCGGACCATCGCGCGTACCCCATGCCGACGGTACGCCTCCCGGAGAAGGTCGGCATTCGAATCCCGTCCGAGGACGCCGACGAAGGCGGTCTTCGCCCCGAGTTGTGCGATCTGGAGGGCGAAGTTCGTCGCGTTCCCTCCTGGGAGGGTCTCGAATGCGGGGATGTGGCCTTGGAAATCTCCGCGAGGAAGGGGACGCATCGGGGGAGTGATCCGGTCGACGATCGCGTCTCCCACCGCGACGACGCGGCATACCCGGCGGGCCATTCCCTCAGGCCTTCCAGAGTCCCTGTCGCTTCAATTCTTCGACGACGAACTTGTAGTCGGCCGGACGTCCGCAGTTGGGACAGAAGAGGCTGCCGTGCGCGTCCCGCACGGGATTGGAACCCTCCCATCCGCAGAAGCGGCAGAGGGCGTCGGTCACGGCCATCGTGCACCTCAGAAGAAATCTTCGAGCGTGAGTTTCTTCTCCGCACGGCGCGGTCCTTCCGAAGGCGCCGTCTCTCCCGCAAAGTCCCCGCTATCCAGGGATTTCTGTTGCGCGGGCTGCGTCCCGGTGAAGAGGGCCTTCTCGTCCCATCCGTAGACTTCCGTGATGTACGCGAGGGTTTGCGCGACCCGTCGCGCGTAGTATTCCCAGTCCGGTCGTTTGTCGAAGGGCCGGCCGGAGACATACGGCTCGACCTCCATCGGGCTCTTCTTCGAGTCCGTCACGATCCACGAGACCTTCATCCCGGGCATGAACTCCTCGCCCATCTCTTCGAGCTTCCGGGCGGCGATCACGTTGCTCATCGAATTCGGGTTCACGTAGCGATTCTCCTCCTTCACGGTGCGGGAGATCACGAGCGTCTCGATCGGGTCCTTGTCCGGATCCTCGAGTGGCGGCGTCCCCGTGCGGACCTCCGCGACGATCTGTCTTGCGAGCGCGATCGATCCGTCCTGGTCGCGGTCGAGGATTCGATCGAACACCCGGCTCTGGGCGTCGCTCTGGAGGTCGAACGCGTCCGTCCGGCGGATCTCGTACCCGCGGACGACCATCTGGCCCCGCAGCTCCTCCGGCCACGCGACCTTACCCGCGTACCGCTTCTTCCGTCCGTGGCTGAAGAGGGTCTCGTAGATCTTGTCGACTTCCATC
>VBMN01000123.1 GCA_005878385.1 Methanobacteriota archaeon
CGAAGTTCGCGGCGCCGATCGCATAGGCCGCGTCGTGGCCCCCGATCCGACACGTCCCATGTCTGGCGTCGAGGAGCTTCGGAGCCGAGACGGACTCACGCGCCGTTTGAACTGTCAACTCGATCGCGCGCCCGGCCTTTGCATCCACGAGCAAGGCGGAAGCCTGACCCGCCTGGGCCCAACGGACGCCGTCGAGGAAGACGGTATAGTCGACGTCCATCGGCGTCCGACCGAGCCGAAGGTCCCAATTCTCCGGGAGACGCAGCGGTCCGTGGACCTCCGCTTCATGCACAAAGGATCGCCTGAGATGTTGGAGGGCCTCCTAACACCGATTGAGAAGTCGCGCTGCCATTAGCCCGTCAACCGCTCCGCGAGCGTCCGGATCGCCACGAGGCTCCGTGCCGCCTCGCCCGGCTGCACCGACACGGATGCCGCAATTCCGGGGTCGCTCCCCGCGGTGACGTGAAGCGCCATGACAGGTGCGAGGGTCCCGGGGTCAAGTGCCTCGACGATTCGGAGGACCCGACCGTCATCGTCGGATGCGAGCAGCATCGGGCGGCCACTCACGGTGACCGGCGACCAGTCCGATCGGGCGCGGCTCCGTCGCTTCCCCAACCGCGTGGCGGAATCGACCAGCTCGAACGAGACTTTGGGCCCCTTCCACAAGGACGCCTCGACGAGGGCGGCATCTCGACGGCCCTGGGCGGTTCCGATCGCCCAGTTGATCGGCATCTCCCGAGGCCGCAAGGTCACGGTCAGGGAGACTTGCCGGAACGGAGGGCGTGCGTCCTCCGTCGTCATCCGGAACGCCGTCGTGCCGAACCAGCGGATGCGGGCTGTCCCTCCGATGGCGAGCAACGCGTCCTTCAGTTCCGTCGCGATGCGTCCCGCAAGGCGTCGGGTGTAGAGGAACGCCGCATAGTACCAGACCAAGAACAGCGCAGCCACGACGAGGACCGCCGCGAGACTCAGGTCGACCTCGGCCACGATAGGACGGATACGCGCGAGCGGCCTAAAGCCCTCGGTCCCATGGGGAAAATGCTTACCCGAGTCGAGCTATCCTTGTGGCGGGGGACGGCGTGGGCCGGGCTCGGCGCGCATGGCAAGTCCTGAAGGAAATCCTCTGGGGTCTCTTCATCTTTGACCTCTACTCGGAGAACATGAAGATGCGGATCCGCTACAACGATGCGGTAAATCTGCTCATCTTCTCGGAGACGCTCGGCATTCCGCTCATGAATTCGTACGTGTCCATGCGACTCCTCCCGTACTTTTTCGCGGACCTCGAGGGTTGGAAACGCCGCGAGATGCGAGAGCGCGAGATCCTGGACGAGGCGCCTGACCTTCACTGATCGAGAACGAGGTGCCGGCGTTCGCTCCAGTAGAGCCGTCTTCAGTGACCGATGACCCGGGACCCGAAATAGAACGTGACGACGAGAGAGAGGGCGTCCGCGACTTTATCCGCGAAGACCGTCACTTGGCCGGTTGCGAGAGCGACACAAATGTAAGCGGCGAGCCCCAAGGCCCCCGCCGCGATCAGGTCTCGAGCGATCGTGGCGAACCGCTTCCGGATCATGTTCTCGTGGGCTCTTCGGTGGACGAGCCACGACACGGTCATTCCGGACGCGTAACCTCCGAGGACCTCGAGCACCGCGACCAGTTCGGCCGGAATGCCGAAGGACGGTCGGTTCGTGCGGAAGAACCAGGCTGCGAGGCCCAGGAATCCAATGAGCACAAGGCCGCGCACAACTTTCGTTCGGCGTGGTGCGGGCACCACGAAGGTGGGAGGCTGTCCCGGGGCTGGGGGCACCGGAGGGCCGGCCGTCGCCCGACTTCCGAAATAGAAGGCGATCACGACGACCACGGAATTGACGAGGACGGACGGGACCGGCTTGTCTTGGAGTAGGAGGTAGGCATACGTCGCAGTCACGATGAGGGCAATGGTGCCCCGGACGCTGCCGCGCGGAAGCCGGAGGGGCTCCGGAATCCGGGTGGCAAGAGGAGCCGCCACTGCCGAGGCACGGCCGATACCGGGCTTAAGACTGCCGAGGGACGCGGGTCGGGATCAGAGGAAGGCGACGATCGCCTGCGTAATGCGCCGAAAGAGGCTCTCGCTGACGCCGTCCCCGTGGGCCGGTTCCACCGCGGGCCTCGGCGCGACGTTCCCTGAGAGCAGCCAAGCGGCGTTCGGTCCCCCATATTCCTGCCGCACGTATCGGTCGACGTCCGTCCCTTTCATTGTCGGGTCGTCTCGGACCATCGCCCACGCCACCGATGCCATCATCGGAGCCACCTCCAGGTCGAAGGCTCCGGGACGGTCGAAGGCCACAGAGGCCGCGTGGCGTCGAGGAAGGTCCGCGAGTCGATGGCCCTCCGACGCTCTACCAAGCGTCCATTTCCCTTGTTATACTGCATATTTGTGTCATAGTAACGCTTGTTTATAAAACAATCGTTTTCATTATAGAAACGGTTATAAACATCCACAAACATACATTGTCTCGAGGCACCATGAAGGCCTTCAAGACGATCAAAGACCCCAATGCATTTCAGCTCCTCGGAGACGAAACTCGCCGGCGGATCATTTATCTCCTCCGTGCGAAGGAGATGACGGTGAGCCAGATCGCGGGGGAATTGAACCTGACGCCGCAGGCGATCTACCACCACATCCGCAAATTACGCGATGCGGGCATGGTCGAGGTCGCCCGCGAAGAGCGCGTGGACCATTTCATCGAGACGTACTACCGAGCCAGCGCGGAAATCTTCAACATGTCCCACGGAAGCGGATCGTCCTCAACCTATCACGAGGAGAAGGCCGCGGAGAGCCTCAAGGCCCTCTCGACGATCGGCCTCCCGGTGCGCGAGGATCCCACACTGGCATCACGCCTCGTCGAGCTGGAGAAGCGGATGGACCAGATCGGCGAGAAACAGAGCTGGGCGGAGGCGATCGCGGGCCTTGAGGACGTCGACTTCTTCGTGAAACAGAGCGTCGACCACATGGCCAAGCTCCTGATGATGAGCGACAAGGAGTTCAACGAGTACCTCAACCTGATTCGCGAGGAACGGAAGCTCCTTCGCTCTCTCCTTGAGTCGCCCAAAAAAGTCGAAGCCGTCGCTCGAAAGTCCTAGAGCTCGCCGATCTCCTCGCGCGAGATGACGACGCGTTGGATCTGGGATGTCCCTTCCCAGATCTGAAAGATTTTCGCGTCCCGCATCCACTTCTCCACGGGCTCGTCCTTCATGTAGCCGGCGCCTCCGAGGATCTGGACGGCGTCCGTGGTGACTTCCATCGCCATGTCCGCGGCGAACAGTTTCGCCATGCTCGCCTCCTTGTTCATCGGGAGGCCGTGGTCGTTCATCGAGGCTGCACGCCAGGTCAGGAGCCGGGCCGCTTCGACCTTCGTCTTCATGTCGGCCAGCATGAAGGCGATCGCCTGCTTTTTCGCGATCGGGGAGCCGAAGGCCTTCCGCTTCCGCGCGTAGTCGAGCGCGTATTCGTACGCGGCCCGCGCGATGCCGACCGCACCCGCCGCCACGAGCGGGCGCGATGACTCGAGTGTCTTCATGGCTCCGTAGAACGCCGTCTTCTCATCGGAACCGAGCATGTTTCCGGCCGGAATGCGACAGTCGTCTAGGATCACTTCGGCGGTATGGCTTGCCCGGACGCCCATCTTGTCCTCGACCTTGCCCGCCTTGAGGCCTGGGGTGTCATGCTCGACCGCGAAGGCACGAATTCCAAAGTAGCCGAGGTTCTTGTCCACGGTCGCGAAGACCACGTGGATGTCGGCGATCCCGCCGTTCGTGATGAATCGCTTCACCCCGTTCAAGACCCACTGTTCCCCGTCCTTCGTCGCGGTCGTCGAGATGTTCGCCACATCGGATCCGGCATCCGGTTCCGTGAGGCAGAGCGCCCCGAGTCGCGCCTCAGGTCCGGTGAATCGCGTGAGGAGGCGCTTCTTCTGATCCTCCGTCCCCATGTGGATGATCGGCAGATACGCAAGGCCCGCCCCGATCAGGCCGGTCGCCATCCCGGCGCAGCCCCAGTTCAGCTCCTCCGTCACGATGACGTGGGTCAGGGTCGAGTCGATACCACCGCCGCCGTACGCCTCGGGGATGAACGCGGTGTCCAGGCTGAGGGCGTGGGCTTTCCGGATCACCTCCCACGGGACGGTTCCTTTGCGGTCGTATTCCAAGGCGAGAGGCCGCATTTCCCGTTCCGCGAACTCATGGGCGGTCTTCTGCATGAGCCGCTGTTCGTCCGTGAGGTCGAAATCGACCATGGTCTCCGCCCTCTTGCCGCTCTCGTCGGCCCATGAATCCGGCGATATTTAATCGTTTGAGGGACATCCGTGGAGGATGCGGGTGTTCGTGGCGGGTGCCACCGGCGTACTTGGCCGTCGCCTGGTCCGTCGGCTCGTTGCCCGAGGCCACTCCGCGGTCGGGCTCACGCGGACGGAAGCGGGAGATCAGATCGTCCGATCCCTCGGCGGTGAGCCACGGCGCGCCGACTTGTTCGATGCGGACGCGCTGACGAACGCCGCCGAAGGATGCAGTGTCGTCGTTCACGTGGCGACCGCGATCCCGACGAAGCTTCGAACGAATCGGAAGGATTGGGCCGAGAACGATCGGATTCGCCGCGAGGGCACGAAGTGTTTGACGACCGCGGCGGCCCGCGTAGGGGCCGGTGCCTATCTCCAGCAGGGCATCGTGTGGGCGGTGCGCGGTCCTGACGGCCAGACGTTCGATGAGGACGCGCATCCCGTGAACGATCCCATCCTCGCGTCCTCCCTTGATGGGGAACGGATCGCCCGAGAGGCGGGAGCCGCACACGGTTTCCGAACCGCGATCCTCCGCTGCGGTGGGTTCTACTCCTCAGACGGATGGCACACCCGAATTTTCGGCGAATCACTCGTCCGAGGTCGACCCGTCCTCGTCGATGGGGGCTCGGCAATCTGGTCTTGGATCCATGCCGACGATGCGGCGACTGCCTTCTTGGCGGCGTCCGAATGGCCGAAGTCTGGCGTGTGGCACGTCGTCGATGATCGGCCGGTTGCGCTGTCCGACTATCTCGGCGCGCTCGCGAGGAGATTGGGAGCTCGACCGCCACGCCACTTGCCGCGTTCTCTGGCACACCTCGTCCTCGGGCGGTATACCGCGGAACTCCTCACATCGTCCTTCGCAACATCGAATGCCCGGTTCCGTTCGGACTTCCGCTGGCAGCCTGCCTATCCGACGTTCGCCGAAGGGCTCGACGAAGTCGTCGCAGCTTGGCAATCCGAAGGATTTCCTCGCGGGAAGGCGACCCGGCCATGAACCGCCTTGAGTCCTACTTCATTGCCGTCGTTTTCGCCCACTTGGGTGTGGTCCTGGTCCACACGATCGCCCACCTGTGGTTGCAGATACTCCCGGCGCCCCCCGACACCGCCTTCATCCTCGCGGTGATCTTGATCGGCCCCGTGGCCACGCTCCCCATCCTGCGTTTCAACCGAACCCTCGCCGCCGCCCTTCTTGCGGTCGTCATGGGTGCCGCGTTCGTCTACGGATTCCAGAGCCACTTCCTCATTGCGGGACCGGACCAGGTAGCCATCGTCAGTTCGGATCCCTGGACCTTAGTGTTCGTCGCGACCGCCGTCGGAATCGGGGTCCTTGAACTCGCGTCCCTCGCCGTCGCGGTGGCCCTCTTTGGCCGTTCAATCAGAAATCCTTGGGAATATCCCGAGCGACCACGGTGATGCGGGTCAGGACTCCCATGAGGGCCATGATCCTCGGCATGGAACCGCGGAATCGAATCTTGCCGCCCATCACGAGACTCTGGAAATCCTTCTCCCCTCTCCCGAGCTGAGCCCATGCATCGTAAGTCCCTTCGAACTTGAAGTCCGCCGGCACATCTCCCGCCGCTTCCGACGACGAGACCCTTCCATTCGCGACATCAAGCAAGAAGGATGCGTTGCGGTCGACACACGTGAGGACCACTCTCGCCGTGATGGCCGTGGCTTTCTTGGACCATTCGGGATCCGCGTTCAGGCGATTCACCACTTCGTCGAAAAACTCCTTCGTGAAGTATCGAGACATATGCGCCGCTCGCGACCGCGAGACGGGTCGAGACTCGATAAGGCTTTGCGGATTCCGTGTCAGGAAAGAGGGACGGGAAAGATTTTACGCCGCCGGGTGTGTCGCGGCTCGCGCGTGGGTAGCCAAGCCCGGTCAAAGGCGAGGGACTCAAGATCCCTTCCCGAAGGGGTTCCCAGGTTCGAATCCTGGCCCACGCATCGAACTCACCCCTATTTGTGGGCGACTGAAGGATGAATTCATCCCGGGCGAGGGGTGCGTGAGCCCGGAGCAGGGGATTGGCAAGGGTTCTTGAAAG
>VBMN01000124.1 GCA_005878385.1 Methanobacteriota archaeon
TCCGCTGTCCGGCCCATGAGGTGCGACATCGCGGGCCACTTTCGCCAACCCCTCAGGATATGACTTAATACCTCGCCGACGCATGCCGTCGTATCCTTCGAGAAGGGGGGATGAAAAACATGGCTCAGAAACCGAACAGCATTGTGCACGTGGAGATCCATTCGAACGCACCCGAGAAAACGAAGTCGTTCCTCAAGGACGTCTTCGGTTGGAAATTCGAGGACATGCCGCAGATGAACTACTCGATGTTCCAGCCGCCCAGCGCACCTGGCGGCGGACTCCAGCAGGCGGAGAACCTGCCTGCAGGGATCCTCGACTACGTCCTCACGGAGGACATCGAGAACACACTACGCAAGATCACCTCGTCCGGGGGCGCGGTGAAAATGCCGAAGCAAGAGATTCCCGGCATGGGCTGGTTCGCCGTCTTCCAGGACCCGACTGGGATCACGCTGGCCCTCTATGAGGCGCAAGCGCCACCGCGTCCCGCCCGAAAGGCTGCGCGAAAGGCGCCGAAGCGGACTGGGCGCAAGGCCAAGAAGTCCTCCAAGCGATCCCGCTAGATTCGATTCCGACACGGGAACGCAGCGGCTCGACCTCATTCGAGAATCGGGCAGCGGACGCTAGGTCTCGGGCCGTTCAGCCAGACCCCGCGAGGGATGCCATGACTCGGCGTCGGATCGGAGAGGCCGGAAGACGGCGCTGTGCGGCTTCGCTCTCCAACTTCGGCGCCCCCTCCGGATTGGGAAGGATGAGGAGGACCCGGAGAGTGTCAGTCCCTTTCGGGAGGATTTTCGAGGCGCCGTTTTCGAGGATGGCGAGGACTTGTAGCCGCATGTTGCCCAAGGGGAGGATGCCTCCCAGGGGGATAGGGGGCTAGCACGCGGGTCGATGTCGCATGTGAGCGACCTGAACAAGGAATCCCAAGAACGACGCGGTTGCCAACCGCCCCTCCATATCCTCCCCGTTCGATACGCTGGGTGGCAAGGGTCGTTCGAGCACGGAGCTCGGCTCCCCTTCGCCAAGGGCCTAGGCCTGTCCTCCGCTCCGACGAGAACGCTTAACCCGGACAGCGACTTGTCGAGCGGTCCATGTTCTTCGAGCAACATCTCATCGGCGCGATGCAGAACTTCGGGTACGTGATCGGCGATCCCGCGAGCAAGGTCGCGGCCGTGGTCGATCCGAGCTTTGACGCGCGCGTCCTCCAAAAGGTTGCGGACGAGAACGGATACACGATCGCGTTCATCTTCGACACGCACCATCATTCGGATCACGTGTTCGACAACGAGCGGCTCGCCAACGAGACCGGCGCGAAGGTCGCGGCCCATCGACTCAGCAACGTCCGAAAGGACCTCGTCCTGGAGGACGGCACCGTCGTGAAGGTCGGAGAGCTCAAGGTGAAGGTCGTTCACACGCCGGGCCACTCCGCCGACTCCTGCTGCTACCTCGTCGCGGGGCACGCCTTCACCGGGGACTGCTTGTTCGTGGGCGACTGCGGCCGCGTGGATCTCCCCGGGTCCAGCGTGGAACAGATGTACGATTCCCTGTTCAACAAGGTCCGCAAGATGGATGACGAGCTGGTCGTCTGCCCGGGCCATCACTACGGAAAGAGCCGCATCTCGACGATCGGCGAAGAGAAACGGACGAACTACACGCTTCAGCCGAAGACCCTGGAGGAGTTCATCCGGTTCATGCGGACTCCCTAGCCGGTCGGAAGGTCCGGTGCGATGGGGACCGGCATCGGCTTCTTCTTTCTCGGCGCTCGCTTCGCGCCGCCCTTCGCCTTGACCTTCACCGTTCCCGCCTTCTTGCGCTTCGCTTCCTTCGCGGGACATTGCATGTTCAGACAGAGGACCCACGGTGGCCGGCCGCGGGAGATGACCTTGATTACCGGATGTCCGCACGACTTGCAGCGGTCTTCCGTGGGCACGATGAGACCCCGTTGCGGCAGCGGGTACGAGTTGTCGCAGGCCGGGTAACTCGAGCACCCGACGAACCGCTTCCCGTAGTTGCCGTGGCGAATCGTGAGCTCGCCGGTTCCGCATTTCTCGCAGCGACCGATGAAATTCTTCACACGGACGGAGGGGCAATCGGATGCGACGCAGTAGGTCGTGGTGCGGCCGCGATCCGTGTGCTTGATCATCGGCGCGCCGCACTCCGGGCAGTTCTCTTCCGCTCCTTGGATGATCCCCATCTGCGGCAGCGGATGCGTGTTCCGGCACGCGGGGTAGCGGTCGCATCCGAGGAAACGGGAACCACGTCGAGATCGGATGACGGTGAGGTTCCCTTCCTGGCACACGTTGCATTTGCCGATGTAGTTCTGCTCCCGGAGCGCCGCTTCGATCTCCTGGCCGATCGCCTCGCGGTTCGCCTCGAGCGTCTCGAGGACCTCACTGAGCATCTGTTGGGATTCCCGGACGACGTCCTCCCGGGCACGAGTCCCCGTCGCGATCGCCTCCATGTCCGCTTCGAGGTGGGCGGTCATCTCCGGTTCCGTGATTCGCTGTGCGTGATCCTCAAGGGCCTCGATCACCGCGCGCCCACTCGTCGTCGGCTTCGGGTACTTCCCTTCGATGAACTTCCGGTCGTAGAGCTTCTTGATGATCTCGTGCCGCGTGGACTTCGTCCCGAGGCCGACTCGTTCCATCTCTTGGATCAGGGAACCCTCGCTGTACCTCGCTGGAGGTTTCGTGCGGTCCTCGCGGAGTGCCACAGGCCCGACACGGTCCAACGATTCGCCAGTCGTGAGAGCAGGCAGGATAGTCTCTCGGACCGTCCAATATGGGTAGTATTTCCGCCATCCCGGATCCTTGATCCGGTATCCTTCTGCGAGGAAAACTTGGCCGCCGAGGTCGATCTTCGCTTCCGCGGTCTCGGCGATCGCGTTCGGTGCCACCGTGGCGAAGAAGCGCCGCACGACGAGCTCGTAAATCGCCCAGTGATCGTTCCGTTTCAGCTTTTCTCGCGTGACACCCTGGACCGGGTAGATCGGCGGGTGGTCCGTCGCCTGGGTACGACCTCGACTCGCGACGATCCGCTCTTGCGCGGCGAGTACTCGTGCCTCCGACGCAAAAGGTGAATCGTGGAGTTTCTCGAGGACGGTTCGGAGGTTCACGGTGGACGGATAGACCGTATTGTCCGTGCGTGGGTAGGAGATGTACCCGGACTGGTAGAGATCCTCCGCGATCTTCATCGCCTGCGCGGCGCCGAAGCCAATGCGATTCGCCTCCGCGACGAACATCGTCGTGTTGAACGGAGGAGGCGGACGCTCTTCGCGTTCGTTTTGGATGTACTCGCGGACGAGTCCTTGCGGCGCACGTTCGGCCAACTCGAAGGCGGCCTCCGCCTCCGGGTGCGCCCAGTACGGGCCATGCTCGTGATTCGCTTCGAACTCCACCGCGACGCCGTCCGCATCCTTGCGGAACCGGGCGTGAAGGGTCCAGTAATCCTGCGGGACGAAATCCTCGATCTCCCGCTCTCGGTCGACGACGAGGGCGAGGGTCGGGCTCTGGACCCGGCCGACAGAAAGGTAGTCCCGGCCGAGTTGTTTCGATGCGATGGAGAGGAAGCGGGTGAGGACCGCGCCCCAGGCGAGGTCCACCGACTGACGAGATTCCGCGGACCACGCGAGCGGATGATCGACTTCCACGAGGTTCGCGAAGGCGCTCTCGATGTCCCATTTCGTCAACGCCGAGAACCGCGCTCGTTTCACGCGGACCTCGGGTCGCACTTCTTGGATCAGGCCGAGGGCCTCGACGCCGATCAGTTCGCCTTCCCGGTCAAAGTCCGTGGCGATGATGACCTCGTCGGCGTCCACAGCAAGTTGCTTCAACGCCGCACCGATCTTCCCGGCGGTCACGATCTTCTGCGGCTCCGCCCAGACGAGTTCCTTCAGATCGACCCGGGCCCAGTCATTCAGGGCCTCCGGGTAGTCGAGGTTGATGATGTGGCCGCGCAGACCGACGACCCGGACACGGTCGTCCCCTTGACTGAACTCGAAGACGGAGGTGCCCTCCACGTTCGTCCGCTTCGCCTTTCCATCGCTGAGGATGGTCGCGATGCGGACCGCCGCGTTGAACTTCTCCGTCACAATGAGTCGTCGCACGGAGGGGTTTGCAGGAAAGGGGCTCTATTTAATCGTTTGTTGCCCGATGTTACCGAGCGAGGATTCTTCGCGCGCGCGTTTTCCGTGCGTGCGCACGAGATCGATCAAGCGAGTGCGCCCACGGTGAAAGCTCGCCGAATCGCCTCGGTGGCCGCGCTCGGATCGCCCGCGTCCATGATCGCAGAAATGACCGCGACCCCGGCGACGCCGTGTTTAGCGAAGAGGCCCGCGTTCTCCGCGGTAACGCCTCCAATCGCAAACACGGGGAGCCGTGAACGTTTGACGACTTCATCGAGAAGTTGGAGCGGCAAGACGGGCTCTTTGGGTTTCGTCGGACTCGGAAAGAACGGTCCCAGCGCCAGGTAGTCGGCGCCCGCGGTCGCCGCGGCTTCCTCCTCCCCCGGCTTGCCGTACACGGTCACCCCGACGATCGCCCGTGGTCCCAGGACCAACCGCGCGGTCCGGGGCGACGGATCCTCGCGACCCACGTGGACGCCATCGGCACGGAAGCGGCGCGCCAGCTCAGGATCGTCGTTCACGAGGAACGGTACGTCATGTTGATCGCAAAGGCCTCGGACGCCTCGGGCGGCCTCGGACCTCTCCTCGGGCGTGTAGATGCCTTTGTCCCGGAGTTGCACGATCGAGGCGCCTCCTTCGAGAGCCTCGCCGACGATCGTGAGGAGTCTTGCGACGGGTCGCTTCGTGGACGTGACCAGGTACACGCCACTGAGGCGTCCCGTTCGTCCGCGAGGGCGGCTCAGGTAATCTCCCCAGAGAGCGCGCGACTGAAAGCGATCCAGAATGGATCTCGATCCGCGGGGCGGAACACGCGTCCGCGATCCCAGCACGGTCGGCCTTTCTTGGTGAACGCGCCGATGTCGACCGCCGAGATTCCTTTCCTGCGGAGGCTCTCGAGGACCTTCGCCGCTGTGTCGACTTCGGTCGCGATCAACAGCGTGCCTTCGCTGATCGCATCGAGAGGCTCCATTCCGAACAGGTTCGAGACCTCGGCGACGGCCGGTGCGACAATGACCTTCGAAAAGTCGACGTCCACGCCGAGGCCCGAGGCCTGGGCCATCTCCCAGACGGCGTTCCGGACTCCGCCCTCCGTCGCATCATGCATGGCCCAGACGCCATCGCTGCGAAGCCCTACGGAGGCGGCCGTGAGGGCGTCCTCCACGGTGCTCATCGATTCGAACAAGGCTCGCGCCCGCGAGGTCACCTCGGCGCCGAGCTTCTTCTGCACGAGGTCGGGAAACGTGTTCGCGAGGATCGCCGTCGCCTCCAACGCCGCAGTCTTCGTGACCAGGAGGCGGTTCCCGGGTTTCGCCATGTCTGCGGTGATCCAGCCGTCCTTCGGAGCGATCGCCAGGAACGTGGCACCGCCCACCATCGGGTAGGCGCACCCCTCGTAGCGGCCGGTGTGGCCCGTGACAATCGCCGCCCCATACCTCCGGCACTCGCGATCCATCACACGGAGCATCGTTTCGATTTGGTCGTCCTCGATGTCCATCGGGAGGTTCCAGTCCATCGTGACGTACTCCGGGGCGACTCCGGACGTCGTCAGGTCCGACGCGAGGATGTGAAAGGCAAACCAGGCCGCCCGCTCC